>JAYTTY010000309.1:0-24669 GCA_043744795.1 Zavarzinella sp. | reverse complement strand
CCGGCCGTCGCCCCGCCGGGAGCGCCGGCGTCCTCGTCGGCTGGTGTCCGTTGCCTGCCGCGACGGGGGAAGACACCGAGCCGACGAGGACGTCGGCGCTCCCGGCGGGGCGACGGCCGGGGGCGGGGGTGCGACGTTCCCCCAGAGAATCTGGTTACACCTTGGCGGCCTTGGCGTCTTGGCGGCGAAACGGCTTTTGTCTTACCCCCACGTCACCAAGCCCGGCTCGTAGGAGTGGGACAGTTGGCGGTGCTTCGGCAGGACGCGGACGCAGAAGCCGTACTGGCCGCTGGCCTGGCAGTTGATGCTGGCCCCGAACGTGCCGTTGTTGCCCACCGGCTCCAGGACGGCCAGCTTCGGGTCGGTGATCTCGCCGCTGTTGTCCAGCACGCCGTGGTAGAGTTGCACCTCCACGTCGGCGGCCGTCAGCGCCCCCAAGTGGACCTTCGCCTTCACGGGCAGCACGTCGCCGACGTGCATGGCGTCGGCCTTCGGGGCGGTCACGTCTTCCACCTTCACGTCCTTCCACGCGGCCGTCAGGCGGCTGCGCCACGCGGCCAAGTCCTTGGCGGCGGCGTAGTCCCCGGCGACCAGGGCCGCCTGGCGGATCTGGGACGGGATGTAGCACACGCGCGTGTAGTCGCTCACCATGCGGTTCGTGTTGAAGGCCGCCACGTTGGTGCTGATGGACCGCTTCATCCGCTTGATCCACGCCCGCGGCAGGCCGTCGGCCCCGCGCGTGTAGAACTCGGGGACGATCTCGCGCTCCAGCAGGTCGTACAGGGCGTTGGCCTCGATCTCGTCCTGGTAGTTGGTGTCCGGGAACTCCTCGCCGGACCCGATCTTCCAGCCGTTGTCGGCCCGGTAGCCCTCGTCCCACCACCCGTCGAGGATGCTCAGGTTGATGCCGCCGTTGACGCACACCTTCATGCCGCTGGTGCCCGAGGCTTCCAGCGGGCGGCGCGGGTTGTTCAGCCACACGTCCACGCCCTGCACCAGGTAGCGGGCCACGTTCATGTCGTAGTCTTCGAGGAACACGACCTTGCGCCGCAAGTCCGCGTTCTTGGAGTAGCGGGACACTTGGGCGATCAGTTCCTTGCCCCCCTGGTCCTTGGGGTGGGCCTTGCCGGCGAACAGGAACTGCACCGGGCGGTCCTTGTTGTTCAGGATGGCCAGGAGGCGGTCCAGCTTGCGGAAGATCAGCGTGCCGCGCTTGTACGTGGCGAAGCGGCGGGCGAAGCCGATGGTCAGGGCCGACGGGTCGAGAATCTCGTCGGCGGCGACCACGTCGGCCCGGGAGGCCCCGAGCCGTTCGAGCGTCTTGGCCGTCCGCGACCGCGTGACGGCCACCAGCCGCTCCCGGCAGCGCTCGTGCGTCCGCCAGACCTCGGCGTCCGGGATGTGGTCGGCCTTCGCCCACACTTCGAACGCGGTCGGCTTCTCTTGCCACGCCGACCCGAGGTAGCGGTCGAACAGGACGGCCATTTCCGGGGCCACCCACGTCTGCGTGTGGACGCCGTTGGTGATGGCCGTGATCGGCACCTCGGCCTCCGGCAAGTCCGGGTGCAGGGCCTTCCACATGCGCCGGGACACGACGCCGTGCAGCTTGCTCACGCCGTTGGAGACGTTCGCCGTGCGCAGGGCCAGCACGGTCATGGAGAACTTTTCGCCCTCGTCGCCCGGCTTCTCCCGGCCCAAGGCCAAGAACCCTTGGCGGTCGAGCTTCAGCCCCTTCAGGTAGTCCCCGAAGTACTGGTCCATCATGTGGGCGGGGAAGGCGTCGTTCCCGGCCGGGACCGGCGTGTGCGTGGTGAACACCGTGCCGGCCTTGACGGCCTCGATGGCGGTGGCGAAGTCGAAGCCCTTGTCCTCGATCAGGACGCGGGCGCGCTCGAGGGCGGCGAAGGCCGAGTGGCCTTCGTTCATGTGGCAGACCGTCGGCGTCCGGCCGAGGGCCTTCAGGGCGCGCAGGCCGCCGATGCCGAGGACGATCTCCTGCTGGATGCGCGTCGTCTCGTCCCCGCCGTAGAGTTGGGCGGTGATGTTGCGGTCGGCCGTGCTATTCTGCGGGATGTTGCAGTCGAGCAGGTACAGGTGAATCCGGCCGACGTCGATGCGCCACACGCGGGCGAACACCTCCCGGCCGGCCAGGGCGACGGAAATGGTCAGCGGGGAGCCGTCGGCCGCCTTCTCGCCGATCAGGGGCAGGCTGAAGAAGTCGTTCTCCGGGTAGCGCTCCTGCTGCCAGCCGTCCGCGTTCAGGTACTGGCGGAAGTACCCCTCGCGGTACATCAGGCCGACGCCGGAGAGCGGCAGGCCGAGGTCGCTGGCGGACTTCAAGTGGTCCCCGGCCAAGACGCCGAGGCCGCCGGAGTAGACCGGGACGGACTCGTGGATGCCGAACTCGGCCGAGAAGTAGGCGATCTTCGGCGGGGACTGCGGGTACTTCTCCACGAACCACGTCGGGGCCTTCATGTACGTCGTGAAGGCGACGCGGACGCGGTCGAGGTGGGCGAGGAAGCCGTCGTCCTCGGCCAGTTCGTCGAACCGCTCCTGCGGGGCCGAGTTCAGCAGCCGGATGGGGCTGTGGTCCAGGGCCTCGAAGCGGTCCGCGTCGATGCGGCGGAACAGGGCGACGGCGTCCGCGTGCCAGCACCACCAGAGGTTGTACGACAGCTCGTGGAGGGCCTTCAGGCGGTCGGGGAGGCGGGGCAACACGGTAAACGTGCGGACAGGCCGAGACATCAGCATGGGGGTATCGTTCCCAAAGGGCCGGTGAAGTGGCCGCCGGCGAATGGCGGCCCGCGAGTCTGAGTCCGTCGGAACGTCCTGCCGGCGGGAGAAGGGGGCCGGGCGACGGAAGTCCTCAGTCGTGCCGGTGTTGTACGGCGCGGCCGCCGGTTGACAACCCGGCGGGGGGGGCGCCGCGGGAGAACCCGTTTAGCCGCGACGCGACGCTTCGGAGTGGAGCGCGGGCTTCCCGCCGCAAAAGCCGGCCCCGACGATCCGTGAGCGTCACCCACTTGCTCCCCCTTCCCTCTTCGGGAAGGGGGAGCAAGCGGGCCGATGTCACCGCTCGTTCGGAATGCCGTGATAGATGGCCGGCCCGCGCTCCACTCCGAAGCGTCGCGTCGCGGCTAAACGGGTTTTCCCGGCAACCCCCGCCCGCATGCGCTAGAATCCATCCCATGACCCCCGCCCTCCGCGCCCAAGCCCGCCTCGCCGCCATGCGCTTCGGCAAGCCGCCCCGCGCGGCCCCGCAAGTCCTCGACTTCTTCGCCGGGTGCGGCGGCATGTCGGCCGGCTTCGCGGCGGCCGGGTTCCGCGTCCGCGGCGGCGTGGACATCAACGCGGACGCCGTCGCCACGTACTCTCGCAACATTCCCGGCCGCGGCTTGCTCCGCGATGTTCGGGAACTGGACGCCGACCCGTCCGCCTTGGATGACCTGCTCGCGGACGTTGGCTACAACCCCGCCCGGCCCCTCGTGCTAATTGGCTGCGCCCCGTGCCAAGGGTTTTCGTCGCACCGCAAGAAGCGGTGGGCCGCGGAGGACGAGCGGAACAGCCTCGTCGCCGTGTTCTGCCGCATCGCGGCCCGGTTGAACCCCGTGGCCGTGGTGATGGAGAACGTGCCGGAGATGCTGTCCCATAAGTATTGGGCCGACTTCACGGCCGGCCGCCGCACGCTGGAAGCCGCCGGGTACGCCGTCCGGCAGCAGATTTACAACCTCGCGGCCTTCGGCGTGCCGCAACAGCGGTTCCGCTCGCTGGTGCTGGCGATGCGGCGGGACTTCCCGCTGCCGCGGCCGCTGTTGGAGCCGGCCGCGTACCGCACGGTGCGCGACGCCATCGGCGACTTGCCGGCCGTCGCCGCCGGCGAGAGTGACCCGGCCGACCCGATGCACCGCTCGGCGACGCACCGGCCGGGGACGCTCGATACCATCCGGGCCGTCCCGCACGACGGCGGCAGCCGGCCGGCCGGCGTCGGCCCGAAGTGCCTCGACCGCGTCCGCGGCTTCTACGACGTGTACGGCCGCTTGGCGTGGGACCAGCCGGCCATCACCATCACGCACTACGCCCGCAACCCGGCCAGTGGAAGATACGTCCACCCCGAGCAGGACCGCGGGCTGACGATCCGCGAAGCCGCCACGCTGCAAGGCTTCCCGCGCGGCTACGCCTTCCACGGCACTTTCGACGCCGTGTTCAAGCAGATCGGCGAGGCCGTCCCGCCGATGTTCGCCGCCGCCGTCGCCGCCCATGTCGCCGGTGAGCTGAAGTCGCCGACGCACGCCTTGGGCGACATTCCCTCGGTGGAAGCGCCGGTCAGTTCGTCGTTTTCGAGCGTGATCGCGGGCCTCAAGAACGGGGGGCGGGCGCGTGGCGTTTACCTGCGTTGACGCCTTCAGCGGCGCCGGCGGCCTGGCCCTCGGCCTCGCCCGCGCCGGCTTCGACGTGCGCCTGAGCTTCGACACCGACCCTCGCTGCGTCCAGACGCACGCCCGGAACCCGCGCTACTTCGCGCACCGGGCCGAGTGCGTCGGCATCGCCGACGTGTTGGCCGACCCCGCCAAGTACGTGCCACTTCCCGAGAACGAACGGCTGTTCCTCCTCGCCGGCGGCCCGCCGTGCCAGGGCTTCTCGGTCCAGCGCATCGGCGAAGACGGGGACGCCCGCAACAACCTCGTGATGCAGTACGCCGAGTTGATCCGCGCCCTTCGGCCGTGTTATTTCCTGATGGAGAACGTCCCCGGCCTCAAGGGGCGCCGCGGCAAGGCCACGCTGGCCGCCGCCGTCTACCTCGCGGAGTCGCTCGGGTACTGGGTGCAGGTGAAAGAATTAGACGCCCAAGACTACGGCGTCCCGCAGCGCCGCAAGCGCGTCTTCGTCATCGGCGAAAGCCGCGACCTCGGCCCGGCCGCGTTCGAGTTCCCGACGCCGGTGACGCGCCGCCCCACGGTGCGCGACGCCATCGGCCACTTGCCGCCGACGCCCGCCGACGGCACCGACCACCCCGATTGGCCGCACCACCGCCGCGACCGCCTGAGCGCCTTGAACAAGGCCCGCCTCGCCGCCGTAAAGCCCGGCCAAGGCCGAACGCACCTCCCGCCGGAACTATTGGCCGCCTGCCACCGCCGATCCGCGTCGGAGATTGGCCACCGCAACGTCTACGGCCGCATGGCCTGGGACGGGCCGGCCCCGACTGTCACCGCCCGGTTCGACAGCTTCACCCGCGGCCAATTCGGCCACCCGGAGGAACTACGGACCATCTCCCTGCGCGAAGGCGCATTGCTGCAAACCTTCCCCGAAGACTTCACGTTCGCCGGCACGAAAGTGGACATCGCCCGCCAAATCGGCAACGCCGTCCCGCCGGCGCTGGCGGAGGCGCTGGGGCGGGAGTTGATGAAGAGCGTTCGGAGCAAAAAAGGCCGGGCGTGAGCATCGTCGCTTTTCGCTCCGCGAAAAGTCTGACTTTCCCCCGCAGGCCCAGACGCTCCGGGCGGGAAGCCCGACTTTTCGCGGAGCGAAAAACGACGATGGGGCCGACGTGTCAGGGGCGCATTCTTTCCGAAGGCACTCAATGTTACTGGAACCAAAGGGCCGCGCCCGGCCCTTCAACCCCCGCCTATTCCCGCGTCTCCGCGAGGGTCAGCCCTTGCAGCAGCCCCCACTCATAGCTGTTCCACTTCGCCCCGCGGGCGCGGCCGACTTCGTCATCACGGGTCGAGGCGATCAGCGTTGGGCGGGCGGATTGGAACGGCGGGAAGGTGCGGGCGTGGCTCTCCAGCCGGTCCGGCGTGTGGCACTTCACACAGGTGTCCAGAACCTTGGCCCGCCCGACGCCGACGTTCCGCCCCATGAATAGGTGATATTCGCGCTCGCGGTCCTCCGGCCCGAGCGGGGCAAGGCTCGGCCTCCCGGCCGTCAACTCCTTGCGACTCAATTTGAACTCGTGGTCCCCCAATCCCCGAATCTGCACCGACTCGACGACGGGCGACAGGGTAATCCGGCCGGCGGCGTCGAACAGCACCATCTGCCGCACCAGCGCGAAATAGACGCCGCCCGCCGGCGGCTTGACGTCCGCCCCCCGAGCCTGGAGGTCGGCGAGATGTTTCAAGGTTTGCTCCCGCCCGTCCGGGACGCGCATGAAGACGAAGAAGGCGGACCGGCCGCCGAAGAACCCGGCGTGGGTGCGGGCGAGCGGCGCCTCGTTTTTGTTGCCCACCAGCACCCACGGCCCGTCGGCGGCCCACAGCCGGCCGGCGTCGGACCACTTGGGGAACTTCCCGGCCGCGACGGCCTCGGCGTAGTTGTCCGGCAGCGCCTTGATCTCGTCCGCGGTCAGCGCGAGCCGGGGCAGGACCGTCGCCAGCCGCCGCGCCAGTTGGGTTCGCGTCTCCATCTTCTCCCGCACGGCCGGGACGCCCGCGGGCGGGGCCACGGTGTCGAACAGCGCCCAGAGGTCGCGCTGGAGCAGCGCCCGCTTGCCGGGGTCGGCGATCAGCTTGTCGCCCCGCTTGGCGATGAACTCGTCCAGCACGGCCACGGCCCGGTCGGACCGCTCGTTCTTTTCCAGAAACGGACTGTGCTGCCAGAGCAACGGGTCGAGTTCCCCCGGCTCGTCCGCCGCCGCCCCGTCGAGCCGCACATAGATCGCCTCGTGCAGCCGGTTCCACAAGTGGTTGGGATCGGGGTCGTAAACAGTCACCCGCGGCGAGCCGGCCGGCGGGTCGGCCGCCCGCGATTCCGGTGTTAGTTGGAAAGGCCACGCCGCGAAGACTCCCAGCGCGGCCGAAGATGCGGCGAGCAGCGGCCAGCGGAAGGATACGGGCATGGATTTACTCCGGGATGCGCAAACCGGGCGAACGACTTGAAGGCGCGACGGGCCAACGGAAACTCGCACGCTAACCGACGCGCCGCCGCCTGTCAAAACCATTCCAACCTCATTTCCACAACGACGCCGCCCAGGTCGCCGCCGTCCGGCGGTCCCGTTGGAGTCCCGCTTTTAAGCGGTCTGTAATCTCTCCGCCGCGGTAGGCGGGAGGGCCGAGTCTTCGACGGTCCGACCCATTGGGCGAACAGATGTCACCCACGGTTGGCGAACCCTCGAAGACTCGGTTCGCCGGCCGCTTTTGGGCGGGAGGCCCAAGACCGCCTCACGGCGGGACTCCAACGGGACCGCCGGACGGCGGTGAGGAACGAGGCGGCCGAAGAGACGCGGACAGGTGAGCGCGAAGCCGCGCGCATAGCGCCCGGGTCTGTCCCCGAAAAACCGCCCACGCCCCTTTTCGGGTGTCAACTCCGCTCGCCGGCGGTAAAACTCACCCTTCAGACGTGAACCATCCATCGCCCAGCCCACTGATCCACAACAACTATGCCGAAGTCGAACCCCACCGTTGAATTGGCCGACCGCTTGGTGAGTGAACTCACCGCCTCCAAGACGGCCGGCGGGGACGCCTACCCCGTGCCGCTCGACCGCTTGCTCGCCCGGCTTGACCCGCCGGCGGAAACGGCGGCAGTTGCCGACGCGCTCAAGAACAAGGCGTTCAAGGGCAAGGCGATCATCGCCGTGCCCGAATGGCCGGATTCGCCGGTCGTCCTGGCGGAGGACGCTTCGCTTACGGCCAGCAGCCCGGCCCTGTTGGAAGCCTTGTTGAAGAAGGGGGACGGCAAGCATCTTCTGTTGAAGAACTTGGCCAAGCCGTTGGCGAAGCCGCTGCAGGCCCCGTTCATCGCCCACCTCACGGCGGCGGCGGCGGCCGGGACGCTGCCGGCGTTCGCGGTGGCCGTCCCGAAGAAGGACACGTTCGCCGTGTGGCTGCGGGAACACGCCGACGCCGCGACGAAGTCGATGGCCGACGCGAAGGCGGCGAAGGACGCGGAGAAGGCCGCCAAGGTAGCCGACAAGGAGGCGGCCAAAGACGCGGCGAAAGCGTCGAAGGCGGCCGAGAAGCAGGCGGCGAAGGACACGGCCAAAGGCCAGAAGGCCGCGGCCAAGACGGCGAAAGCGGACGAGAAGAAGGCCGCGAAGGACAAAGTGAAGGCCGACAAGGCGGCCGCGAAGGCGGCGACGGCGGCCGAGGCGAAAGCCGCCAAGGACAAGGCCAAGGCCGAGCGGAAGGAGGCGGGCAAGGCGAAGCCGGTCGCCGACGCGGCGACGTTGGTTGACGCCCTGAAGAACTGGGACCGGCCGGCCGGGGCGACGCCGTTGGTGACGCCGGAACAGTTGACGGCGGCCGCGGGGTTGTCGCCCGAAGAGGCGAAGGCCGCGCTGAAGCACGCCGCGTTCGCGGCCGTCGCCGTGCAGGGGGCGCACGAGACGCTCGGGCCAATCGTCGTGTTGACGGCCGACCTCGCCGGGCTGGCGCTGACGCTGTTGCCCCACCTGATCGCCGACTGCCGGACGGCCGACGCCCACGCCTTCCCGGCCGCGAAGCTGGTGGCGAAGCTGTCCAAGCCGCTGCGAAATGAGATCGCCGTCCAACTCGCCCAGGGGGAGTTCCCGGTCGGCCTGCCCGCCGGCATCGGCTACGTCGCCGCCGGCGACCGCCTCTTCTTCCGCGTCGAAGACGTGAAGACATCATCGGCGTCCCCGACTCGGCCGACTTCTCCCACGCCCGCGCCGGACTTCGCGGCCGCGTTCGACGCCGCGTTCACCCGACTCGACCGCGAACACGGCTCGAACAATTTCGTCAGCCTGGTCGATCTGCGGGCCGCCCTGCCGGCCGTGTTGCGCGAGGCGTTCGACGCCGGTTTGCGGCAGTTGCGCATTGACCGGCGGTTCACGCTCACGTCGGACGAGCGGTACGGCGGGCTGACGCCGGCCCAGCAAGAGGCGGCGATCCGCGAGGAAGGCGAATTTTTGTTGCACGTTTCCCGAGGTCGCTGATGAGTGCGCCCGCCATGACTGTCCCCAAGTCGCAAACCGCCGACGGGTTTTTGGCCGCCGTCGCCCGGCAAAACCCGTTCAGCCACCACCGGGTGACGGCCGCGGGGTCGCAGCCGGCCGACGTGGCGAGCATCCACGACGCCGAGTTCCGCAAGCTGACGGCCCTCGCCCGGCGGGCGGGCGAGCAGAACGAAGCCGTCGGCGCGCTGGTGTGGGGCGAGGCCGGGGCCGGCAAAAGCAACCTGCTTCGCCGGCTGGGCGAATGGGCCGGCCACGGGCGGGCGGTCGTGGTTCCGTTCCTCGACCTGTACGCGGCCCCGGACCGGCTCCACCGGGCCGTGCTAAACGCCGTCGTCAGCCGGCTGACGAACGGGTTCGCCGCCCCGTGGCACGACACGCCGCTGTACGGCCTGTTGAACGACATGGTGATGGCGGCCGGCATGCCGTTCAAGACGATGGCCGACGTCCACGGCCACTACAACAGGCTGGCCGTCGGCCTGGTGGCCGAGGCGGGCGGCGGGCCGGCGGCCGTCACGGCGACGACCGCGCTATACCGCTTCCTGCGGACCGCCCTCGCCGTGAAGACCCGCCGGGCCGACCCCGCGAGGCCCGAAGCCGCCGCCCGCTGGCTCGGCGGCGACGCGCTGGACGCGGCCGAGGCGACCGCCGTCGGCCTGCGGCCGGCCGACGTGGCGGCCACGCCGGACCCGGCCCAGTGTGCTGCCGTTCTGGCCGTCCTAGCCCAGCTTCTGCGGGCCAACGGCAAGCCGCTCATCCTCTGCTTCGACCAAGTCCACACCCTGCCGCCCGCCCAAATCGAGAGCGTTTTACGCCTGCTGCACGACTTGAACGACCGCCTGCGGAACACGCTGCTCGTCCTCTCGGAAGTGCGCGCCGAGTTCGAGAAGTACGGGACCAACGGCATGGTGACGCAGGCGACGTTGGACCGGCTGACCGCGAACACGGTCACGATGCCCCGGCTGTCCGTCGCCCAAGCCCGCACCATTCTCGAAGCCCGCTTGGTGCCGTTCCTCCAGCCGTTCGAGGGAACTCCGGGCGTGACGCCGCGTCTCAAGCAAGACACGCTGTTCCCGCTCGGCTCGGCGTGGTTCGCCGACCGCTTCCGCGACACCGTGGACCTGCGCCCGCGCCGCGCCATCGACGCCGCCCGCCGGCGCTGGGACGAGTTGCAAGAGTCGCTCGCCGCCGCGAAAGACCCGGCCGCGTGGCTCGCCGCGTGGCCGCCGCTTGACGGCCCCAACCCGCCGCCCCCGCCCCCCGACCCCGAGTCGGAAGAAAAGCTGATCGACGCCTGCGTGGCCGAGGCGCTCGACGCCCGGCTGGCCAAGACGCTCGCGGACCAAGCGAGCCTGCCGCCGAACAAGGACAACCTGCGCGGGCTGACCGAAGCGCTGCTCGCCGGCGCCGGGCTGGCCGTCGAGACGCAAGCGGAAAACGCGACGTACGACTTGCTCGTCCGCCGGCCGGCGGTCGCCGGGGTAACGTTCATCACCGCGGGCAGCACCATCAGCGTCGCCGGCGCGCTGCGCCGGATGATCGAGGACGGCGCCCGGCCGGCCCGCGTCGTGCTGGTGACGGACGCCCGCAAGAAGCTGGCGTACGGCAAGTCCGGCGAGGCCAAGGGGCGGCTGTATTACAACGAGCTGCGCGGCGTCGCCGGGTTCGAGCACGTCGATCTTCTCTTCCCTGATTACGCCTCGCTCGAAGCCTTGGACGCGGTCGCCCGCCAAGCCGCCGACTTGGAAATCGACACGCCGGCCGGCAAGCGCCGCCTCACGAAAGCCGAGGTGTTCGCGGCTTACCGCCGGCAAAACCGCCTGGTGAGTCACCCGCTGCTCGGCCGTTTCCTGGGCGCCGAGTCGCCGCCGCCGCCCGCAACGGAACCGGAGCCGCCGCCGGCGCCCGTGCCGGACATGCTCTGGGTCGGGGCGGCCGGCGGGCAACCGGCCGAGATTCCGGTGGACGCGCTGAAGACGCACGTCGCCGTCGTCGGGGCGGCCGGCAGCGGCAAGACGTGGCTGGCGAAGGTGGTCGCGGAAGAAGCGATCCTTGCCGGCGTCGCCGTGCTGGCCGTTGACCCGCAGGGGGACTTGGTGCAATTCTTGCGGCCGGCCGACCCGGCGGGGCTGTCGCCGGCCGAGCGCGAGCGGTCGGCCCGGTTCAGGCAATCGGCTGCCGTCCGAATCCTGACCCCGGGGACCGACCACGCCACGCGCGTCAGCCTGAACCCGCTGAAACTGCCGGCCCCCGGCGTGGGCGCCGACCAGTCGGCCGACGTGGACGACTTGCTGGCGACGGCCGCCAGCCACTTGGTGACGCTGGCGAAGGCGAGCGGGGAAGTCGAGTCGCAGAAGACGTTCGTGCTGCAACTCCTGCGGACGCTGACCGCCGGCCCGCCGCGCGACCTGACCCTGGGCGACATCGCCGCCGCCCTGCGCGACCCGGCCGCCTTCGGGTTGGACGACCCGGACCAGTTCGTGAAGAAGAGCGAGCGCGAGCGCTTGGCCCGGCAGATCACCACGTTGGAACACGGCCCGTCGGCCAAGCTGTTCACCGGCGGCCGGCCGCTCGACGTGGGCTGGCTGGCCGCCGCCCCGGCGCCGGGCAAGACGCCGTTGAACGTGGTGTACCTGAACGCCCTGGCCGACGACGCGGAGAAGCAGGCGTTCGTCGCCGCGCTGGCCGTCGAGGTGTACCGCTGGATGGTCACGTCCGGCAGTTCGGGCGGCCGCCCGCGCCTCTTGTTCTACTTGGACGAGGCCCGCGACTACCTGCCGGCCGGCAACGCCCAGCCGCCGGCAAAAGGCCCGCTGCTGCGCCTGTTCGCCCAAGGCCGCAAGTACGGCGTGGCGTGCCTGGTCTGCACGCAAAGCCCGCGCTCCGTGGACCACAACGTCTTCGGCAATTGCAGCACGAAACTGATCGGCCGCTTAGAGAGCGCCCAAGACGCCGACCGCGTCAAAGAGTGGTTCGCCCAATCCGGCGCCGCCCCCAGTTGGATCGCCGGCCGCAACGGCGCCGACAAAGGCACCTTCGCCGGCCGCTGGCCCGACGGCCCCGGCGGCGCTGAGGGCGTCAGTTTTACGAGCCGCCAACTGCTTTCGGCCCACGAAGGGGCTTGGTCGCCGGAGAGGGTGGCCGAGGAAGTGAAGGGCGATTTGGGGAACGGTTCGTCGCCTGTTGAATAAGACTTCCGACGACTGGTTTTCACCCCGGAAGGGTGGCAGCGATTAGCCCCGGGTCGCGCTTCGCGCACCCGGGGGAAACGGCGCTCCCATGTTTTTGCACCCCGGCGGGGTGCCAGCCGCTGCGACCCCTGCCGGGGTCGAATGATGTTGGCGCAGTTCCCTGTCGTTCACGTCGGCTGGAATTTGAGAGTTTTTTTCAGATTTTGTTTTGACTTACGGTTTTGGCTCGGTTAGCATCCCCAACTATCCACACCTCTCCAACTGAATGGCCAACATGACCCGCACGAATCGCACCACCCGCGCCCGACTCGTTCAAACAATCGCCCCCCCCTTTGAATGTCGCAAGCCGTTTTCGCGGGTTGCACGGCTTACCATTCAAGAACTCGAAGCCAGGGAAAATCTCGCCACGCCATACGGGCTAACCAACTTTACCACTCTTCTCCCGTGGTATGCCACGTCCGCGAACGGTTCGACCGAAACCCACGCCATCGGCCGCGATGACACCGGTACGGTCACAGTCGATCAATCCGGGTCTGGGTCGAGCGGCACGTTTGCAGTTACGGTGGACGAGAGTCACCTCACCTCGGACACCGCCAGCGGCAGTGCAGTTGGGACCACGGGGACCGGCGCTTTCAATGTCCAATCGACGTCACACATGGTTCTTGCCGGGACGTACGCCAATGGCATATTCACAGTTACCGGGGAGACCTACAGCGAATCCGGCACATATTCCTCTGCGCAAAACATTGTGACAACTAACGTGTCCCAGTGGGGCACCAGCACGAATCAAGTGGATTCGGCGCGGGCCGGGAGTTATTCCCTCTCCTTCACGGCGGCCGGCAACGGCTATGGCCAATTGACCTACACCGACTATGACTACGTCGCCAGCGACACCGCCCATGCGCATGCGAGCTATTCTTCCACGGGCGGCTACATGTTCGGCGGCCTGTACGAGACCACGACGAACGACTCGTTCTCGGTCCACACGACCGGGGGCGGGTCGAGTGGCAGTTCCACGGGGTCTGACGCCTCGTCCACGACTTACCACAGCAGCTACCCCGGCATGGACGGGACGCCGTACGAGTACACCTTCACGAACGGGTACAACAACCCGATTTCCGGCTCGACGTACCTCTCGCCGGAATACATGGCGACGTACGGTTGGGCTTGGAAAGCCCACGACATGAACGCCACGGGCTTCGCCTTCCACGGAGTAACATCACGGCACGATTCCTTGACTGAATCGCTCACGGCGAACAAGACCATGATGTCCGGCACGGCCGTCGACGTGAACTCATTTAGTTCCGCATCGCATTTCGCCGACAGCGGCCATGTCGTGGACGACGAGCCTGGGTACGCCACCTCGGGCGCCGAACTTTTTCACCGGGACGAGTTGTTCGCGTCCGTCGATGACGTGACGGGCGGCGGCTCGTATGTCGGCGGCGGCGCGGCCGCCGATTACCACGCCTCGGAAGTCGGGACGTTTGCGGCGAACAACGCCTTCACGGTCACGAATTCCCTCTCGTCCGGCCTTGACGAGGACGGCGTGTCGTACACGCTCGCGTACAATTTCAATCGCGCGTCCGCCGGCGGCGGCACGATCACCAATACGCACGATTACCATGATGCCGGGGCCGGCTTGGCGCTGACGGGCGAGACCGTCTCCATGACGGGAGGCAGCGCCGCCACGACGCATTCATGGGGCGTCCGCAACGGGCAAGCGTTCGACGACTCCGACACGAGCGCGGAGACCGTCAACCAATCGACCACGCTCCCCGGCAATGCCGGCGTCATTGCCGTCGCCGACAGTCTGCAAGACGCCGTGCCCTTCCGGGCCGGCGGGGCCGTCACCACCGGCATTGGGATGATGGACAATTTCGCACAGGCAGGGATCATTAAGGGGGCCATCAAGAAGGGGCCGCAATCCATTTATAATGAATATGCCGCGGCGATTGGCGCGAAGGCGCAAACGAAAGTCACGAGACTCGTCATCAAGGTGGCGGTGCTGGGGGCGTTGTCCCCTGACGAAAATGGAGAGAACCCGTCTGCTACAGGAACCATCTCATTTCCAGGCAAAGGCGCCACATACGCCGAAGGATTTCAGCGTGACGAGGAGTTAAGTAGAGTAGAACGGCAATTTATGGAGACTAAAAATAAAATTAATTGGGATGATGTCAAGGTAGTTTCCAGAGACATCGAGATTACTTACGCGGTCGATCAGGCGAATATAAACCCCCGGTCGGGCAGTTACGCGGCAAGATACAAAATTACGACGAATTACAGCGGCACTCACAACGGCCAACAAAAAACGCAATCGTCGGTCAGCCTTGTTGGCATCGTGGCAGACGCGGATGATAAGATTAAGAAAATGGACCTAAAATAGCGCCTTTGATCAAGGATCAATCGCGAAGTTCTCTGGTGCCGTCCGAGGGCGTTCCAACGTGTTGAAATCTTTTACTCGGTGACGCATGACCCGAAAAGCAATTTTCGCCGGCGCTTTCATCACGGTCGCGATATCCACATTCGTGAGTCACTTCACCGCGGCGGCGCCCCGGCCGGCAGGCCAGCCGAGCCTCCGACTCAAGCTCGCGGGCGAGATGAAACTTCCGGATCTGGCGATCGAAAATGCGGCCATCATCGGCGAAGAGAAGGTCGTCGTCGTCGGGACGACGGGCAACGACGACGGGGAGAAAGAAGGCGACACGCTTGACGCCAACGGGGCCATCCTCGACTTGGGCAAAAAAGTTCACCGCCCGTTCACCAACGGGCACAAGGCCCGCATCGGGACCGTCTCCGTGTCCGGCGACCGGATTGTCACGGCGAGCAACGAGCGCGACCCGGTCCTGCGAATCTGGGACTTCAAGGCGGAGAAAGCGGTCGCCGCGATTAAAATCGAAGACCCCCGCACTGAACGGGTTCGCTACGGGGCCGTCTGTTTCCGCCGGGGGAATCGGGTCGCCATCGCCGCCCAAGACCGAGTAATCGTACTCGACCCCGCCAAGCCGAATGAGCGCACCGAATTCGGGACACCTGACGATAAGGCGTACTACACATACACGCATGAAAATCTCACGATCAGCCCGGATGACGCTTGGATCGCCTGCGCCGTCGGAACCGGGCATGTCGCCTTCTGGGAAGTGGCGACCAAAAAGACGATTGCCTTGTCGCTCGTCCCCGAAAAAACAGAAGCCGACGACAACTGGATGTCAAGCGGCGTGACGTTCGGCCGGAAGGGCAGCATTTTGGCATGGAGGTGGAAACCAGTCGGCGGCGAAGTGCCCAATAAGACTCTCGAAAAGGACGCGCCGCCGGGGCGGCGCGGCGTGGTGCGCGTTGATTTGGACAACAAGAAAGTCATCCCGTTGAACATGGGCCAGAGCATCTACACGCTGGCCTGCGCCATTGACCCGACCGGCGATTGGTTGGCGACGGCCGGTTCGAGCCGCCGTGACAAGCCGCGCGCGGACGGCAATTATATTCTGGGTGAAGTCCGAATTTACCACCTGCCGACCGGGGCGCTTGTATTCCGCGAACCAGTAGAGGGCCTTCCTTTGAATTGGGTCGGCTTTACGCCGAGCGGCAAGCGACTCGTCAGTGCAACTTACGACGGCGTCGTCCGCTGGTGGGACGTACAAAAAGATTGACGCGTGGTCGAGCAGAATCCACGTTGCCCGCCGCCCCATTACAGCCGGATAGTCCGCCGTCCACCCGACCGCGATCCCGAACCAGTCGGATTGCCAAGAATTCGCCAAATCGGTCGCGCGCAGTGGCAGAGATTCTGGCAGACCTTCACAATTCGAGCCGATTCGTCGCAAAAAACGCGAGTTCCATTCTTGTTCAGTTCAATCCACCGCTTCCGCGTCGAGGACTGGCAACCTCAGCGCCCAATCCTTCTCGATGTGGCGGCTCCGAGTAATGCGGCGGACTTGGTCGATGGGGCAAGGGCCGCGTCACGGGCGGTCTTGGCCACCCGGTCGTTCGCCGGTTGGGGAATCGAGGCCCAGCTTGCGGAGGCGGGAGCGGATGCCGCCGGCTTGGCGGCCGAACTCGCTGACCAAGTCGTCCATTGTCGCCCCCGCGAGGAAGCGGGACCGGAGGTGGGCGTCGTCCTCCGCGCCCCACGGGGCGTACGCCTGGGTGTGCTCCCGCCGGAGGGCTGTCAGGTCGTAGGCTTTTTCCTCGCCGGCCGCCGATTCCTCCGGGGGCGGTGACGGGCTACCCCCAACGGCCGGCCGATCCGGCGGGGCGGTCAACTGCCCCAAGATTTGGCGCGCGTAGGTCTCAATCTCGACGAAGCTCGCGTCGCACACTTCGCGGCCCGCGGCGGCGTGGACCGAGACGTACTTCCCGAACAGCCGGTCGTCGGCGCCCGGCAGGGCTTCCATCGCGAGTTTGCGGAGCGTGTTGTAGTCCCGCCCGAAATGGCCGCTCGGGGCGGCCGCGGACTGACTCTCCGGGAGTTTGCCCAAGGCGTCCACGAATGCCTTGGCCTTTCCGTAAACTTGGGCGGGCGTAACGGCCATCGGCGCCTCTCCCGTGGAACGTTCCCGGCGCCATTTTGGCGGCCGTGTTGCGAGCAGGAATCCGCCTGGCGGGTGCGGCCCGATCGCGTGGCATCCCCAGCCAGCAGATGGCTGTAGCCTAATCGACGCGCGGCCGCCTGTCAAAACCGAAGTCGTCACCGACTACTGAATTCGCGTGCCCGGAGCGGCGGCGGGGGTGAAACACCGGATCACGGGGCGTGTTTTCCCGGCGCCCGCCGATTCTTTTTCGCTGACAATATTCTTCGAGCCGCTTTTCAAAGGAGGGATGCCATGATGCGATTGTGTGCCGTGATGTGGACAGTTGCCCCGGCGATTCCCGGCGACAAGGGCAACGTCTTCTCCCCGGCCTCCGCCGTGCTGGCCGGCCGGCTGTACCTGACGCCGAAGGACGGCAACGTCTACCGCCTGACGGAGAAGAAGGACGCGTGGGAAGTGGTGGGCGAGTTCACGCAACCCCGCTTCGTCGCCCGCATGGTCGCCCACGGCAAGGCCCTGGTCGTCGTCGCCGGCGCCACCCCGAACGGGATGCAAGCCTCGCCGGAAGCCTTGACCCCGGCGGCCGTGGGCAAGGCCCCCGAGCCGGTGAAGGCGGACACGACGCCGTAAGCCCCGCCCGTTTTTCAGAGGCGCGTGCGTCAGCCCCGCCCGCGCCACGCACGACCACCTGTGCGGGGCGTACACGAACGCCGACAAGTCCCCGTTCCGCGCCACGATCCGCCCGGGGACGAACAGGATCACCATTGAAGGGCACGTGCCGCCCTAAAGTTGGAACCAATCCCGGAAGGGCGGCGCCGCCGGAAAGAAGGGCTGGCCGGCGGTGGAGTTGGATTCGCGGCGGTGAGAGCGGAGTTAGGAATGCCGGAGCAGACACGTGGTTTTCGGTCCAACGGACCGATTAACACAGCCCAGCCCGCAAGGGCTGGGTTGGCGAGCCGGCGAGACTTTCGGTCTGAAGGACCGATGATCCGCTCAAGCCCGTCAGGGCCGCGAAGACCGAAGTCCAAAGATAATCGGTCCTTCAGACCGAGACGATTGGCGGGCGGTTGACCCAGCCCTTGCGGGCTGGGCTGGGTTAATCGGTCCGTTGGACCGAAAATTCATCGCTCCGAGACGGCTGCTCGCACGCTGCTCAAATCACCAAATCGCTTTCCTCCTCGACTTCCCCCAGCACCGGCAAACTCAGCGCCCAGTCCTTTTCCACACGGCGGCTCTGCGCGATGCGGCAGACCTGGCCGAAGTGGCAGGTGTCGGTGCAATTGACCGATCTCGGGGCCAGCGGGAACTCGGCGTTGCGGATGCGGGTGGCGAGTTGGGCGACCCAGATTTCGAGGTGTTGGCGGTAGGCGTCCCATTCGGCGGGGTCGCGGAACCAGTTGGTGACATTGGCCTTGGCCCGGCCGGCGGGGAGCATGCGCTTCGTCCCCTCGTCGGTCACCATCCAGTAGGCGAGGCCGAGGGGGCGGGCCTGTTCCCCATTAAAGAAGACCTGTTGCACGGCCAAGGCGTAGAGCGGCAGTTGCAGCTTTTCGAGCGTCTGCAACTGGGCGGGCGAGTAGTTCGTGCGGCGGCCGGTCTTGTAGTCGATGACCCAGAAGCCTTTGGTGCCGTCCGGCAGGGCGGCCACGTCCACGCGGTCGATGCGGCCGCCGACGCGCACTTCGGTGTCCCCGACGGTGATGACGAGCGGGGGAAACGACGGCGTGCCGTCGGCGGGGGCGAGGCCGAAGTCGGCCTCGAAGAGGGCCGGGGCGAGGTCGAGTTTTTCCTTGTGCCAGTCGGCCAGGTAAATGTTCCAAGAGTCCCGGTACTTCTTCACGGAGCGCTGGAGCCGTTCGCCTTCGAGTCGCCACAAGGCCCGGCTCACGTCGCTCGGGGCGCGGGCGACGTACTCGTTGATGGCCGTCGTCAGTTCGGCGGCCAGTTCGGCGGTGACGGTCTCGGGGACGGCTTGCCGCGTCATGCCGGGGTCGGCGTCGCGCAGGCGGCGGTGCAGGCGCGAGAGCGCGCGGTGGTAGGCGGCCCCGCGGCGCGTGTGCTCGACTTCCTCGCCGGGTTCTTCCAGTTCTTCCAGGCCCAAGAGGTGTTCGAGCCAGAAGCGGAACGGGCAGGCGACGTAGGTTTCGAGGGCCGTCGGGCTGAACACGCGCTCGGGGCCGAAGCGGTCGCGGACGCGCTGCTTGCTCGCCTCCGTGAGGAACAGGCCGCTGTACTCGTTGTGCGACTTGTCGCGGAAGCGCGCCTCGGCGAGTTGCTTCACGGCCTTCAAGTGGTGAATCAAATCGGGGGACAAGCCGACGGGAATGATCGCGTCTTCGTCCTTGGCGTCGCGCCAGCGGTCGGCCAGTTGCACGCGGTACTCGGCGTCGCACAAGACTTCTTGCGTCAGATAGCCTTCGATCAACATGCGTTGATGCGTGGTGGGGATCACCCCGTCGGCGAACGTCTCGGTGACGGCCCGCAGGAACGCCCCCGGCACCAGGTCTTGGCCCTGCTCGTCCACGGCCGGGTAGCTGAGGATGAGTTCTTGCCGCGGCCGGGCGACGAGTTGCAGGAACAGCAATTGCTCGCGCGGCAGGCGGCGCTCGCCCGGCGGGAAGGCGAGGCCGTGTTCCCGCAGCGCGGCCCGGTCGCCGTCGTCGAGCAGCGAGTCCGGCGGGTTGAGGGCGGGGAAACTCTTCTCGCCCAAGCCGGTGACGAATAGCCAATCGCAATCGACTTCAACCGCCGCCTCGGGGGCCAAGACACGCACGCGGTCGGACCAATTCGCGGATCGCGGCGTCTCCGTGTGGCGGGCGATCATGGCCGTGCCGCGCCAGAAGTCGGGGGCGGGAATCGAGCGCGTCGTCCACTGGCCGAGGGCCGCCCACAACGCGGTGAGCGAATCGCGGTCAGCGGACATCTCGGCGGCGACGGCTTCTAGGCCGGTCTCGCGGGCGAAGGTCCGCAGCCACGCGGTATACGCGGCGGCCGGCGTGGCGGCCGGCAGGTCTTCCCACAAGTCGAAGAACTTCGTCAAGAATGGCAGGCACTTCTTGGCGAGGACGGCCTTGCGCCGGCGGCGGCCGGTCTCGGCCTGCTCGTCCTCCAGCGCTTCCGGCGGCTTGTCGGCCCACGCGGCGGCGGCCCGCAGGTACGCCCGCTTGTCGCGCGGCTCCCCGAGTTTCCGCAGCAGGCCCTCGGCGTGCCGCGGCATGTCGTCCGCCGCCTCGGGCCACGCCGGCCGGAAGTAGTTGCTGCGCAAGAGGGCCGTCACCGCTTCGAACGGCCAGCCCTCGGCGGAAAGCTGGGCGGCCCGCAACAGCGTCCGCACCGCCGGGTTGGCGTGCAACGGCGCCGGCTCCTCGTGGTACACCGGGATGCGGTATTCGGCGAACACGTCCGTCAACACGTCGAGCGTGGCCGACGGGTCGCGGGCGGTGACGACGATTCGTCCCGGGTCGGCCCCGGCGTTGAGCAACTTCCGAATGCGGCGGGCGATCAGCCGCATTTCCCCCAACACGCCGGGCGCTTTGATGAGACTGACACCGGCCGCGTCGCTTCCCGCTTCCACGCGCTCGCGGAAGAGGTGCCGCGCCAGGTGAACAATCCCGGCCGGGCGGTCGCACACCGGGTCTTTGCCCGCCGTGCCCGCCGCCTTCGGCTTGTCGGCGAGCAGGCTTTCCCACATCTCCTTGCTCTCCGCGAAGACCGCCGGCCGCGCCCGCGTCGGGTCGGCGAACACGGCGACGCGCACGGCGCCGACGTGCTTCGACAGAGCGTCCAGCAGCACCCGCTCGCACGGCTTGAACCAGCGGAACCCGGTGACGACCACCGTCCGCACGCCGGCGAACGCCTTTGGCAACCCCGCGGCCAGCACGGCCGCCGCGTGGGCGTAAACGTCGTGGGCCAACGCCTTGCCCGCCGCGGCCCGGCACAGGCGGGCCGCATCTTCGCGCTTCGGCGTTCCGATTGCCAACAACGCGGCTTCGGCGATGTCCGGGGAGATCGCGTTCTCGGCCAATTCTTGCAGCAAGCCGGCCGCGGAGGAGAAGAACCCCCGCCGCTCCACGATGGCCGCGTGGTACGGCAGACCCTTCTTCTTGTGCAACTCGCCGATCAAGTCGTGGACGGCCCAGTGACTGGCCGTCGCCGCCGCGCCGCGGTTGCCGGCGACGTAGGCGGCGAATTCGTCGAACGCGAAAATGTTCGGGGCGACGACGCCGGGGGTGACGGCGAGCAGTTCGGAGAGGATCGTTTCGACGGCCCAACGGTTGGGGACGAGCCAGAGGGCTTGGCCGGGCGTGTCGAGAAGGGAGGCGTACTCGCCGGCCAACTTGGGGACGGCGTCGCGGGTCAGGGTTTCGGGGATGGGGCGAAACAAGTGGCGACTCCGTGCGATCCGTGTGCCGACTTCGCTTTCGTTGGAGTCCCGGCTTCAGCCGGTCTTCGGTGGCGGCTCGACGACGCGTTGACAGTCCCCCACGAGTGGAAGTCCCGTAGACCGGCTGAAGCCGGGACTCCAACGAAAACGAAGTCGGCACACGGGCCGGCGCCCGGCCCGGTGCATCTTACCCGTAAGTTGAAACTTCCGCCTCCCCCTTTTCAGCCCGCGTGGCAGCCGCCGTTGCAGGTCTTCTCCGTCGCGAAGACTTCGTCCAGGGCGCCGATGGCGGGGAGGTTCAGGTACACGTCGTCCCCCTCGACCTTCACGGGGAACGTCCGGATCGAATAGTCCGCGTCGCTCAGGCCGGCGCCGGTCTCCAGCGAGAAGGTCTTCTTGTGCAGCGGGCAGGCGACCTTCGGCGTGTCGCCGGCGTCGCCGATCAGGCCGCGCGACAGGGCGAACTCGCGCTTGTGCGGGCACATGTTCTGCGTCGCGTACCACTCGCCGCGGCTCGCGAAATTGAACACCGCGATCTGCGTCTTGCCGTACTTGACGGCCGCCCCGCCGTCTTGCGGAAAGTTCCACGTCTTGCCGACGTGGACCCACCGCCCGGTTTCCGTCTCCGGCTCGGCGAGCGCCACGGTGCCTTCCGTCGCCGCGCTTGGCGCCGGGCGCCGGCCGCGGATCGTCAACTCGGTGAACGATGCGCCCCAGTCGGCCGGGCGGGACTGCTCGCGCTCCTTGACGAACTCGATGGTCGGCTCGGTCTCCTCGGTGTTGACGAACTGGTTGTACAGCCGGCGCTTCTCCGGGTCGTTGACGACTTCGGCCCACTCGCACTGGTACGTGTCCACGACGAGTTGCATCCGCCGTTCCAGCTCGGCGGCGATGCCGAGGCGGTCGTTGATGATGACGTCCTTGAGGTACTCGATGCCCCCTTCGAGCTTCTCCAGCCAGACGGAGGTGCGCGTCAGCCGGTCCGCGGTCTGGGTGTAGTACATGAGGAAGCGGTCCACGTACTTGAGGCACGTCTCCGAATCAATGTCCGCGGCCAGCAGCTCGGCGTGGCGCGGCTTGGAGCCGCCGTTGCCGCACACGTAGAGGTTCCAGCCCTGCTCCGTGGCGATGATGCCGAAGTCCTTGCTCTGGGCCTCGGCGCACTCGCGGACGCACCCGGAGACGGCGGACTTGATCTTGTGCGGCGCCCGCAGCCCCTTGTAGCGATTCTCGACCCGGATGGCGAAGCCGACCGAGTCCTGCACGCCGTACCGGCACCACGTCGAGCCGACGCAGCTCTTCACCGTGCGCAGGGCCTTGGCGTAGGCGTGGCCGCTCTCGAAGCCGGCCTTCCCCAAGTATTCCCAAATCTCCGGCAAGGCGTGGACCGGGGCGCCGAACAGGTCGACGCGCTGCCCGCCGGTGATCTTGGCGTACAGGTTGTGCTTCTTGGCGACCGTGCCCAACGCGATGAGCTTGTCGGGCGTGATTTCGCCGCCGGGCACGCGCGGCACCACGGAGTAGGTGCCGCCGCGCTGGATGTTGGCGAGGAAGCGGTCGTTGGTGTCCTGAATCGTGGTGTGCGTGACGACGCTCTCGTTCCACAGGCTGGCGAGGATCGAGGCGACGGTCGGCTTGCAGACCTCGCAGCCGTTGCCCTTGCCGTGGTCGGCGATCAGCGCGCCGAACGTCTTGTAGCCCTTAATCTTGACGATCTCGAACAGCTCTTGGCGGGTGTGGGCGAAGTGCTCGCACAGGTCGGTGTTAACCTTCTTTCCGGCCGCTTTGATCTCGGACTTGAAGATGTCCGTGACGAGTGGGAGGCAGCCGCCGCAACCGCTGCCCGCGCGAGTGCAGGCCTTGACTTCATCGACGGAGCAAAGGTTCTTTTGGCCGATGGCCGCGCGGATCTGCCCCTTGCTGACGTTGTTGCAGGAACACACTTGGGCCGCGTCCGGGAGGCCGGACGCACCGGCCGTGGCCCCGCCGGCGCTCTTGCCGAGCAGCAGTTCGCCGGGGGTCATGGCCAGCGGCTCGGGACTCTTGGCCAGCGCCGCGAGGAGGCCGTAGTCAGAGGCGTCGCCGACGAGGATGCCGCCCAGCAGGCGCGTCCCGTCGAGGCTGAACACAAGCTTCTTGTAGGAGCCTTTGAACGGGTCTTCGTAGGTGACGGCCTTGGCCTTCGCCGCGTCCGTGAAGGGGTCGCCGAAGCTGCCGACGTCCACGCCCATCAGCTTGAGCTTGGTGGACATGTCCGCGCCCGTGAAGGCGCGCGTCCCGCCGAGGACGTTGGCGGCGGCGATCTCGGCCATCTCGTAGCCGGGGGCGACGAGGCCGTAAATCATGCCGCCGTACAGGGCGACCTCGCCGACGGCGTAGATGTTCGGGTCGCTGGTGACCAACTGGTCGTTGACGACGACGCCGCCGCGCGGGCCGACGGTCAGGCCGCACGCCCGCGCCAGTTGGTCGCGCGGCTTGATGCCGGCGGAGACGACGATCATCTTCACGTCGAGGTCCGGCCCCTCGGCGAAGGCCATGCCCTCGACCTTGCCGTCGCCGACGATCTCCTTGGTGTTCTTGTTGAGGTGGATCTGGACGCCGAGCGCGTTGATCTTGCCGACGAGCGCCTTGGACCCGGCCTCGTCGATCTGCCGCGGCATGAGGCGGGAGGCGAACTCGACGACGTGCGTCTCCAGGCCGAGGTCGAAGGTCGCCTTCGCCGCCTCCAGGCCGAGCAGCCCGCCGCCGATGACCGCCGCCGTCGTGACGGTCTTGCCGTAGGCGATGATCTGGTCGAGGTCTTCGATTGTGCGGTAGACGAACACCCCCTTCTTGTCGATGCCCGGCAGCGGCGGCACGAACGGGGCCGACCCGGTCGCCAGAACGACGACATCGTAGGGGATGGCTTGGCCGCGCGCCGAGCGGACGATCCGGTTCTCGCGGTCGATCTCGGTGGCCGCGTCGCCCACGTGGATCGTGATGCCGTTCCGCTCGTACCAGTCGGGGGCGGCTAGGGCGAGCTTCTCGGCTTGGCGGTGTTCAAAGTACTTGGTGAGTTGGACGCGGTCGTAGGCGGCCCGCGGCTCTTCGCAGAACGTGACGATCTTCCACCGCCGCGCGGCGTCGAACTCGACGAGCTTTTCGCAGAAGCGGTGCCCGACCATGCCGTTGCCGATGACGACGACCGTTTTCTGCCGAATTTCCATGAGGGAGAGACTTCCCGGGTGTGTTGCCGCGTGGGACTTGTCCTCCAAGGCAAATCGGATGCCCGGCGTGACCGCGGCGGGGATCGCGTTGCGTAAGTGTCTAAGAGATAAAGAGATGTGGTTCGGTTCGTGGCCGAGCGAGAAGAGGCTCGCCGGGCCGATGGAGCGAGACTATCGCGCAGGCATTGCCTGTTGTGAATGCAGACGAATCGGTGATTTCCGTAGCCGCCGGCTTCAGCCGGCGTGATTGAGAAGGGCCGAGTCTTCGAGGCCTGGCCCCACGCGGCCGCTCAGTTGATGTCAATACATGCTGTTGTCGCGTGGGGACTGTTTCCATTGCCCTCCCGCCAAGCCGTTCCGCGGGGTCGGGCCTCGAAGACTCGGCCCTTCTTGCCGCCACCGGCTGAAGCCGGCGGCTACAAAACCTTGCGATTGTGTGCCCTGTCCCCGGCTCGGCGTGGGC
>JAYTTY010000308.1:0-6525 GCA_043744795.1 Zavarzinella sp. | reverse complement strand
CCGCTTTTCCAAGCGTTGTCGAAGCCGAAAACGCAAGACAAGGATATCACTGACCCTAAACAATTGTCACTGTTCGACTTATAGCCGGACAGTTGTGAGGAACGATATGAAAACTGAAAGGCAACCTCACCCCTAATCCCCTCTCCGCGGCGGCATGGATGTCACCGTTCCCCGGAGGGGAACAAAAGACGGGCAGTCCCCTATGATAAGCCCCGCATCGTCCATTACTTCGAGTTCCCCATGAGCTGCTTCCGCCCAAGTGTCGCCCTCGCCGCTGTCCTCCTCCTTGCCGCCGGGTGCGACAAGAAATCGGCCCCGCCCGACGACGCGAAGAAGCGGGCGGACGAGGAAAAGAAGTGGGCCGACCACGTGAAGCAATCGTCGATCGACGCCAAGAATCGCGCGCACGATGCCCAGGCCCAGTTCGATGCCGATCAACGGGGACGATACCTGAAAGAAGCCGAGCCGTACACATCCAAGACGAAGCTGGCCCCTGACACGGCCGTCGCGTGGCTCAACGCCAAGGCACACATCTCCTGGCACGAGCGGACCAATTCCTCGTACCCGCCGCGGCCGGAACACGTCTTGCCACCGGGCGGGCACGTCCTGAAGTTGTCAGCGCTTACCGGCCCGGTCACGGGCATGGACAAGCTGCCGGCCCCTGAAGAGCCGTTCGTGTTCGGCTTCGAGGTGACGGGCGACGCCGAACGCGAGGCGAAGGCGTTGCCACGCTTCCCGACCTGCGTCGGCATCGTGGCCACCGGATCGACCTTTCGCCCGACGATGATTGAGACGGTGACCAAGTTGCCGGATTTGAGAATGCTGGACTTCAACCAAGCCAACGTGACCGACGCCCACGCGGCGGCCATCGCCGCGTGCAAAAACTTGGAACACCTGAACGTGCAGATGACGCATTTGACCGACCGGGGCGTCGCCCAACTCGCGAAACTGACCAAGTTGAAGTCCCTCGGCCTGTTCGCCGCCCCGCACACGGCGAAGGCATTGCCCCACCTTGAAGGTCTCGCCGACTTGGAGTGGCTAAGTATCCAGGGGGACAACCTGACCGCCGCCGAGGCGGCCCCGCTGGCGAAGCTGACCAAGCTGCGGACGCTGGAGTCCCACTGGGCCTTGGGGGACGCCGGCTTGGCCGCCGTGAAAGACTTGCCGGAACTGCGGCAAGTGACGGTCAGCCCGAGCGCCACGGTCGCGTGCATCGACGCGCTCAAGCAGATGAAGAAGCTTGAGGTGATCGACTGCCAACAAGTCACCCCCGCCCTCGTCGCCAAATTGCGGGCGGCCTTGCCGCAGTGCAAGGTCATCGCGGACAAGTGACCGCCGGTCAATACTCGGGGAACTGGCAGGCCGGCAACGCCTTGCGGAGCGCCGTGATCGTCTCGGGCTTCAACTGCTTGATGGTGTCCGAGAAGGTGACACGCCGCAGCGTCTTGGCCTTGGCCAGTTCCATGGCGTCCGCGTCCGTCATGTCGGGGGCGGCCATGAAGTGCAGCCCCTGGATGGCCGGCAGTCGCGAGATTGGCGCCATCACCTTGCCGCCGATGGCCGGCACGGTAATCGTCAATTCCGTCAGCGTCTTGAGGCGGTCAATCTTGTCGAAGCCGGCCGCCGTCAGGGCGGGCTTTTCCCCGCCGTAAATGCTCAGCGTTGTCAGGGCCGGCGCCGCGGTCAGGGCCTGCAAGGCCGCGTCGTCGAACCCCGGCGACGACTTCACGTCAAGCGATCGCAGTTTCGGCAACGTCGCCAGCGCCGCCCAGAAGTCCAAAACGCCGGCGGGCACGTCCGACAGCGTCAGGGATTCCAAGTCTTTGAGGGCCGCCAACTTGGCCAGCCCCGCCGGCGTCGCCTTCTTCAGCCACTCCAACTGAAGCCTCTTCAACTTGCGACAGGCGGCCACGTGAGTCAGGACGGGGTCGGCGGTCGTGGCGGAGTACGATGTTTGCAGATGCAGTTCCTCCAAGTTCGTCAGCCGGGCAAGGGCCGCGGCCGACGCCTCCAACACTTTCGGCGACGGGGCGGCGGTCTCGCCCTGATAGTGCAACACCCGCAGGCGGCCGAGGGGGGCGAGGTGGCGGAGGCCGTGGTCGGACAGGCCGTTTGTATGTTCGAGGTCCAGCGTTTCCAATTTTCGCAGGCGGGAGAGCGCCGGCAGGGCGTCGGCCGGGAGCCGAGTCAACGTCATCCGCAACGCCCGCAACTCCGTGAGGTTGGCGAAGTGGGCGTACCCGGCGACGCTGCCATCCCCGCAGTCATAGATGTCCAAGTCACGCAGATTTTTCAACGAGCCGATGGCCTTCAGGGCCGGGTCAGGCAGAGTCTTGTAATTGGCAAGCCGCAGTGCTCGCAACGACTGGAACTCGCCCAAGGCCGCCAAGTCAGGGGCCGGGCCGCGGACGGAATGCTCCATGGACAATTCCCGCAACGCCGGGGCCTTGGCGAGTTCCTTGAGGCAGGCCGAGTCGCAGGTGCAGGACTCGCCGACCACAAAGCGGACGAGGTTCGGCTGCTTGGCCAACAAGGCGCACACGGCCGGCTTCAGGGCCGTCCGCTCGATCTCCAAGCCGAACGGCGCCGGCACTACGGGCATCGCGGCCACGCCTTTCTCAGTGAGGTTGGACACGTGGAAGCCCGGCAGGGCTTGACGGGCGCGGGCCCCGTCGGCGGATGACCCGATTCGCCCGTCGTACTGCGGCTCGAAGTGGCACGGCCGGCCGCCGACGGCGTTCAACACTTGCGCCGTTACGGCCGGCGGGATGTCGTCATACACCGCCGGCGCTTCCGGCGGGTCGTCCGGCAGGGGCGGGAAATCGGGGATCGGCTCTTCCCCTGTCGGCTTTGGCGGCGGGACGACCGCGTCCGATTTGGCCGGTATCGCGGGGCCGGCCACTGGGCCGGGCGCGGGCGTGTCGGTCTTCGAACAGCCGACCAGGAGGACGGCGGCGAACAGGGCCGGCGGAATGCGGAAAGCTTGGCGCATAAACGACTTCTTGGAGAGATAAGGTGTGGAGGAGAGGATAACGCCTCGGGAGCGCCGGGACAACAATTTCGCCGGACTGTCCTCCTTGTTCGTACCGCTCAGGACATAGGGCTGGTGATCGGCCGAAGCCTTGGGCGACGGGATTCGCCAGACGGTGTCTGGCTTTTTTGAGAGAGGATTTTGCAATCAGTGATTGCAAAATCCCCCTGTTAAAATTGCAGACAGAGTCTTCAAGATTAACCTGCCGAACAGGTCGAACATGATCGCACCGCCCGTATTTCCTCCCCAACCTGAAAATTTCTCCCTTGGTTCCACATCGCGCACAGTTCGTATGCTATGCTGCGCAGATGAAAAGGTGGGGCGACTGGGCAAGAGAAGCCGGCGGGTTCCGGACTTCTTGTCTTGTCGGGCAACCCGTTTCGTGGAAAATGGTTAGATTGAATCGTCGCACCTCGGATTGATCCCCCGTCGAACAGCGGAGAGTGCCGCCATGGCCTCGAACGACCCGAAGAATAAGAAGCCCGACACCGACCCGCCGATGGCCAACGCCGCCGAGCCGTTCGACCTCAACGAGGAGGGGGGCGAGGCGTTCGTTGATTTCGGGGACGTGGCCGCCATCCACGAGGGGGCGTCCGGCGTGATCCCGCTGGACGAACTGCCGGACCCGCCGAGCGGCCAGTCCCTCACGTCGTGGACGGAAGTGATCCGCCGGCAGCGGGCGGTCGCCGAGGCCGACGAGATCCCGGACGAAATCCCCGAGGGGACGCCGGTGCGGATGGACTCCCCGTCCGACCAGGACTTGCTCTCGCACCTGATGACCGCCGACGCCTACCGGCGGCCGACGGGCAACTCGTCGGCGATCCCGCTGGGCGGGGACGCCTCCCGGTCGGACACGATGGAAATTCCCGAGGCCGACCTGCCGATGCACGCGGCGGCGGCCGAGGCCGTCGACGACGATTTCGGCGGGGAAGACGACCTGCGCGGGCTGATGGCCGGCCGCGGGCCGGCGGCCGCGTCGCCGTCGGGCGGGTCCGAAGTCCAGTTCGGCCTGCCGGCCCCGCCGTCCGACGCCGGCGGCATCCACAAGGCCTCCCCCGCGGCGTCGGCCGAGGACGACGAGGCGATCCCGATGACGGCCGGCCACGGCACCGGCGGCTCCAGCGCCCAGTTCGGCGACATGCCGGCCGGCGGCGCCGACACCGCCCGGTCCAGCATCTTGGACGTGCTGTTGAGCGAGTCGAACTTAGAAATCCCGTTGGACAAGGAAGACCGCTCCGGCCGCCCGCCGGAAGAAGACAGCGGCCTGACGCCGTTCCGCTCGTCCCGGCCGACGGTGCCGGCCGCCGGCGGCTACGGCCGGCCGAGCCAGCCGACGCAAGCGAGTTTCGACCTGCCGGACAACGCCGACCTGGGCACGCCGCCGCCGATGCCCGGGGACGGCGGGTCCGAGTCGAAGTACGGCGCGGAACTCCTTGCCCCGACCCAGTTCGACGACGGCGACGCCGTGGACCTGTACGCGGAGGAGGCGCCGCAGCCGAGCATCTCCGACTCGGGGAGCCTCGAAATCTCCGAGGCGGCGATGGAGGAGGCAGTTCGCAAGAAGAAGGTCTTCGAGTCGTCCTCCGTGGACTTAAGTTCCCGGCCCAGCCTGCACGGGTCCGAGTTCGACATGGAAGGGACCCCGGACGACTCGGACGCCATCGACTTGGACATGCCGGCCGCGACCGGCCCCGGCGAAAGTTCGATCATGCGGGCCGCGGATCTCGACGAAGGCTCGGCCATCCTCCGCGAAGAAATGGAACAGAACCGCAAGCAGCGCAAAGTCGCCCAGCGCCGGGACGATGACGACGAAGAAGTTTCGGCCATCACCCCCGTCCGCGAGTCGTCCGGCGGCGGCGGGTTCGGGAAAGCGCTGATCGGCACGGCCGTCGGCCTGCTGCTCGGGGCCGGCGGCGTCTTCGGGGCGTTCTCGGCCGGCCTGCTGGGGGGGAACGACAACCCGGCGAAAACCACGACGACCGGCGCCGATCCGGTGGAACTGGCGGCCGCCCGCGCGGACGCCCAGACGGCCAAGAAGAGTTTTTCCGATTACCAAGACACCGTCGCCAAAGTCCTCACGGACGCGAAACTCGAAGTATCGGACCAAGGCTTGGCCTCCGTGCCGGTGATCGTCGGCGACCGCGACAAGGCCGTCGCCAAGGCCGCCACGCTCGAAAAGGAAGTCACAGCCTTCCAGACGAAAGCGGCCGACGCGGCCAAGGCCGAACTCGCGGCCAAGGCCGAGTTGAAGACCGCGCAAGAAGCGTTGACGGTCAGCGACACGAAGGCGACCGACGCCGCCAAGGCCGCCGAGGAAGCGACGACCGCCCTCGCGGCCGTCGGCAAGTCCTTCAAGGACGCCGGGCTGGACCCCGCCAAGCCGGCCGAAGGTTTGAAAGAGTTGGCGGCCAAAAAGGCCGACGCGGAGAAGGCGGCCAAGGAAGCCACCGATAATGCCGCGAAGGCCGCCAAGGACTACGAGGCCAAGGTCGAGACGGCGATGAAGCAACTGACCGACGCGGCCAAGTCCGCGGAAGAGGCCAAGAAGGCGGCCGACGACGCGAAGAAGGCCGCCGACACCGCGCTCACCGCGAAGAAGGCCGCCGACGACACGCTCAAGTCCCTCGGGGACAAGTTGGTGAAAGCCAAGTTCGTCCCGGCCAACGCCGACGCGGCCGCCATCTTGAAGGGGCTGGACGACGCCCTCAAGGCCGGCACCACGGACGCCACCGCCGCCCTGCGGGACGAGTTGGTAAAGACGCGCGACGCGGCCGCGAAGGCCAAGAAAGACCTCGACACGCTGACGGCGAAGCAGCAGGAGACCGAGAAGTTGGCCGTCGCCGCCGCGGAGGAGGCGACGAAGGCCGCCGCCGACTTGGCCGCCGCCAAGACGGCCAACGATAAAGCGATGAAGGATGTCGCCGACCTGTCGGCCAAGACGACGGCCGCCACTGCCAAGGCCGATCAGGCCGCGAAGCAACTGGACAAGGCGACGGCCGACCTCGCGGCCGCGAAGGAGCAAGTCGCCAAGATGAAGGCCGACAACGACAGCCTGAGCCGCGACCTCGGGGCCGTGCGGGAGTTGTCGCTGGCCATCAAGGCCCAAGCGGCGGCCGGCGGCCCGGCCATCAAACCGGACCCGGCCGCGATGGCCGACCGCTTCTTCTCGGCCGGCGTCCGGCTCTACTACGCCGGCCGCTACTCCGAGGCCGAGGTCAGCATCGGCAAGACCATCGCCATCTTCAGCGACGACGCCCGTTACCACTACCTGCTCGGCCTGGCCCTGTACGGCCAAGGCAAGCAGGCGGAAGCCACCGCCGCCTTCGCCAAGGGCGCCGACCTCGAAGCCCAAGGCCGCCCGGCCGCCAAGAGCATCGACGCGATCTTGGAACGCATCCAAGGCCGCCCCCGGCAGGTCGTCAATTCACACCGGCCGTAATTGAATCGTTAATGAGCCGAGGGCCGTCAGGCCCCGGGTGCGGGCGAGAGCGAAG
>JAYTTY010000307.1:0-6530 GCA_043744795.1 Zavarzinella sp. | reverse complement strand
AAAGCGCGCAAGGCGGTGCGCGACATAGCCGTCGAGTTGGTCAAGCTCTACAGCGCACGGATGGCGAGCAGGGGGCATGCCTTCCCGCCTGACACGCCGTGGCAGCGCGAGCTGGAGGAGGCCTTCCCGTTCGTCGAGACCCCCGATCAACTCTCGACCATTGATGAGGTCAAGGCCGATATGGAGCGCGCCATCCCGATGGACCGCCTCATTTCGGGCGACGTCGGCTACGGCAAGACCGAGATCGCCGTGCGAGCCGCGTTCAAGGCGGTACAGGACGGCAAGCAGGTCGCGATGCTGGTGCCGACCACGCTGCTGGTGCGGCAACATATTGAGACCTTCAGCGAGCGATTCGCCGGGTTCCCGGTCCACCTGCGCGCGCTCAGCCGTTTTCAGACGGCCAAAGAGTCCAAGGAGACCATCGAGGGCCTCGCGCGCGGCGAGGTGGACGTCGTGATCGGGACGCACCGTCTGCTCAGTGAAGGCATCCAGTTCAAGGATCTCGGCCTCGTCATCATCGACGAGGAGCAGCGCTTCGGCGTCCACCACAAGGAGCGGCTCAAGCAACTGCGGGCGATGGTGGACGTGCTGACGATGACCGCCACGCCCATCCCGCGCACGCTGCACCTGTCCCTGTTGGGCATCCGCGAGATCAGCAACCTCGAAACGCCCCCCCCCGAGCGCCTGCCGGTGGAGACGCGCATCGTCCGCTGGGACGACAAGCTCATCCGGGCCGCCATCCTGCGCGAGTTGAGCCGGGACGGCCAAGTGTACTTCGTCCACAACCGCGTCGCCAACATTCACGCCATCGCGCTGAAGCTCAAGACCATCGTGCCCGAGGCGGACATCGTGATCGGACACGGGCAGATGAAGGAGGGGGAACTCGAAGAGGCGATGGTCAAGTTCGTGCGCAAGGACGCCCACATCCTGGTGGCGACGACGATCATCGAGAGCGGGCTGGATATCCCGAACGCCAACACCATCTTCATCAACGAGGCCGACCACTACGGCCTCGCCGAGCTGCACCAACTCCGCGGCCGCGTCGGCCGCATGAAGAACCGGGCCTACGCCTACTTGCTCTTGGACGCCGAGCGCGGCGTGAGCGGGACGGCCGCCCTGCGGCTGAAGGCCATCGAGGAGTTCAACGAACTTGGGGCCGGGTTCAAGATCGCCATGCGCGACCTGGAAATCCGCGGGGCCGGCAACATCCTCGGCATGGAGCAGAGCGGCCACATCGCCAGCGTCGGCTACGAACTGTACTGCTCGCTCTTGGAAAACGCCGTCCGGCAAATGAAGCACATGCCGCTGCGGACGCCGTTGGAAGTGAACGTCGACTTGCCGTGGCCCGCGTACCTGCCGCGCGACTACGTCCCCGGCCAGAAGCTGCGCATGGAAGTGTACCGCCGCCTCACCCGCGTCCGCGACCCGAAAAAGCTGGACGACTTCCGCCAAGAACTCCGCGACCGCTACGGCCCCGTCCCCGAGTCCGCCGAATGGCTGCTGCGCCTGTCCGAGGTGAAACTCTTCGCCGCCAGATGGCAAATCGGCAGCGTCCACCTCAACGGCCCGAACATCGTGCTGGGCTACCGCAACGTGAAGAAGGCCCACCAACTCGCCGACCGCGGCGAAGGCCGCCTGAAAGTGGTGGACGACAAGGACATCTACGGCCGGCTGCACGAAGGCGAAGACACGCCGGAGGCGATGTACGAGCTGCTGAAGCGGCTGTTGCGCGGGGCGAAGGAAGAGTGACTACGCGTGGCCGCGAACCGCGCCAACCGCTCGGCATTGTCTTCGAGCATGAGGATCATGGCGTCGCATCGGCAGGCGGGAGGCCGACGGCTTGGCGCAGTTCGTCCAGTGTGGCGACTCGTTCAAGGTTGTCGGCGATCGGCTCGATCAAATCCCACGTCCTGTCTGTCATGTGTTCCTCGGCGAATTTCTGGCCAGGTTCGCCAAATTTGGAAACGAGGGCCATCGTGACCCATTTTCGCAAGGCCAAGGCCGTCGCCAGCCGTTGGGTGGAAGTGACATATGGCATGTTGAACTCCTGTTCCAAGGCTCGATAGTTTGCCCGAAACGTCATCGTCTCGGCCGGCGGCAGTTCCAGAAACCAGTCGATCACCTTGTACATCTGCCGGATGGTCTTAGCGTCCACGCCGCGGGTCAGCAGTCGGCGCGTCAATCCAATTTTACTCGCCAGCCGCTCGCCCGGTTGGTTCCCAGTCATCAAACTCCGCAGGTGCGTTGAAACGACCAACCCCATCGGGTTCGGGTGCGTCTCCAACTCGTCCCACCGGCCGGCGTAGTCGAGCAACTTCACGGCCCAGAACGGCAGGCGGATCTCGGCGTCCAGGTGCGGGACATTATACCCGGCCGGTCGCCAGTTCGGGGAGTCGTCGCCGAGGATGACCAAGTTGACCGGGTGTTGGTCGTACAGGTGGAAGAGGCGCGTGTGGTACGAGAAGATGCGGCGGGGGAGGTCGGTGTCGGGCTGGCTCTGCACTTCGACGTGGATGTAAAGCCACTGTTCCCGACCGTCGAGCCACTTCACGCGCGTCAGCTTGTCCACGCGGCCGGCGCCGACTTCGCCCTCGCGCAGGATCGTCTGCAATTCGGTGTCGAGGTTGACCGGCGGCTCGGTCCAGTCGATCAGCGTGTGCAAGTCCGGGTAGAAGAAGGCGACGAACGGCTCGAAGTAGACGTCCAGCACTTCCTTCCACGGGCCGTCAAACTCGCGGGCCATCCTTGTCTCCCGTCACGTCTCGGCTCTGCCGCCCGGCCCGCAGTCGGGCCATGATTTGGTCCCACGTCCGCACGTCCTCGGGATTGGCTTCATGCGCGGCCAAGCGACGGTCGAGTTCGGCGTCCAATTCCGAGTCATGGCCGAACAAGCCGTCACCGTTCGGGCCGTCCGGCTTTGCTTTTGTCACCGTGTCACCGTGTCACCGTGTCACCCTATCATCTTCACGCCGGCCACGGCTGGAAGTCGGTCCAATTATCGAGATACGTCTTCAACGCCGGCAGGTCTTTCGTCTGGGCGGCGAGGGTCTTCTTGGCGCGGGCGATCAGTTCGGCTTCTTGCTCGGGGGACACGTCGCCGGTCAGGACGCGGGTGCGCAGGAAGACGAAGTAGGTGTCCAGCGTGTCGAACATGCAGTAGTCGTTGATCTCCTGGTGCTTGCCTTCCTTGTGCATGCCGAAGACCTGGTCGCCGGCCACGTCCATCTTGCCGGGCTTGCCGAGCAGTTTCGCCAACAGGTCAAGGCCGCCGTTCATGCGGCAGGCGCCGTAGTTGGACATCCAGTCCATCAGGTCGAGGTCGCCGTTGAAGCGGTTGCGGCCGCGGTGGAAGTAGTCCTTGGCGCAGAAGCCGTAGCGGAAGGCGGCCATCTCCAGGAGCGGCAAGTCGAACGACCGGCCGTTGAACGTCACCAGCTTGCACCGGGTGTAGAAGGACAGGCCGAGCCAAAACTTCTTGACGATTTCCTTGGTGCGGTACAGCGGGGCGTCGAGGGCGGCGACGGCCTGCAGGCCGAAGTCCGTGCCGACGCGGGCGACGCACACGGCCACGGGAAGCTGGAACGTGTACGGGATGAAGTCGGACCCGGTGTACGAGGTCTCGCGGGCGTCCTGCCGGGCCTTCTCGATGGCCTCGTCTTCCGTGAGGTTCTGGTCCCCGTACTTGACCATCTTCAAGAGACGACCGTCCGGGACGCTCTCGGTGTCGATGACGAGGAAGGCCGTCTGCGTGCTCGGCTCGGCCGCCACGCGGGAGCGGAAGTTTTCGACGCCCGGCATGGGACGGCCCTCAGTCAGGGTGGGTGGGGTTCGCAACCTATACTGTTCCCGCGCACGGCCGGGCGGTCAATGTCCGCCCGGCTGACGAGTCCCTGTCGGTACGGTACAAGCGTGCAGTATATGACGGTCGGGCGGACTTTGTCGAGGGAAGATGTTTGAAGTGGCTTGACGGCGGTCGCGCGGGGCGATCGCCGACCGATGTGGTAAAATCCCGGGAGCCGAGGCGCGACGAGGCGTCTCGGGCCGGCCGCTTCCGACTTTTCTTGCGAGTGACCCCCGATATGCGCCGGCACGTCTTCCTTCTCCTGGCCGCCGGGGCGGCGGCCCCCGCGATCGCCGCGGAACCGGCGGTCCGGCACGAGCCGGCCCAGCCCAAGCCGGGCGTCCTCGTCCTCGTTACGGCGACCGTCCCGGCCGGGGCCAAGGGCGTTGTGCTCAAACTTCAGCCCGTCGCGCCGGGGAAGTACGTCCGCAAGGCCGACCCGGCTTACGAGAAAGACTGGGCCGACTTGCCCATGCGCGACGACGGCCGGGAGGGGGACGCCGTCGCCGGGGACGGCGTGTTCTCCGCCCGCGTGCCGGCGACGTATCAACAACACCGCTGGCTGATCCGCTACCGCGTCGCCGTCGCCGACGCGGCCGGGAAAGTGGCCGTCCTGCCGGCCGACCCGGCGTGCCCGAATTACGCGTGGTGGTGCGACGCCGGGCCGGCCGCGTGGGCCGGCAGCCGGGAGCCGGGCAAGGCGCCGGCGGCGGTCTATTCCGCGGACTTTCTCGGCACCATGCAAGCGCTGCGGCTGATCGCCCGGGCGGAAGACGTCGCCAAGAGCCAGTGGGACGGCAACGCCCACAAGCAGAAGCAACAGGGCACGGTGGTCTACCGCGGCGTCGTGTACGACCACGTCCAATACAGCAACCGCGGGCAGGGCAGCGCCCACATCTCCGGCAAGAACAAGTGGGGGATCAAGTTCAATCACGGCCACGACTTGCCGCTCGTGGACCACGACGGCGTCCCGTTCCCCGAGGCCTTGGACAGCCTGAACCTCAACCCCGGCGGGTCCACCCCTTACTTGCCGGTGCTGCGCGGCGTCGCCGGGCTGGACGAGGCGATGTCCATGCGGGCTTACCGGCTGGCCGGGGTCCCCAGCCCGCCCGTCACGTGGGTCCAATGGCGCGTAGTGGACGGGGCCGAGGAAGTTTCCGCCAAGAACCAGTATCAGGGGGATCTGTGGGGGCTTTACGTCGCCCTCGGCGACATGAAGCCGAAGGCGCTCGCGGCCCCCCCGCTGCCGGACGGGCTGACGGTCAGCGCCCAGAGCGGCATCAAGCACACGCCCAAGGGCATGGCGGACGCGGACAAGGTCTGGGAGAAGTTCCTCGCCGGCATGCGCTCGAACCCCAAGGAACAGTGGTGGCGCGACAATCTCGACCTCCCCGCGTACTTCAGCTTCCACGCGCTCAACCGGCTGTTGGGCAACGTCGATTTGCGGCCCGACGGCAACCACGGCTACTACCGCCGGCCCGACGGACGCTGGGCGCCGATCCCGTGGGACAACGACATGATGTTCGTCCCCCGGCACCACCAGCCCGGCGTCATTGAAGCGGTTGGCTGCCTGAGCCAGCCGAAGATCGCCCTCGAATACCGAAACCGGGCGCGGGAGATTCTCGACCTGTTCGCCGCGGACGCCGGCCCGGCCGGCGGGCAGGTCGGCCAACTGTCGGCCGACTTGGGAAGCGCACTCACGCCCAAAGGCTTTACGGCGGATTGGCCCCGGCTGGACGCGGCCCTTTGGGACCGGCACCCGCGCATGAACCAGAAGGGGTCGTACTACGTGAACCCGGCCGAGGCCGGCTACTGGGGCGGGGGGTTCCAGCGCAAACTGGCGACAAACGACTTCGCCGGGTTCCAGAAGTACATCGTGGACTTCTGCACCGATTCCCGGCCCGTGAAGCAGTACGCCCCGAATGACGGCGACCAGCGCGGCTACGGCTGGGGCTACCTGGCCCACGAGGCGAAGGACGACCAAATCCCGGCCACGCCGACGCTGACCCAACCGGCCGCCCGCCAGTTCCAGGCGAGCGTGTTCTCGTCCCCCGCCGGCCACAAGCCCGCCGCCCTGGAATGGCGCGTCGGCCGCATCGGCCAACGCGGCCAGTACGAGTTGGCCGATTACTGGAAGAAAGAGGGGACGGACGGGGTGACGGTTGAGATTCCGGCCGACGTGTTCAAGGAGGCGGGGACGTACCGCGTCCGCGCCCGCTGGCGAGACAACACGGGGCGGGGCGGGCACTGGAGCGCGGCGGTGGAGGTGAAGGGAGGGACGTGAAGCCGTGAAGCCACGACGTGGCGGCATCGGGGGTGTGCAGATGATCGCAATGACGGCGGACCTATGAACCGCCGTCGCCGGGGAAGAGTCCCGGCGCGGCCTCAGCGAGACGGCATGGCTGGAAGAAGCCGTGCGCGACAAGCTGCGGCCGACGCCCAACTGGCCTATTTGGCCACCCGAGCGGCGCGAGCCGACCGGACCGCGTATGACCGGGTGCTGGCGAAAGTGCCGGCGGGGCCGCCCGTGCCGGGCGACAAACAATCACGAATTGTCGAGATTTATTTTTCATACTAAAGCCTATTAAGATCTTAGGATCACGAATTTATTAACTGTCCCATTTGGTCGGAATCGTGCGGGATGGCACGATAGTTCCAGGCGGGGAGTTCTTCGTCGAAGCGGATTTTC
>JAYTTY010000306.1:0-1706 GCA_043744795.1 Zavarzinella sp. | reverse complement strand
GATGCCAACAGCGACCCCCGCCTAAATTTCCCTCTGCCCCGGCCGGAAACCTACCCTTGTAAGCCCCCCGGCCCCCTCTCCGAAGCGGAGAGGGGGAGCAAGAAGGCGGGTCGTCCGTACCATGATAGTTTCCGATTCCACGGCCTCTCGCACCAAAGGGTTTTCGTCATGGCGGACATTCGGGCGTTTCGCGGGTTCCGGTACGACCTCGGGCGGGCCGGCACGCTCTCCGACCTGGTGGCCCCCCCGTACGACGTGGTGGACGCCGCCCTGCAACAGAAGCTGTACGACGCCAGCCCGTACAACGCCATCCGCATCGAACTGACCAAGGACGAGCCGGGCGACTCGGCCACCAGCAACAAGTACACCCGCGCCTCGCAGACCCTCAGCGGCTGGCAGAACGACCACGCCCTGCGGCAGGACACGCTGCGCTCGCTGTACGTCATCGAACAGGAGTTCACCGTCGAGGGGAAGACGCACAAGCGCCGGGGCTTCGTCGCCCGCGTGCGCCTGGAGCCGTTCGGCACCGGCCGCATCTTCCCGCACGAGGAGACGATGTCCGGCCCCAAGGAGGACCGGCTGAAGCTGTACCGGGCCACCAACATGAACCTCAGCCCGGTGTTCGGCCTGTACCCGGACGACACGAACGACGTGTTCACCCGCGTCGAGACGATGCTGTACAAGCAGTTGCCGACGGAGGCGACCGACCACCTCGGCGTCACGAGCCGGCTCTGGACGATCACGGACGAGCACCTGATCGGCTCGGTGTGCAGCGGCATGGCCGAGCGGCCCGTGTTCATCGCCGACGGCCACCACCGCTACGAGACGGGCCTGAAGTACCGGGAAGAGGCCATCGCCAACGGCATGGTCGCCGGCGAGGACTCCCCGGCCCACTTCTGCATGATGATGCTCGTGTCGATGGGCGACCCGGGCCTGATCATTTTGCCGACGCACCGGCTCGTCAGCGGCTTCCCCGGCCTGACCGGCCCGCAGTTGAAGGCCGCCTTGGAACCGCACTTCGACGTGGCGACGGTCGCCAGCGGCGAAGAGGCGTGGGAGGCCATCGAGATGGACGGGTCGCAGTCCCTGCTCGCGTTCCACACCAAGGCCGACAACCAGTGGGTGACGGCCCGCTTCGTGGACGACGCGCTGATGAAGGAACTCGCCCCCGACCACTCCGACGACTGGCGCGAACTCGGCGTCAGCGTCCTGCACGTCGCCGCCCTGACCACGCTGATCCCGGCGAAAGTCGGCGGCGCCCCGGCGTGCAAGTACGTCCACCTGCTCCGCGAAGTGGAAGACGCCATCGCGGCCGGCGGGTGCGACCTCGCGGCTTTGGTCCCGCCGGCGACGATGGGCCACGTCGAGCGCATCGCCGGCCGGCGCGAGAAGATGCCGCCGAAGTCCACGTACTTCTACCCGAAGATTTTGACCGGCTTGGTGTTCAACTCGCTGAAGGCGAACTGACCGGGCTGGCGTTTCACCGTGATCATACGAAGAAGGGTGCAGACTTCCTGACACCAACTGCTCCTGTTTGGTCAGCGGCGAGCGTCGAGGCGTCAGCCCGACGTGTCTTGTTTGAAGAAGACACGTCGGGCTGACGCCTCGACGCTCGCCGCTGACCAAACAGGAGCTGTTGGTGTCAGGAAGTCTGCACCCTTCTTCGTATGATCACGGTGAAACGCCAGCCCGGTCAGTTCGCCTTC
>JAYTTY010000305.1:0-1709 GCA_043744795.1 Zavarzinella sp. | reverse complement strand
ACAGTCGTTGGACGCGCTCCTCTCCGCAAAGCCTCCGCGTCGCGGCTTACAAATCCGCGGCCCGTCACCACTCACGACGAGACCCAAACCCCCGATGGACGTTGTCACTTTCGGCGAAGCGATGATCCGGCTGACCCCCCCGAACTTCCGGCGGCTGGAGCAGGCGTATAGCCTCGACGTGGAAATCGGCGGCGCCGAGTTGAACACGGCCGTCGGGCTGGCCCGCCTCGGCCGCAAGGCCGCGTGGGTGTCCCGGCTGACGGACAACCCCCTCGGGCGGCTGATCGCCAACCGGGCGCGCGAGGCCGGCGTCTCGACGGACCATGTGCTGTTCACGGATCACGACCGCGTCGGCGTCTACTTCCTCGAACTCGGGGCGGCCCCGCGGCCGAGCGGGCTGGTGTACGACCGGGCCGACTCGGCGATGGCCAAAGTCGCGCCGGGGATGATCGACTGGGCCGGCGTGTTCCAAGGCGCGAAGTGGTTCTACCTCACCGGCATCACGGCCGCCCTCAGCCCCACGTCGGCCGACGCGGCGTTGGAAGCCCTTCGGGCCGCGAAGACGGCCGGGTTGACGACGTGCCTCGACCCGAATTACCGGGCCAAACTCTGGACCGTGGAGCAGGCGGCCGCGTGGCTGACCAAGGCCATCCAATACGTGGACGTGCTGGTGACGAACCCCGAAGACGTGGAGCGCTTCTTCGGCGTCGCCGGCCAGGACATGGAAGAGACGACGGCCGCCGCCGCCAAGAAGTTTCACTTGAAGGCCGTCGCCATGACGGTGCGGCAAACGCCCTCCGTGTGGAAAAACACCGTCACGGCGGTCGCCCACGCGGGCGGCAAGTTCCTGCGCACGTCTACTTATGAAGTGGAGATCGTGGACCGTCTCGGGGCGGGCGACGCCTTCGTCGCCGGCCTCATCCACGGCCTGATGAACGGCGACCCGCAACAGGGCCTCGACTACGGGGCCGCGATGGGGGCGCTGAAACACACCGTCCCCGGAGACTTCCCGTGGCTGACCAAGGCCGAGGTGGAAGCCGCCGTCGGCGGGGCCGGCCTGCGGATTCAGCGGTGACCATGAGCATCCACGACATCGCGGTGACGACCATCGACGGCCGGGCCACGACCCTCGGCGAGTACCGCGGCCGCGTGCTCTTGATCGTCAACGTGGCCAGTTGGTGCGCGTTCACCGGCCAGTACGCCGCCCTGGAAGCCCTCTACCGCCGGCACAAGGACCACGGGCTGACGGTCCTCGGCTTCCCGTGCGAGCAGTTCTTCCAAGAGCCGGGGGACGAGGCCAAGATCGGCGCGTTCTGCACCCAGAAGTACGACGTGACGTTCCCGATGTTCGCCAAGGCGCGCGTCAACGGGGCCGGCGCCCACCCGTTGTTCAAACATTTGAAAGCGGCCAAGCCGGGCGTGTTGGGGACGACGGCCATCAAGTGGAACTTCACCAAGTTCCTCGTGGACCGGGCCGGCCAAGTCGTCGGCCGGTACGGGCCGGCGGCGGGGGTGGGGAAGATTGAACAGGCGCTGACGGCGTTGTTGGAGTCCCGCGTATAAGCGGTTTTGGGCGAACACTCGCACCACAAAGTTCTGAGTCTCGTCTTCGTTGGAGTCCCGGCTTCAGCCGGTCTTCGGGATTTCGCTCTTCGAATGGCAGTCTCACGGGTCGAGGGGGCATCCGCCGAAGACCGGCTGAAGCCGGG
>JAYTTY010000304.1:0-1715 GCA_043744795.1 Zavarzinella sp. | reverse complement strand
CAGCGACGGCAGCGTGGGGTTGCTCATCTCGCCGCCGAGGAACGGCACAGGACCGGGGGCGTTCAGCCGGAAGCCGCCCGCCTCGCGGGTGAACACCGCCTTACCGGCGTCGTTGGTACTCGTGAACTCGTCGAGCATTCGCGGGTCTTGCTCCGCCCGCGCCGCGAACGCGGCGAGAACGAGGCAGGCAAGGGCGAGGCTAGTGGGTCACTTGTCGCGGCCTTGGCCATAACTGCCGGTCCGGCTATCCTGGGGGCATCTCGATGCGCTCAGGAGTCGCCATGTCTCGCCGCCGGAAGGACCCGCTCCGCAACCTCACCGACCCCGAGCGGGCCGAACTCACCCGCCTGAGCCGGTCGGCCGCCGCCCCCGCCGCCCAGGTCGCCCACGCCGTCGCCTTGCTCGCCGTCGCCGGCGGGTCGGACTACCAGCGGGCCGCCTCGGCCGCGGGGCGCCGGAGCGGCGACGCCGTGTCGCAACTCGTCGCCCGGTTCAACCGCGAGGGCCTGCCGGCCGTCGAGCCGCGGCACGGCGGCGGCAAGGCTCCGGCGTACGGCGACGCCGAGCGGCAGCGCATCCTCCGCGAGGCCGACCGCGTGCCGACGCCCGAGGCCGACGGGACCGCGACGTGGTCGCTGAACAAGCTGCGGAAGGCGTTGCGCGGGGCGGCCGACGGGCTGCCCAAGGTCTCGACGTACACCATCTGGCGGACCCTCCGCGAGGCCGGGCGGACGTACCAGCGGACGCGCACGTGGTGCCCCACGGGGACGGCCGCGCGGCGGCGGAAGGCCGGCACGGTCGTGGTCACCGACCCCGACGCCGCGCCCAAAAAAAGTTGATCGAGGACGCGTACGCCCTGGGCGGGGCGGCGGGCGGCCTGCCGGTCTGGTGCTGCGACGACGCGGGGCCGTTCCAGACCGTGCCGCACCCCGGCGCGTCGTGGCGGCCCGAGGGCGACCCGGCGCGGCAACCGCACGAGTACGTCCGCAACGGGACGGCCAAGGTGCTCACGCTGTTCCACCCGGCGACCGGCCGCGTGGAGGTCGAGGGGGCGACCTCGACCACCAACGCGGTCCTGCACGCCTGGCTGAAGCGCGGCCTCGGCGGGGTTCTCGCCGCCCTGCCGGCACCGGCCCCGATGCCGCCGGGCGAGTCGTGCCGGGCGGCGTGGCGTCGCTGGCAGGAGGGCCTCACCTGGCCCATCTCGCTGCCGGCCGAGTTGCCGCCGCTGCGCATGCTCCTGGTGCTGGACAACCTGGCCGGCCACCGGACGCCGGAGTTCGTGCTGTGGCTGTTCGCCCACGGGGTGATGCCCTTGTACACGCCGTTAGGCGGCTCGTGGCTGAACATGGCGGAGAGCATCCAGCGGGTGCTCAAGCGCCGCGCTTTAGACGGCCAGCACCCGGCGACGCCGGGCGAGGTCACCGGGTGGTTCGAGGCGGCGGCGAGGCACTGGAACGCGGACCCGACGCCGTTCGCGTGGGGCGGCAAGCGGGCGGCCCGGCGGGCCAGAGCGCGAGCGCGTCGGCACGCGGTGGGCGGGTCGGGGGCGGAGACGCGGCGGCCGGTCCGGCGGCGGTGGAGGGGTTATGGCCAAGGCCATGACAAGTGACCCACTAGTGGGTCACTTGTCACCGCCTTGGCCATAACCTCCAAGTTCGCTGTGCAGGCCGCACGTTGAGACGAGCAGAAGTCGGCTACTTGTTAATGGCCAG
>JAYTTY010000303.1:0-6593 GCA_043744795.1 Zavarzinella sp. | reverse complement strand
TCACCCACGGGCTACACTCCGTCGCCCCTCCGGGGCTAAGACCCAATCTTGGTTTTCAGCCCCGGAGGGGCGACGGAGTGTAGCCCGTGGGTGAGGCTCGGCGAACCCCGGGTTTATGGGACGCGATCAACACCCGTCACTGCAAACACTCGTCCCGCGTCGCCCCCAAAAACACCACGCCGAAGGCGTCCGGCATGAGGCCGACGATCTTTTCCTGCGCCCGCGAGACGTGGCCCAAGCGGCTCTCGTATTTTTCGACCGTCAACACCACGGCGTCCGCGCTGCGGCCGGCCAAGGCCGTTTCCGCAACAGACAGCACCGGGTGGGCGTTGACGATCACGGCGTCGAACTGGTCCCGCAGTTGGCCGAGCTTCACGGCCAAGCGGTCGGCGGACAGGTGTTGCCGGACGTGGTCGCTCCACGGGCCGGCCGGCAGGATCGCCATGCCGTAGGGCGTCACCTTGGCCGCGGTCGGCAGGTCGGCGGTGCCGGCGAGGAAGTCGGTGAAGCCGGTGTCGTTCGGCACGTCGAACAGGTCGTGCAGCGTCGGCCCGCGCAGGTCGAAGTCCACCAGGATCGTCCGGGCGCCGGCGCGGGCGAACGAGAGGGCGAGTTCGCGGGACAGGAAGGCGTGGCCGTCGTCCGTCACGGCGCTGGTGACGAGGATCACCTTGCCGCCGCCGCGGCCGAATTGGTGCATCAGGCTGGCCCGCACCTTTTCGATGGCCTCTTCCGCGAGGGCCATTTCCGGCGTCGGGTGGCCGGCGGTCGGGTTGACTTCCGGCACGGCGCCGAGGATCGGGCCGAGCGTCGTCTTCTGCACGTCGGCCAAAGTCATCGCCCGGCGGACCCGCGTCTCGTAGGCGATGACGGCGACGCCGACCAGGAGGAACCCGGCCAGGATGCCGCCGGCGGTGCCGATCAGTTGCTTCTTCACGTCTCGCTTCATCGGGGCGGCGGCCTTCTGGAAGCTCTGCACGCGGGACGGGGCGGCGAGTTCGAGCCGCAGCAGGTTGGTCTTCTCCATCATGCCGCTGATGATCGCGGCCCGGCTGGAGGAATCGACCTTCGTGAAGTCCTTCGTGCCGCCTTCGCCGAGGGGAAGAATCGACGCCAGCTTCGCCTCGTACTCGGCGATCTCGGCCGTCAGCTTTTCTTGAACGATCTTGGCGGAGACCAAGTCGGCGTCCAGCTTTTCGCCGTCGTCTTTGAGGCGCCGCGTGGTGTCGTCCAGCAGCGCGTGGCGGTACTCGTCCACGCGGGCCTTCTTGATCTTCTCGCGCTCGGCGGTCTGGTCGGCGATCTTCTGCCGCAGTTCCCGCACGCCGATGTTGTTCGGGTCGTTGTTCAGTTCCAACTGGAAGGCCAGTTGCTTTTGCCACTGCGTCGTCTGCCGGGTGATGGCGGCGACGGCCGGGTCGTTGTCCAGCGCGGCGACGTAGCCGAGCGGCGGGGCCGGCAGTTCGTCTTCGATGTTCTCTTGCCGCTTCACGAGCCGGATTTTCTCGGCCTCGATCTGCTTGCGGCGGATGTCGACGTTGTCCAGCTTTTCCCGCAGCCGCGTCAGTTGGCTGGCGGCCAGCGTCGGCCCGACGCCCGGCAGGCTCTCGGCCGGCTTCACGGCTTGGTCCTTCGGGTCGGCGGTCTGCTTTTCCAAGTCCGTCTGCATCCGGCCGATGGCGGTTTCCATCTGCGTGAGCCGGGCCTGCTTGCGCGTGCGCTCGGCCTCGACGATCTCGCGGAAGAAGGCGTCGTGGATGCTGTTCACGATCATCGTAATCGCCTTCGGGTCGTCCCCCGACAGGCGCGGCTTGATGAGTTCGTTGCCGTCCTGCGGGTCGATGACGAGTTCCTCTTCGAGGAACCGCACCGGGTCCGGCTGCTCGCGCAGCATGGGCAGGGCGGCGATTTCCGGGTCGCGGATGGCGGCGTTCAGGACGAAGTGCGACCGCAACATGCCGGCCTGCGTCTTGAGGTAGCTGGCGAAGTCGTTGCGGCCCTGCGGGTCTTCGTTGTAATAAATCCGCGGGTCTTGCGGCGACACGCGGATGATGGAATACGTCGTGTACTTCGCCGGGATCAGCGCGTACGCCGCCACGCCCAGCCCGCCGCCGATCAGCCCGCCGAGGAACAGCACCGTCACCCAGCGGTAGCGCAGGTATTCCAGCGGCTTCATCCCGCCGCCGGCCTGCTCGGCCGTCGGCGCCTCCGGCATCCGCGGCGGCATCGAGACCACGCGCGGGGCGTCCACCGGCAGCGCTTCGGGCAGGTCTTCGACGGGTATCCTTGTCGTCGTCTGTGTCGCCGTCATGGTGCTATTCCCCGAAGAAACCTCACCCCCCGGCCCCCTCTCCGCGGCGGAGAAGGGGAGCAAGTGGGTCGTCATCATTCTCAATCGCACTCAGTCTTCGTTGGGCCGTTTGGTCCCCCCTCTCCGCCGCGGAGAGGGGGTTAGGGGGTGAGGTTGCCTTTGGGCATCCGGATCACACTCACAAACTTCGGCTTCCCCGTCGTCGTCGGCCGCGGCGCCGGCGGCTGATGGTTCATCGGCGGCGGCGTGAACGTCGGGGCGGGGCGTTTGGCGGTTTCGATCAGCAGGCGTTTCAAGATCCACAACTCGACGAGCAGCATGGCGAGGCCGACGGGCATCATCATCCAGCCGTTGAAGTCGTGGATGAAGTCCATCACCTTGGCCTTCTGATCGCCGTCGTGAATCCACACGTGGGCGAGGCCGGTGGCCGAGATGCGCAGAACGTTCGTGGCGACGGCGATCGGCACGGCGCTCAACAGGACGATGCCACGGACGATCCAGTGTCGGTCCATCACGAAGACGGCGGCGATCGAGAAGGCGATGAACGTCATCAGCATGCGCAGGCCGCTGCACGCCTCGACGACGTTGAGCGTGACGTTTTCAATGAGGATGCGGTTCCCCTCGGCGATGGCCGGCTGGCCGAAGCACCGCAGCAGGAACGTGCTGCAAATCGTGGCGACGCCCTGCAACTCGGCGCCCATCGACCGCGAGAACTCGTACGGCAGCGGGATCATGAACACCAGGAAAACCAACGGCTGCCAGAACCGCTTCACGCCGCCCCACCCGCCGGCCAAGACCGCGCACGCGCCGAGGGCCATGACGAGCGACAGCCCCTCCAACGGCAGGAAGCTCGTCCCCGCCCCGAACAGTCGGCACAGCACCGCGACGACCACGCCGACGAAGCCGAGCCACGGCCACGGGCGGTCGTTCAACGTCGGGTCCGGGGCCTTGCGGAACAGGAGCCACAGAGAGAAGAACGGCACCAAGAGGCCGTGGGAATAGTCGGGGGACGTGGTCCAGGTGTCGTACAAGTCCAGCAGCGTGGGCCAGTACACCCAGCCGAGGACGGCGAGCAGCAGAATGGCTTTCGGCGTCGGTCGCGCGGACTGACTCATGGGGGTTCCATCCCGGGATAAACGCGGCGAAATCCGTTCGCCGCGTGCGACGCCGACCCGCTTGGGGAAGTGGGCGGACGTCGCAAGCAGGGGGGATGTTACCCCGGCGTGGGAAACCACGCAAGAGGAGTTGGCGGGGGGCAAACCGGGGGATTATGAAGGAATTGTGAAGCCCTGCCAAAGTGTCTGCCATTGCGCGCGACCGATTCGGCGAATTCTTGGCAATCCGAGCGGGTCGGGATCGCGGGCGAGTAGCGGCGAGACTATCCGTATGTGGCGGCGAACGGTTGACACCGCTCACCGAAACCCGTGAAGTCGTCACCCGGAAAGGCGAACCCTCGAAGACTCGGTTCGCCGACCGCCTCCGGGTGTCAGGCCCAAGACCGGCTGAAAGCCGGGACTCCAACGAAAGCCAGTCCCACCAAGTGTTTGCCTTCGTTGGAGTCCCGCTTTTAAGCGGTCTGTGACCTGCCCGTCGCGGTAGACAAGAGGGCCGCGTCTTCGACGGTCCGACCCCGGGGGCGAGCCGTCGTCACCCGGAAAGGCGAACCCTCGAAGACTCGGTTCGCCGGCCGCCTCCGGGTGTCAGGTTCAAGACCGGCTGAAAGCCGGGACTCCAACGAAAGCCAGTCCCCGCCAAGTGTTTGCCTTCGTTGGAGTCCCGCTTTTAAGCGGTCTGTGACCTGCCCGTCGCGATAGACAAGAGGGCCGAGTCTTCGACGGGCCGACCGCCGGGGCGAACGGTCGTCACCCGGAAGGCGAACCCTCGAAGACTCGGTTCGCCGGCCGCCTCCGGGTGTCGGGCCCGGACCGCTTAAAAGCGGGACTCCAACCCCGCCCCCGACCACGAGGATAGAGTCTTATGCCCAAGGCCGCCGCACAATGGCGCCCGCGCGCCCTCAGGATTTGAGGGCTTGCCTGCGCTCGGGAAAACAATGACAACACATCACTGACAACCCATCCATGATATCGAACGCATCCGGGTCGAACGGTATTCTACCGTCGATAATCGGGAGCTTCGCAGCCTCTTCCGGGGAGACGATGAAGCGGAAGAATGCCTCCTCGGTCGGGGTATCCTTGACCTCGACAACTACTTTGTCTGGCAGGCTGCCGTCCGCGCGTGGTACCAAGAAGGCGGGCGAGTAAATGCATACAAGGGAGGGGCCATGGATCGGGCACGTCACCATCATCGCACACCGCCTTGCAAATTGGACTGAATTGTCCCGCCTCGTCCGGCCTGTCGGCGATGGCTTCAACGTACCGGTTGTCGATTGGAAAACTAACTGACCGTCGTGGGCCAGTCAAAGCAATTCCAAGAAAGCCCGGCTCCGGCGCACCGTCCGGGTGGGTCACATTTTAGTCGCCGAGCGCAGCGAGGGAGGCGAGCCAGAAGCGTTAGCGACTGGAGGAACTTCCCGAGTAAGGGCGCCGCGAACCGAGTCTTCGAGGTTCGCTCCACGGGTGACGCCTCTCGCCCAATGGGTCGGGCTTCGAAGACTCGCCCTCCTGCGCCTTTTCTCCGGAAGCCCCTCCAGTCGCTAATTCTGGCTCGCCCCCCTCGCTGACGCTTCGGGGGCGAAGATGTCCCCACCTGTTCGCGGTCGCTAACATGGACAGCACCAACCCCTTCGAGGTCTCTCCCATGCGTGCGTTCGCTTGCCTGATGCTCTTCGCCGCGGCCGCCGGCGCGGCCGAACCGACCAAGCTCTTCGACGGCAAGACCCTTGACCGCTGGGAGGGCGACACCGCCAAGACGTGGCGAGTGGAAGATGGCGCCATCGTCGGCGGGTCGCTGGACACGGTCGTCCCGCGGAACGAGTTCTTGTCCACGAAGGCCGTGTTCGGGGACTTCGAGTTGAAGGTCGAGTTCAAGTTGATCGGGGACAAGGAGAAGATGAACGCGGGGGTGCAGTTCCGCACCAAGCGCATCCCGAACCACCACGAAGTCAGCGGGTATCAGGCCGACGTGGGCCAAGGGTACTGGGGGGCGCTGTACGACGAGTCCCGCCGCAACAAGGTGCTGGCGAAGCCGGACCCGAAGGTTCTGGAAAAGCTCATCAAGCACGAGGACTGGAACGAGTACACGATCCTCTGCGAAGGGCCGCGCATCCGCCTGTATCTCAACGGCACACTGACCGTGGACTACACGGAGGAAGACGACAAGATCGAGCGCTCGGGCATCATTGCCCTGCAAGTCCACGGCGGGGCGAAGGCCAAGGCCATGTACCGCAATATCCGCATTCTGGAACCGAAGCCGGCCGCGAAGTGAGCGGGCCGTTCCCCGACTTCGAGGCCGCCGTCCGGGCGCTGGCGCCGACGGCGGCCGTCGTCTTGGGGTCCGGCCTCGGGGCCGTGCCGCACGGCTTCGCGGAGACGGCGTCCATTCCCTTCGGCGACGTGCCGGGCTTGGTCGCCCCCACCGTCGTCGGCCACGCGGGCAGTATTCGCGTCGGCACGCTCCACAGCGTCCCGCTGCTCGTGTTCCGCGGCCGGTTGCACTTCTACGAAGGCCACGGCTGGGACCAAGTCGCCAAGCCCGTCGAACTCGCCCACGCGTGGGGCGTCCGCACGCTGATCCTCACCAACGCGGCCGGCGGCATCCGCCCCGACTTGAACCCCGGCGACCTGATGCTGTTGGCCGACCACCGCTACTGGCAGACGGTCGATTCGTGGAAACTCACACCGTCGCCGAGTCCCTACGACGCGGAACTCCTTCAGATGGTGCAAGCCAACGAGGCGAAACGGGGGCGGCCCCTGCTCGCGGGAATCTACGCCGCCCTCACCGGCCCGAACTACGAGACGCCGGCCGAGATTCGCGCCTTGCAAGCGTGCGGCATCGACGCCGTCGGCATGTCCACGGCCTTCGAGGCGTTGACGGCCCAACGGCTGGGAATGCGGGTGTTGGCGATCTCGTCGATCACCAACAAGGCCGCCGGTTTGGGGGACGGGCCGCTGAACCACGAAGAGGTGTTGGCCAACGCCCACAAGCCGGCCGAACGATTGTCGGAAGTGTTGGGGGATTTGCTGGGGTAAAGACAGAAGAACTTAACCACAGAGGACACTGAGGACACAGAGCAGACGTGTCCGACAAAACGCGAGGGCGGGTTCCGCGGGTCTGTTCTTATCAAGTCGCTTGGCGGGTGAGGACGGGCGATTTCGTTCGTCCG
>JAYTTY010000302.1:0-6600 GCA_043744795.1 Zavarzinella sp. | reverse complement strand
AAGCGTTTGACGGTTGGGCCAATCGGTTCCTCTGGTGTGCCGTCCGCTCGCCTCGTGATCTGCCGGACGGCGGGCGGATCGCAGTCTTAACGCCGTTCTTGGACCGGTTGAAAGCGGCGTTGGCGTGGGCGAAGACGGCCGGTGAGGTCACCCGCGATGAGGCGGCGAAAGCGGCGTGGGACGCGGTTTACCCGTCGCTCAAAGTGTCCGGCGACAGCGTCCCGCACACCGACCGCGGCCGGCCGTATGTGGTCCGCCTGGCCATGCTCTACGCTCTGGCCGATTGCTCGCCGGTGATCCGTGTCGAGCATCAGGCGGCGGCGTTGGCCGTGTGGGATTACTGCCGGGAGTCGGCCCGCCTCTTGTTCGTCTCAAGCCAAGCGGGGGCGGTGGCATCGGCGGCCCCCAGTGAACCCGAACCGCTCTGGCTTGAGGTGTTGAACGTCATTCAGCGTCAGCCGGGGGTAAGGCGGGGGGACTTGACGACAGCCTTCAAGAACACGCAGACGGCCGACGCCATCACCGACGCCTTGACCCGGCTCGAAACGGCCGGCTATGCGTACCGGCGGGAGGACAAGCCGGATGGACGGGGCCGGCCGGCGGAGCGGTGGTATCCGGCCGGCGGGGAGGACGGCGACGGGGAAGCCGATCCGCCTTACAACCCCTCCCCTCCCCTTGTCTCATCTGCCGACGCGGCAGCGGGGAGTAAGGAAGTAATTAAATCCCCGCCGGCGACTGACACGCCGACGCAGGCAGGAAGGAAGGAAGTAAGTAAATCAGCCGTCCCCCCAGCCGCCGATTTAATTACTTACTTACTTCCTGCCGACGCCGGAGAGGATGACGCCGGACTGGCGGCGTTCATGGCCCGGATGGAAGCGGCGGACAGGGAGAGCGGGTTGTAAGGCTTACCCCCTCACCTTGGCGGCAGCGGCCCGCATGACATCCGCCCGACTGCCGACGTGCGAGTAGTGGCGGTGTAGCATGGCCGTCCCGCGGTGGCCCAGCAGGGCGGCGACATGCGTATCCGGGACGCCGTTGGCCAAGGCGTCGGTGGCGAACGTGTGACGGTAGCCGTAGGCGGTCACGCTCACCTTCGCCTTGTCGGCCGCATTCTTTACGGCGGTGCATATGGCGTTCTTCGCCCAGCGGTTGCTTTGCAGCGTGAGCAAGACGTAACCCGCCTCCCTGTCCCCCGTCGCCTCCCGCAAGACGGTCAACGCCTTCTCGGAGAGGAACAAGACGCGGGCTTTGCCCTGATGGGCGGTCTTGTGATCGGCAAGGACGGCAACCCGTTGGCCGTAGTCAACGTCGCCGATCTTGAGCGAAGCCAATTCCGACGGCCGTGCCCCCGTCTCCCACAACAGCGTCACCAAGGCTTGCAACGGCTTGGACGCAACGGCCATGAGGCGTTGATGGTCCGCCAACGTGATGAGGGATTTAGCTCCCCGACTCTCCCCGGCCGGCTTGACCATGTTGGCCAGCGGAGAGGCCTGGATGTGGCCAGCATCCGCCGCCCACTTGAAGCACGCCTTGACCGCGGCGACAAAGCCGTTCCGGCTTGACGCCTTCCACGTCTTGCCGGTCATGTACGCTTCCACCTGCTTGACGGTGACGGCGGACGGATCGGCCTTCCCGAACGCTTTGCCGAACGGCTTCAACCGCCCCTTGAGAACGGCCAGCGTGTTCGCCTTCACCTTGCCGGCGGCTTGCTCAAGGTAGTCGTCTACGATCCGCCGGACGGTCAGCGGCTCCACTGGCACGGGGGCGGCGGGCGGTGGTGGCTCAAGGGAGAGGCGGTGCCACGCGGCTACCGCGGCTTTCTTGTTCGCCTTCCCCGTCACGCCGAGAGAGACTTTCTTTCCGTGAACCGTGGCGTACCAGCGGTTTTCACTTTCCCTATACCAAGGCTTTGCCGGACGCATGACGCGACTCCCGGCTATGCGGTTTGGTGCGTTGGCAAAGGTGCGTTCAACGTGAAACGCATCGCTTCGCCGGGGGATTTCAAAGGTGCTGTGACAGCTTGAGGGGCTAGTACTCGCAAGGGTGTGCAGGTTCAACTCCTGTCCTCGGCACTCCAACAGGGCAAGAACTTGCGGCGGGCGCCGGGGTTCTTGCCTTTTTTTGTCCCCCCTTTACTGACATGAGATGGGCTCCAATTGAAAAATCACCGCGCGTCACGCAAGTGAGCGTTTTCGCCCGCGTGTAGTCAGTTTGGGATGACCGCCTGGAGTTTATCATGGTTCGCCGGGGCCTTATTTCAGCGATCATTTTCGCCGTGTTCACGGGAGGCCTCGTCGCCGATGGCAAAGACGATGCGATCAGCCCCTCGAAAGTGACGCCGCTCTTCAACGGCAAGAATCTGGACGGCCTGACGACGTGGCTCAAAGACACCAAACGGGAAGACCCGCGGAAGGTGTTCCGCGTCACGGAGGGGATATTGCACCTCACCGGCGACGGCTTCGGCTACGTCGCCACCGAGAAGGCCTACCGGGATTACCGGCTGGTCGTCGAGTACAAGTGGGGCAAGAAGACCGACGGCGGGAAGTACGTGCGCAACTCCGGCGTGCTGTTGCACGCGACGGGGCCGGACGGCGGGGCGGGCGGGGCGTGGCCGTCGTGCATCGAGTGCCAACTCGCGCAGGGGTGCGTCGGCGACTTGATCCTCATTCGCGGCAAGGACGCCAAGGGGGAAGCCATCCCCGTGCAGTTCACGGCCGAGACGGAAGCCGACCCGTCGGGCAAGCGGCATCGGTGGAAGAAGGGGGGCGAGGCTAAGACTTTTCCCGCCACCCGCGGCCAATTCTGGTGGTCGAAGCACGATTGGGATTTCCAAGAACTGATGGACACCCGCGGCAAAGACGACGTGGAGAGTAAGCTCGGCGAATGGACGCGCGTCGAATGCGTCGCGGCCGGCAGCCGTCTGAGCATTTCGGTCAACGGGCACACGGTCAGCGAGTGTTACGACGTGTCCCCCGCGGCGGGCAAGATTCTCCTTCAGACTGAGGGCTTCGAGATTTTCTTCCGCACGTTTGAAATCCACCCGCTCCCGAAGCCTTAAAATCGGTTGTTGGTGGGACCGGCGTCCCGCCGGTCTTCAGTAACAAAACGACCGGCGGGACGCCGGTCCCACCAACCACAGACCGCCATACCAGCTTGAAAACCGCTGTAGCAATGAGTTGAATCGGTTCCCGCCATGCCGTCAACATACCGCCGTCTGGTCCCCCTGTTCGTGATGCTGATGGCCGCCGTGGCCGTCTTGGGCTGGCGACTGTCCGAGGCGACTGACGACCGCCCCGTCTTCCCGCCGGACGACTTCGTGGAGTACTGGGCGGCCGGGCGGCTGAACGCCCACGGCGAGAACCCGTACTCCCCCGCGTTGTTGCTGCCGATGGAGCGCCACGCCGGGCGCGACACGGACGAAGCGGTGATGATGTGGAACCCGCCGTGGACGCTGCCGCTGGTGATGCCGTTCGGCGTGCTGCCGCCGAAGGTCGCGCACCTGTCGTGGGTCGTGATGGGGTTCGGCCTCATCCTCTTGGCCGCGGACCGGACATGGGTGTTGGCCGGCGGCCCGGTGTCCGCCCGCTGGGTGGCGTGGCTGGTCGCGCTGACGTACCTCCCCACGATGTTCGTCCTGCAATCCGGACAGATCGGCACGGTGTTATTGCTCGGCGTCGCCGGCCTGCTGCACGGGTTCGCGGACCGGTCGGCGTGGGCCGTCGGCGGCGGGGCGTTCCTGCTCGCCGTCAAGCCGCACTTGGTTTATCTCCTCTGGCCGGCCCTCGGCATGTGGCTGCTGGCCGACCGCTCCCGCTTCGCGTGGCTATCGGCCGCGTGGTTCGTCGGCCTTTTCATCACGGCGACACTGATCGCGATGGCCGTCAATCCGTCCGTGTTGGGCCAATACCTCGAAGCCGTGCGGGACCGGCCGCCGGAGCATTTCCGTTCCCCCACGATCGGGTCATGGCTGCGGGAGGGCTTTGGGCTGGGCGCGTTCTGGCTGCAATTCGTCCCGATGGCGTGCGGGGCCGTTTGGTTTCTGTGGTGGGCGGCCAAGAATCGCGGGGCCGGAATCACGTCGGGCGCCGGCCTATTGACACTATTGCTCGTCTCGTTCGTCACCGCCCCGTATGGGGCGTGGCCGTTCGATTTGGTGATGCTGTTGCCGGCCGTGGTGGCGCTCGCCGCTTCGATCCCTCGACTGTCGCCGTCGCGCCAATGGGTGTTGGTCGCCGGCTACGCGGCGTGGACCATCGTGGCCGTCGTGCTGAACCGGCTGAGTTACACGTCCGAGTATTTCTTCTGGATGGCCCCCGGCTTGTTGGCGCTGTGGCTCGTCGATTGGAAAAGAGGGGAAGCCAATGGCGGGTCTTGACCCCCCCCAACCCCCCCTTGACAGGGGGGGAGAAGAAGCGGCCGCCCACCGCGAGGCGCCGGCTTTCCCCGCCAGCGAGAGGCTGGTTTTCCTCCCCCCCTGTCAAGGGGGGGCCGGGGGGGGGCCGCACTCACCGCTCACTTCCCTCAACTCGTGGCGCGTCGCCCTGACGTTCACGGCCATCTGGCTCTTGCTGGCCGTCGCCGGGCGGACGAAGTTCTTCCAAGACCCCGGCACGTTCTGGCACGTCGCGGTCGGCGACCGCATCGCCCGCGAGGGCTTCTTCGACAAAGACCCGTACACGTTCACCCGTAACGGAGTCGAGTGGATTCCTCACCAGTGGCTCGGCGAACTGGCAATGGCCGGCGCTTATCGCCTGGGTGGCTTGGACCTGCTCCTGGTCCTCGCGGCGGGAATCCTGGCGGCCGTGTTCACGGCGATGGGAACCCGCCTGATGGCCGTCGGACTTCATCCGGCGGCTGTTGCGGCGCTCCTCGCCGTTGCCCTCGCGTGCAGCGCCGGGCACTTCCACGTCCGGCCGCACTTGGGCACCATCGCCGGCTTCGCCGTCCTGCTGTGCGTCACCAGTGCGGTGGAACACCGGCGGCGGCCCATGAAATTCCTGTGGTGGCTCGTCCCGCTGTGTTGGGCGTGGTCAAACATTCACGGCGGCGTCCTCGGGGGCATCGCCACGCTCGCGGTGATTCTCGCGGGGTGGGCGGCCGGGTGCGTCATCGCCCGCGGGCCAGTCGGAAGTCGCCGCGACATCGGCCACGCGGCCGCGGTCTTCGCCGCGTGCGTCGGGGTTTGCTTCCTGAACCCCTACGGCTGGAAGCTCCCCGCCAGTTGGCTCCAGATTTACCGGATGGAAAGTCTGCCGACCATCATCCAGGAACACCGGCCGCTGGACTTCTCGACGTTCGGCTGGCAGGGCGTCGCCGCGATGGGGGCCGTCTACTTGATCGCGGCGGCGACGATACCCGTGCGACAGTGGCGGGTGAGTTACGTCGTCCCACTGATTTGGCTTCTGCTCACGGTCACGCGCGTTCGCCACGCCCCACTGTTCGCGGTGGCGGCGATGGTCTCCCTCGCGGACATGTTTCCCCGCACACGATTGGCCGCGTGGCTGGTGCGTAAAAAAAGCGATTGGTACACGCCGGCCGATCAACCCGTTGCCTACGCCACGCGAGTGAATTGGTTGGCCCCGGCCGTGTTGATCTTCCTTGCTTCAACGGCCGCGACGGCTGTCCGGCCCGCTGACCAACTGCACCCGGCATGGGTGAAACTCGACGACCGACTTTGGCCGCTGGAAAACATGCCGTTTCTTCATGCCCTGACGGAAGAGTCGCCGCGTCGGCCCCGCGTGTTCTTGGAGTACCACTACGGCGGCCCGTTGATCCTGCACGAGCCGCGCTGCCTGGCGTTCATCGACGACCGCTGCGAGTTGTTCGGCGATCCATTTCTGGTGGACTTCGTCCGCACGGAAGCCCGAATCCGAGCCGGGGAATTGCCGGACCCTGGGAAGCCGCTGGACGATTGGCAAAAACAATACGGCCCGTTCGACCTCGGCTTGGTCTCGACCGGCGGCGGGTTCGACACGATGTTCGCCAGCCGGCCCGCCGAATGGAAATTGGTACGCCGCGATGACACGTCTTCCCTGTACGCACGAATTCAGAACACGCGGGAGCAATGAGCCGGGCGTGAGCATCGTCGCTTTTCGCTCCGCGAAAAGATTGACCGTCCCCCAACAGTGACGGCCCCCTCGGGCGGGAAGCCCGACTTTTCGCGGAGCGAAAAACGACGATGAGGCGCCGTGACGACATGTCTTCCGTGTACGCACGACTATTAGAGCGGAGTTCGAGAGGTTGTAGCGGCGGGTAAAATGGTTCAAGGAGCAATGAGCCATGAAAGCTTACAGCAACGATTTGCGACTCCGGTTTCATGAGGCCCGGCAGGGCGGCGAAACCACGGCCGACGTGGCCGAACGGTATCGGGGGAAGCCGTGATCTGTCACGTTAGGCATCGCGCCAAAATAAGTTACCGAATTAGTCTTGCCGGTCTTGATCGATTGCTGTCATGATACGCAGATGCAGGATGCAAGAAAGATCGAGTCGGTTCGCGTCAAATTCATCAACCTGTGCGACGACCTTGATGAACGCGGACGGCGGCGTTGGGCGGCGGTCGAGGCCCGAGCGTTGGGACGTGGCGGGATTACAACCGTGGCG
>JAYTTY010000301.1:0-6609 GCA_043744795.1 Zavarzinella sp. | reverse complement strand
ACTATTGCGACTTCCGCCTGAATTCTTCGCTCTCGCCTGACCTACCCCTGTAAGCCCCCCGGCCCCCTTCCCGAGGACGGGAAGGGGGAGCAAGTGGGTGGTCTTGGATTTGTTCCCCCTTCCCCTCTTAGGGAAGGGGGTTGGGGGGTTAGGTTGCCTTTGCGGTCAGCCCGTTCCGAAAGGCCACCTAACTCCCCGGCCCCTCCGTCGGCCTTCCGTCAGAGGCGGCAACGTCAGCGACGCCCAACCTGTCACCCGTCCATTGCTTCATCGCACTTTCCACGACCGTCGGGAGCGTCGCTGACGCTGCCGCCTCTGACGGAGGGAATACGCCTACCACCGAAGACTCCGACGGGCGGGAGCGGCCGAGCGTCGCTTTTCGCTCCGCGAAAAGTCCGGCTCGCACCACGATGGGGCTGTCACCCGGGGGTGCGAGTTGAGCTTTCGCGGAGCGAAAGCCGGCGCCATCGTCGCTTTTCGCTCCGCGAAAAGTTTGGCGTCCCCCGCGGTGAGGCTGTCCTCCGAGGGTGAGAGCCGGGCTTTCGCGGAGCGAAAGCCGACGATGGCGCGGATTCTTCGAGCGGCTCCGGGATTTTCGCCCCGTCACAAGATGGGCGACGCCAACCGGGCGGCGTTCTCGGCCATTTTGGCGATGAACGGGCGGTTGTGGAACGTCTCGGTGTTCAACTCGATGCTGCGGGCCATGTCGCTGGTCAGGGCGGCTTCGACTTCTTCCGCGAGGCGGGGGGAGTGGAGCAGGGCCGTCACCTCGAAATTGAGGTGCAGGCTGCGGTTGTCGAAATTGGGGCTGCCCACGGAGGCCCATTCGCCGTCCACGGTCAGTAGCTTCGCGTGGATGAATCCCGGCGTGTACTGGAAGATGCGCACGCCCGCTTCCAACAGGGTTTGCCAGAGGAACCGGCTGGCCATCAGCGGGATCCACTTGTCCGGCCGGAAGGGGACGACGATGCGCACGTCCCGGCCGGACCGGGCCGCGAGGGCGAGGGCGTCGGCCAACGGGGCGTCCGGCACGAAGTACGGCGTGGCGATCCACACCCGCGCCCGCGCCCGCATGATGGCGGCAAAGTACACCTCGCGGATGGCCTTCGGCTCCTGGTCCGGCCCGGACCACGCGATCTGAACCGCGTCCCCGCCCGCGCTGGGGAGAGCCGGGTAGTATTCCGGGCCGTCGAACTCTTCCGACGCGGAGAAGTCCCAGTCCTCGCCGAACACCCGTTGCAGGCCGGCGGCGGCCGAGCCTTCGACGCGCAGGAACGAATCCCGCCATTCCCCGAAGCGGGCCACCTTGCCGACGTACTCGTCCCCGATGTTCAGCCCGCCGGTAAAGCCGACGCGGCCGTCGATGACCACGATCTTGCGGTGGTTGCGCAGGTTGATCTGCAACCGCCGCCGCAGCGGGTTCAACAGCGTCAGGAACGGGACCGCCCGGCCGCCGGCGTCGGTGAGCATCTTGAGGACGGAGTAGCGCAGCCGCCACGAGCCGACGGCGTCGTACAGGAAGCGCACTTCCACGCCCGCCTTGGCCTTCGCCGCGAGGGCGGTCATGAAGCGGCGACCCGACTCGTCCCCCCGCGTGATGAAGAACTCCATGTGGATGTGGTGCGTGGCCTGGGCGACGGCCTCAAGCATGGCGTCGTAGGCGGCCGCCCCGTCGTGGTAGAGCGTCACTTGGTTGCCGCCGCTCAACGGGGCCGCTCCCAGTTTTTCGGCGAGGGCGGCCAATCCCCCGAAGTCGGGGGACGATGGTGTGACGCTTGGCGGGAAGTCGCTGCGACCCCCCCCGGCCCCCCCTTGCCAAGGGGGGGAGGAAATCTGGCCGCCGCCGAGGGCATCAACCGTCGAGGGCGTCTTTTCTTCTCCCCCCCTTGGCAAGGGGGGGCCGGGGGGGGTCGCAGCGATATCCACTCCTTGAAGAACAGGCAGCCGTTGCTTGGAGCGGTATTCGCGGGCGTGCTTCTTCTTCCTCCGCAGCGGGCGGTGGATGCTTTGGTAGCCGAAGACGATGAAGAGGAGGATGCCCGCGACGGGGAGGAAGAAGATCAGCAGGCACCACGCGATGGCCGAGGTCGGCTCGCGCTTGATCGTCAGCGCCCATAGGATGGTGAGCGACACGGCGAGCAAGTCGATGAAGGCGAGCAGCCCGGCGACGCCCGGCCACTGGAGGTCGGGCATCAGTCCCATGCGAGTGTGGCCGCGTCGAAGACCGGCCCCTCGACGCACACGCGCTTGTAGTCCTTGCCGCCGTCACAGATCACGGGGGTGACGCAACTGAAGCAGGCCCCGAACCCGCAAGCCATCGGCGTTTCCAAGGAGACATGGCAGACGGCCCCCCACTCGGCGGCGAGTTTGGCGAGCGCCTTCAACATCGGCTCCGGCCCGCACCCGACGAACGGCCCGGCCGGCCGGTCGGCCGTCAGTCGTTGCGTGACGAATCCCTTCGTCCCGAGAGACCCGTCGTCGCTGGCCAACCGCACGTCGCACCCGGCTTGCTGGAAGTCTCCCACGCCGGCCGCCAGACTCGCGGAGCGCACGCCGTAGTACAGCGACACCTTGTTGACGTGTTTCTTGGCTGGTTGACCGGCGTAGCCCCGCGTGCCGAGCAATTCACGGGCGTAGGCGAGGAACGGCGTCTGTCCGATGCCGCCGGCCACGCACGTCACATGATCGGCGCCGGGAAAGGCCGGGAAGCCGTTGCCCAACGGCCCCCACACGTCCAGCGGTTCGCCCGGCTTAATGCCCATGAGGTGCGTCGTCATCTTGCCGACGACGAGGTAGACCACGTCCAGCCCAACGGGGGTGCCGGCCGCGTCCAAGACCGTGTCGTACAGCGCGAACGGCCGGCCCAAGAGCGGGTCGGTCGTGCCGGGAATCCGCAGCATCAGAAACTGCCCCGGCCGGATGGCCTTGGCGATTTCCGGCTGCTCGATGCGGATGCGGTACGTCCGGTCGGCGAGTTGAACGTTCTCGGTGCAGGCGGCGGGTCGGTGCAAAATCACGGCTCGCCAACCTTCTTGACCGCGGGCCGCGGCCGCACGGCCTTTTGCAGCATTTCGATTTCCGCGAGGGCCAACTTGCGGGACTTCCCCTTGGGCAGCCGGTCCAACTTCACCGGGCCGATGCCCACGCGCTTTAGCCGCATCACTTTGTGGTTAAGCTTGGCGAGCATCCGGCGGATTTCCCGGTTCTTTCCCTCGCACAGGACGATCTTCATCCACGTGCTGTCGCCCTGCCGCTTAAACTTGCGGACGGACTTGGCCTTCACCCGGCCCTCGCTCAGATAAACGCCAGTCGTCAGTTGCTGGATGTCTTCGAGCGTCGGCGACCCGGCCACCAAGACCTCGTAAGTCTTCTCGACCTCGTAGCGCGGGTGCATCAGCTTCTGGGCCAAGTCCCCGTCGTTGGTGAGTAGCAATAGACCTTCGCTGTCCTCGTCCAACCGGCCGACGGTGTACACCCGCTGATCGACGTGCGGCACCAAGTCCAACGCCCGCGGCCGCCCAGCCGGGTCGTGGTTGGTGCAGAGATACCCCGGCGGCTTGTGGACCGCCCAGTAGACGTGCCGCTCGGCCTTCACCGGGTGGTCGTCCACGCTGACCTTGTCGGTCTCCTCGTTGACCTGCGTGCCGAGTTCGCGGACCGGGGTGCCGTTGATCTTGACCCGGGCGGCGGCAATGAGGCCGTCACAGTGCCGGCGGGAGCCGACGCCCGCGTGGGCGAGGAATTTGTTGAGTCGCATCATAGTGGGGGTATTGTAGCTGACGGCCGCGCGGAGAAATGACCAAATCCCGAAGCGTTAGCGAGGGAGGCGAGCCAGAAGCGTTAGCGACTGGAGGACCCGCACGCACGCGACGACTGAGGGCGAGTCTTCGAAGCCCGACACGCGGGGGCAAGTCGCTTCCCGTGAAGCGAATCTCGAAGACTCGATTCGCGGCGCCCATACTCTGGAGGCTCCTCCAGGCGCTAACGCTACTGGCTCGCCTTCCTCGCTGCGCTCGGCCATCGTCATCCAGACCTCACCAGCACATCCGCACGGTCGTACTTGCGGCCCTGAAACACGGCCCGGCGTATGGGCCAATCGGAATGCGGCGTCACATTCTCCCAGCCCTCGGCATGGAGCAGGAACGTGTCCACGACGGCGGCGGCGCCGACGCGCTCCTGCCAGACGGCCGCCCAGCCGTCGTGCCAGGTTTCCGTCGTCGTCGGCAGGAAGGTTCCCTCGGACGGCTCGCGGCCGGTGAGGGCGACCATCGGCGTCAGCCGCCACTCGTGCTCGTGGGGCGTGGGCCGCAGAAGGAGCTTCCCGGCGTCAAGGGCTGCCGTCACTTTTTCGCCGGCCTTGGCCGTGGCGATGTGCGTGGCGCCGAGCCGCAGCGCCAAGTCGAACTCCCCGCGGATTGTTGCGTCCAGTTTTCCGAAACTGACCGTGCGGGAACAGGTGGCGAACAACCCGCCCATGCGGCCGGTGGCTTGCAGCGTCGCCCACTGCGCCACGGGGGCCGGGCTGAAGTCGCGGCGGCGGTGCGCCCGGCCTCGGCCGTCGCCGGACACTTGCAAGCTTTCCGGGTGGACGCCGTGCCGCAGGAGGCGATGGGCCAGGTGGCCGGCGACTTCTTCTTCCGTCTCCCCCTTGACCATGTTGCGGGCGCACGCCTCCACGGCGTGGGCGACGATCTTGCCGAGTGATCTGAGCTTGTCCCACTCGTACAGACTGAGGTGTCGGCGGGCGTTGAGGAAGTGCGAACTCACGTCGCGGCAATCGCGGAACGGCGTGTCCGTGGCGACCTTGCGGTTGAACACCAAGTCGGCCAGCAGTTGCTCCCGGCTGGCCGTCCACGCCCACTCTTTTACTTGGAAGCCGAGGCGGTCCAACTCCTCGTCGAAGAACCGCTGCGTGTCGGCCGCGGCCGAGATGAGCCAGCGCTGGGTGGGGTTGAAGAAAAGGGCCGGCCGTTCATCCGGGCCGCGCAGGCCGACCGGCTCGGCCCCGGCGGTCAGCCAGCGGAAGTTGGCGGGTTGCTGGATCAGCAGGCCGTCGCACGCCGAGTCGTGCAGTAACTTGGCGACCGCGTCCTGCTTCGCGTCCACGTCGATGCGCCGCATGGCGACCTCGGCCGTGGACGGCGAGTGGGCCGTCTCGGGGACGCTGGTCGGGGAAGAGTCGTCGGGGGCCATTTATTTCCCGTAGGGCCAGGCGATGTCGCCGGCCGCGTATTTCCGGGCCATCCCTTGGTAGCGGTCGCACAGGGTTCTGGTGTACGCCACTTCCGCGTCCGTCACTTGCCGGACGACCTTGCCGGGGACGCCCATGACGAGCGACCGCGGCGGGATGATCGCCCCCTCCACGACGAGCGCGCCGGCGGCGATGATGCACTCCGGCCCGATCTCGCTGCGGGACAACAGGCGCGCCCCGATGCCGATGAGCGTGTCGGCCCCGATCGACTTGCCGTGCAAGACGGCCGAGTGCCCGACAACGACGCCCGGCTCGATCACCTGCGGCACGTTGAACTCGCAGTGGACCACGGTGCCGTCCTGAATGTTCACGCGCTCGCGCAGCGTGATCTTGGCCACGTCCCCGCGGATGACGACCCCGTACCACAGGTTGACGCCGGCTTCGAGAACGACATCTCCCGAAACGACGACGCCGTCCGCGATAAACACCCCGCCGACTTCGCGCATCGACACGCCCCCGCGATCCGGTACAACAGGCGAAACTCACGGCCCGCCCTCATCTTAGCAAAATGCACACCTCCGCCGTCGTCTTCCCGTTCGACCAGTTCGGCAGCGCCGGCACCGGGGCCGGCGCGCAGCTCATGGGCGACGCCCTGCGGGAGATCGTCGAGGACACGCAAGCCGAGACTGAGCCGAACCGCGGAGCGTGCTTCGCCGGCCGAGTGGCCATCGACGAATTCACCTTCGACACGCCGGCCGACCTGCGGGACTGGAAGAAGACCGCCGCGGCCGTCGTCCGCGAAAAGGTTGCCGCCGGCGATTCACTGCTTTGGCTGGCCGGCAACCACCTGAGCGTTTTGCCGATTTACGAAGCCCTCGGCAAAGACGCGCTCGTGATCCAGTTCGACGCCCACTTGGACATCTTCAACCTCTCCGACAGCGTGACGGAGTTATCGCACGGCAACTTCCTGATGCACGCCGAGGGGCCGCTGCCGAAAGTCGTCAACATCGGCTCCCGCGACCTGTTTTTGCCGCCGGCCCACGTGAAGAAGTATTTCGACCGCGTCTGGCCCGCCGAGGAGTTCGACGGCGCTCTGGCCGGCTTGGCGCCGATGGTGAAGAAGGCCAAGAAAATCTGGCTCGACATCGACTGCGACGTGTTCGACCCGACGTTTTTCCCGGCCGTGCAACACCCGTTGCCGTTCGGGCTGAGTCCGGCCCAAGTGTTGCAGGTGATCCGGGCCGTGTGGTCAACGAAGGTGGCCGGCGTGTCGGTCAGCGAGTTCGACCCCGGCCGGGACCGCGAGGAGAAATCGCTGGGGACGCTGGTGTGGTTAATGGAGCGGCTGTTGCTGGGGTGGTATGAGAAGTAGTCGCGGGTTTGCCGAGCCTCTCAAGTCCCGGGGTTCGCAAAGCCTC
>JAYTTY010000300.1:0-24947 GCA_043744795.1 Zavarzinella sp. | reverse complement strand
CTCTCCCACCGACACTTCCGCGACCTCCCAAATCTCCTGCGGCCCGACGACTTGCTCGTTGTCAACGATACTCGCGTGTTGCCCGCCCGGTTGTACGGCCACCGTGAACGCACGGGCGGCGCGTGGGAGGGGCTCTTCCTGCACGAGACCGCCGACGGCCTGTGGGAGTTGCTGACGCAAACACGCGGCAAGCCCGCCGCCGGCGAAGTCATCGTCATTGAACCCGGTCGATTTTTCCTGACGCTTCGTGACCGGGCGGGGGGTCACTGGCAGGCCGAGCCGTCCGTGCGCCGGCCAGCTTCCGACTTGCTAACCGAGTTCGGCCACGTCCCGTTGCCGCCGTACATCCGCAAGGGCGTCGATGACGCGACCGACCGCGAGCGGTATCAAACGGTGTTTGCCGAACAGCCCGGCTCCGTCGCGGCTCCGACGGCCGGCCTGCACTTCACGCCTCAATTATTGGACGAGTTGGGGCGCATCGGCGTGCGCCGGGCGGCCGTGACCTTGCACGTGGGACTGGGGACGTTCGCCCCCATCAAGACGGAAGACCCGTTCCGCCACGAAATGCACGCGGAATGGGGCCACGTCCCCGCCGAGACGGTGGCCGCCGTCCAACGATGTCCTACGGCCGGGGGCCGAGTGATCGCCGTGGGGACAACCGCAACGCGGGCATTGGAATCGGCTTGGGCCGAGGGAACTCTCAAGCCGTGGATCGGCGAGACGCGAATCTTCATCAAACCGCCATACGAGTTCGGCGTCATCGACGGAATGATTACCAACTTCCACCTGCCGCGAACCACGCTCTTGATGCTTGTGGCAGCCCTCTGCGGCGGCGACACGCTCCGCCGGGCCTACGCGGAGGCCATCGCCCGGCGCTACCGCTTTTTCAGTTACGGGGACGCCATGCTGATTGCATGACTGTGCGAAATGCAGAGCTGTGGAATGTTGTAAATGAGACTGCCTTTGTTTGAGATTGAGACTTATTTCACAAAACAAATTATAAAATACTCGTCATTATGTGTGATTTTGTTAAAACCACACCCGAAAGACCGTTGTTGTTTCGCCGTCATTTCGGCAACGGACACCCAGACCGCCGATGACATTTTCGCTTGATCGCCCTCGCCGCAAAACAAGGCGAATCAAAGACTTAAAATCCGCTTTGTAAAATCCGCCGGCCGTCCACTTGACACGCATCGGAGGGATGCCATACGATGCCATTCGGATTGCACGTCCGATAGGGATTGGCCGGGGCTTCCCCTGAACCAGTCCGACCCGGGAATCCTCACACTCCCGTTTCGGTTTCATCATCGGCTTGGGCGCTCTCCGTCCCGGCTTTTTCGAGGCAGTCCCGCCCCCGGCGGGCCGTTTTTAGAGGTAGACCGCGCGAGAACACCGTTTCCCCCGTCGGCCAGGAGTTGCGACCATGAGTTTTGCACCATGCGTGAAGGAATTACGGGACGGCTGGTTCCCCCACACCACGGACGCGGGCTTGAAACGGCTCATCACCCTGTTGGACTCCGGCAGCCCCCTCCTCGTCCACGGGACGTTCACCAAATCGCTGCCGATGGGCTGTTTGGCCACCCATATTGCGTGGCACCACCCGGCCACCCAAAAAATGTCCCACGACGCCGGCGTCGTCTGGCTGAGCCACATCGCCGGCCTGAACCCGGCCACGTCCTTGGTCATCCGGGCGTGGGATGAGGGCGGGCAGGCGAATTGGGATTTGCGGAATCTAATCCTCGCCGCGTGCCGCGAAGAATGGCTCGACCGGGCCGACCGCAATGCGGACCTGACGGACGATTACCACGATGCCCTCCCCGCGTTGACGGCATAAAAAAGACTTCCCCCCTCGGGTCAATCGCACCGGGCCGCACGGCCCGGTTTTTTTGCGCCGTCACGGGGCGTCGTCCCGGTTTTCGTCCGCGATGCGCAGCCGCGGCAAAGCCCCTTTCAACTTGGCCCGGCCCTCCAAACTGACCTCGGTTTTGATCAGCGTCACCATTTCCATATCTGTCAGGGCGATCAACGTCGGCAAGCAGGCGTCGGTCGTCGCGGTGTGGTCGAGGTAGAGGTGTTGGAGATTCGGGAACGCCTTCAATTCGGCGACGCCCGCGTCCGTGACCTTGGTCGAACCGAGGTTTAGCCCGGTCAAATTCTTGAGCGGCCGAAGCATTTTCAAGCCCGCGTCGGTGATGTCGTCGCCGCGAAGCCCGACGTACTCCAATTCTGTCAGGTTCGTGATGTGCTTGAGGCCGGCGTCCGTCACCGAAGTCTGGCCCATCGGAATGCGGCGCAAGTGACGCAACGTGCCGATTGTTTTTAAGGCTTCATCTCCGATGGCGGATTGGAAAAGGTTCAACTCACGCAAGTTCGGCAGCGCAGACAACATCTTGGCGGCGGCGTTATCAAAGGCCTTGGTGGAGGCGGAAAGGGACGTGACTTCTGGGAACTCCCGCATGAGTCTCATCGCTTCCCGCGTCTCTTTGACTTCGTCGAGATCGACGTGGTCAACACCCTCGCCGTCGAAGCTGACTTTGGCGCCCAGCGCTTCCAGCCGGCTGACGTACCCTTGTCGCTTGCGGTTGAGGATTGCTTGGGCCACGGCCGAGACTTGCTTCGGGGATTCGGCCATTTTCCGCAACGCCTCGCGGGCGGCGGTTTCCGTCGCGGCGTCCGGGGACTCGGCCAATTCACCCAAGATCTTGATCGCCCGGTCGGCCACTTCCGCATTCTCGGACCCCGCCGGGATCACGAGCGCTTTCACCGCCAGCGAGCCGGCGTTTTGTAAATTCCGGGACGCGGCGTCGCGGACCCGGTAGCGCGGGTGGTCCAAGTCGCGGACCCATTGGCGGATGTCGGCTTCCGACGGCGGACCCGCGGCCGCCCAAGCGGCGGCGAGCAAGAACACGGCGACGGCGAACAACCGGGGCATGAACCGGCCCCAAAAAACGTGGTGTGAATCACCCCGCGAACAATCACTTCAAAATGTACCCGAACTGGCGGGCGGGGGGAAGAACATTCCCTCGGTCAGTCGCCGGATTTGTCCCGCACGTTGAACTCCAACTTCCACTTTTCCTTGTTGTCCCGGCCGAAGCACCACAATTCCAGTTGGCCCACTTCGGTCACTTTCGTGTGCAGGTGGACCGGCACGACGCGGCCGGCCTGCCCTGGCAGCGTGGCCGTCACCGGGCTGAGTTCTTCGATTTCCGACTCCCACTCTTCGACCATGACGCCGGTCGTGTCTTGCCGGCGCACGCTCGACCCGAGGAAGCGGAATTCGACCGGCTCCCCCGTCACCAAGCCGAACTCCTGTCCCGGCAAGTCGCTCTCGGTCCCCTCTTCCATGCCGAACGGGGCGACGCAGAGCGCCTTCATCGGCCGGGGCATGCCGGGGACGGCCGGCATCGCGGTCTCGATGCCGATGTAGTAGGCGCGGGCCGTGCCCCCGCGGATGCGGACCCCCTTGCCCCGCCGGACCATGCCGTAGTACGCCGCCCCGCGGGCCACGGACAAGTCGAGGTCGGCCCCCTGCAACGTGCGGACGGGTTCGGCCTTGGCGTCCTTGGCCCAATGGTTCAGCACGCCGATAAGACGGTCGCGCAGCACGGGGGACTTGAACACGCCGCCGTTGAAGAGGATCGCCGTCGGCAGGCCACTGGGGGCTTTCTTCTTCTTCCCTTTCGTTTCCCGGTTGAGCAGGAAATCCGCTTGGCGGGAGAGGAAATGAGCCAAGTGCCGCGTGACCGCGGCGTCCGCGACGTAGGGCAGGCCCAACTCTTGGAACCCGGCCGTGCGGGCCTTGCCCGGCTCGGCGTCGCGCGGGCATGTGGGAAAAAAGCCGTCCAGAAGCACTTTCTCCACGTCGGCCCGCGTCAATTCCCCTTTGATCGTCCCGGCGATGACTTTGCTTCCACGGCCGAGGACCGTCACGGGGGCGGCATTCACGGTGACGTTGCCGAGGATCGTCTCCTTGGCGGAGCGAGCGCTGTGGGCCAGTTGCACCATCTGAGCCGCGTCGAGTTTCAACCCCTTGGCCGCGAAGGCTTGGGCCGCCGTGTGGGCGAGGGCCAAGTCCATGTTGTCCCCGCCCAGCAGAAGGTGATCCCCGACCGCCAACCGCGTCAGCGACAAATTCCCGGCTTCCTCCGTCACTTCAATGAGGGTGAAGTCCGACGTGCCGCCGCCCACGTCGGCGACGAGGATCAGGTCGCCGACTTTCACCTGTTCCCGCCACTCTTCGCCGGCCGCGTTCAGCCACGCATAGAAGGCCGCTTGCGGCTCCTCCAACAGCGTCAGGTTTTCAAACCCGGCCGCCCGCGCCGCTTCCACCGTCAATTCCCGGGCCACGGCGTCGAAAGACGCCGGCACGGTCAGGATGATGTCTTGGGCTTCCAGCCGGTGTTCCGCAACGTCCTTGGCGACGGTGGCGTTCCACGCCTCGGCCATGTGTTTCAGGTAGCGCGTGGCGGCCTCCAGCGGGGACACTTTGCAGCCCCCTTCCGGGGCCTTCCACGGCAAGATCGGGGCCTTGCGGTCCACCCCGTTGTGCCCGAGCCACGACTTCGCCGACGACACCAGCCGCGTCGGCACCTGCGACCCGAAATTGCGGGCGAACTCCCCGACGCACCAGTCCCGATTCGCGTCCCACGGTAGTCTTAAACTCCCGGCCGGCTGTTCATTCGGGCCGGGCAGGTACAGAAACGACGGGAGCAACGGCCGATTCTCGACCACGCCGGGGGCGACCACTTGCGGCACGCCCATGGATTGGCACGCCGGCGAATCCCCGGCCCCGGTGTCCGCGAACGCCAGCGCGCTGTTGGTGGTGCCCAAGTCGATGCCGACGACGAACCGTGAACCGCTCATGTGATAACCCTCGGAATCAACGGCTTATTTTACGGGCCGGAGCGCGTCTTGCGAGGGAGGAGACCGCGCTTCGCCGCCACCGCTCCGCCATTTTTCCGGTGACAACGTTTCGTCGGCTCCGTAATTCCACTGAGAAGCCTTTCCCGCGCCCGGGTGCCAGTCTCCATGCCGACCCGACTTTCCCCCGCCCTGCTGACCGGCCTGGGGGCCGTCGTCTTCCTCGCGAACGCCGGCCTGCTGGTACTGCAACTGCTTGCCGGCCGGTATCTTGCGCCGTTCATCGGCTCGTCCGTTGAGACGTGGACTTCCGTGATCGGCGTGTTCCTCACCGGCATCGCCCTCGGGAACCACTTCGGCGGCAAGATTGCCGACCGCTCGCCGAACTCACGCACCTTGGGGCTGTTGCTCTTACTCGGCGGGGTCAGTTCCCTTTCCATGCTGGTCGGGTCGATCCTTTGTCACAAGACCGGCTTTGACTCTGTCTTTCCACTGACTGCCCGCATCCCGATTCTCGCCGGCCTTTTTTGTCTGCCGCCGGCGTTCGTCCTGAGCCTGATTACCCCGCTGACGATCAAGTTAATGCTCTCGGACGTGACCAAGGCCGGGCGGGTGGCCGGCGTCGTGTTCGCCGTCAGCACACTCGGGTGCTTGCTCGGGAACTATGCGACCGGCTTTTGGCTGATGGCTGATTACACGCTGGACGCCATTTCCATCGGCGTCGCCTGCGGGTTGGCTCTTTTGTCCGTGCCAATGTTCTTTACGTCCTTCGCGGCCCCGCCGTCCACCGTGGCGGCCCCGTCGAAGATTGTGGAACACGACCCGCTGGGGTTCAAGCGGGACATCCGCTTGGCCTACGCGGTCGTGTTCATCAGCAGTTTCTGCGGCATGTCATTGGAACTGACGGCCTCGCGCGTGCTAGCGCCCGTGCTGGGGGTGTCGCTCTACTCGTGGACCGGCATCATCGGCGTCATGCTCGCCGGGACGGCCTGCGGCAACTACCTCGGCGGTGTCCTAGCCGACAAGGGGTACGCCGCCGCCCTCAAGCGGTTCGCCATCCTCATGGCCGCGCTCGTCGGCTTCGCGGCCACGCCGGTCTTCCTGCGGTCATTCAGTTATCTGGGCCACCCCTTGGCCGAGACGCCGCAAGGGGAACCGGCGATGCTGTACGACTACCGCATCGCCGGGGCGCTCATCGCCGTGCTGCTGGTGTTGGGCGCGAACGCCATGAGCGGGATGCGCATGGGCAAGGTCGCCATCCTGTTCGCGTCCGGCGCGGCCCTCGGCTGGCTGCTGGCCTTCCCCGTCACGCGGTCCTTCGACTGGATTCTGCACTTCAAGGCCGACACCCTGTTGTTCGACCCGGAAAAGCCGGACCAGACGGCGTACTTGCTCAACGCGCTCGTCGTCCACCTCGCCGGGGCGGTCGGCGGGGGCCTCATTGCCCTCGGGCTGCTCTATGAAACGCCCGACACGGCCGACACGCGGCCCAAGCCGTTGAGCCTGACGGTGTGCTTCTTCCTCGCCGCCCTGTTCGTGGGCTTGGTCGTCATCGGAAACGGGATGATCCAGAACCCCCGGCTGAAACTGTACGGCCTCTTGATGGGGCCGGACCTCGTGCTGAACATCGTGACGATTACGTTCCTCCTCTTTTTCCTGCCGATGGTCTTCCTCGGCGCCGTCTCGCCGCAGGTGATCCGTTTCAGCATCCGCGACACGGCCCACGCCGGCCGCACGGCCGGGAGCATTTATGCGTGGTCCACCACCGGGGCCATCGTCGGCACGTTCGTCGCCGGGTACTTCCTGATCGGGGCGCTCGGCATGGCCCGCGTGCTGTACGGCATCGCGTTCGTCCTCATGCTGCTCACGTTCGTCATCGGCCGGCTGTGGCGGCACACGTCCATGCTGTTCGTCGGCAGCATCATCTTGGGCGGCGCCCTCACCGGCCTGATCGCCACCAAGTTCGGCGGCGGCAACTACACGTTGGAGACGAAGTATTACGCCATCGCCGTCCGCGACAAGGACGACGAGGGGCTGATTAAGACGATGAGCCTTGACTTGCTCGTCCACTCCTACGTGAAGATGGGCGACCCGAGTTTCCTCGGCTACCAGCACGAAGAGATTCAAGGGGAACTGGTCCGCTACGCCCACGCGAAGGGGCAAGCAAACGTCCTCATCATCGGCGGCGGCGGGTACACGTTCCCGCGCTGGGTGGAGCACATGTTGCCGGACGTAGCCGTGGACGTAGTCGAGATCGACCCCGGCGTCACCGAAGTCGCCCACTCGGAACTCGGCCTGTCGCGGCAAACGGCCATCAAGTCGCACCACATGGACGGCCGGCAGTACATCCGTGAGAAGGCGCCGAAGGGGCATTATCAACTGGTCATCCAAGACGCGGTGAACGACCTGTCCGTGCCCACGCACCTGATGACGAAGGAGTACAACGACGCCGTGAAGGCGACCCTCGCCCCGGACGGGGCGTACCTGTTGACGCTGATCGACTCCATCGAGTACGGCGAACTCTGGCGGGCCGCAGTCGCCACGATGCGGGAATCCTTCCCCCACGTCGTGATGCTGGCCCCCAACGGCTTCTCCGAGAAGACCGGCCGCAACGTGTACGTGATTTACGGGTCGGACGTGCCGCTGGACTTGGCCGGCGTCCGCAAGGTCACGGCGGCGTTCAACGAGCAGCTCGCGGCGACGCCCGAAGGATTAGCCACCCTGGGGACGGTGTTCTCGCCCATGCTCACGGCGGCCGCGGACGCGGTGCGGCAACGAGACTATTCGAAGACGTTCGACAAAGAGGAGATGGACAAGGTGTTGGCCGAGCGGCCGGCGCTGATCCTCACCGACCAGTACGCCCCGGTGGACAACTTGATGGGCGGCGTCTTTCTCAACCGCTACAAGCCGCGGAAGAAGTGACCGCCCCGTAAATCTCGCGCAGGGGGACGTTCTTCTCGCGGGCGAGGCGGGCGCAGTCCTCGTACTCCGGGGTGACGATTACCAACCCGTCCCGGCGGCCGACCTTCACGCGCACCGGTCCCCACGGCGTCTGCATTTCCTGACTCTCCCGCTGAAGCACGGACCGGCTCACGGCATAGCGGCGGATGCCGAATGTTCCCGTCTCGCGGAAGATGATCGTTTCCAGGGCGGGGACCATTTGATTCGGCGCGATGATGCCGAGCATCACCCCCGGGCGTTGTTTCTTCATCAACAGTGGCGACGCATACACGTCCAGCGCGCCGGCCCGCAACAGTTCCTCGAAACAAAAGCCGACCACTTCCGGGGACACGTCGTCTAAGTTCGTTTCCAACACGGTGACGGTGTCGGCGCTCGCCCCGACGTTCGCCGTCCCGATGAACACGCGCAGGATATTGGGCCATTCGATGGGGTTCCGCGTGCCAGCCCCGCACCCGACCCGCGAGACGGTCATCGCCGGTTGCTCGACGAATTCGTTCACCACCGTGGCGAGGATCGCCGCCCCGGTCGGCGTCACGAGTTCACCGCTGACCGGGGCGGACGCCAACGGAATCCCCTTGAGCAATATCGCCGTCGCGGGCGTAGGGACCGGCATCAGCCCGTGGGCGCATTGGACGGACCCCGTCCCCGGCGGCACGGACCGGCTGGTGAACCGTTCGATCTTCAACAGGTCCAAGGCGACCGAAACGCCGGCGATGTCCGCGATGCTGTCCAGCGCCCCGACTTCGTGGAAGTGGACCTTCTCGACCGGCATGCCGTGGACGGCCGCCTCGGCCTCGGCCAACTTGCGGAAGATCGCCGTCGCCCGCGCGCGCTGCGGGGCCGTCATGGCGCTGTTCGCCAGAATCTTCTCCACGTCCGGCAAGAAGCGGTAGTCGTCCTGATCCGGGGCGACGATGGTGACGTGCGTGGCGGCCAAGCCGTTCCGTTTCACCTTTTCAGTTTCCAGCGTGATCGGCAGCCCAAAGGAGTGGAACACGTCTCGGATGGCATCCACGTCCGCCCCCGCGTCGATGAGGGCCGCGAGCGTCATGTCCCCGCTGAGGCCGCTGAAACAGTCGAAATGCAGGGTGTTCATTATTCGGCCCTTGAAAGGAAATCCGTCACGCGATCCGCACGCCCGCCCGGACCAGCACGTCCGACCCGTCGTACGCGAACGCCGAATGTGGCGGGCCGCGGAGGGCGTCCACGAATGCCGGGCCGTACAACTCCAACACGCGGCAGTCGAAGCGGACATTCTCGCACCGCCACGCCTTCCACGGCGGGTGTTCGACTTGGTATTCCAGCGTGCCGCCGTCGCGCTGGGCCGCGAAGCCCCAGTAGTGTTCGGAGACGTAATGCGCGACATCGGTCGGGGCCGGAGTGTACCCGTCCCCAACGGTCTCGGCGCCCAGCACATCCCATGCGCCGGCGTGTTTCCACTCGAAACTGACTTTGCCGGGGACGGCAACGGCCGCCCGCATCGGCAGGGCGACGTACCGTTCGCGGTACAGTGTTCGCGCCCCGACGGCAATCGCCCACGCCCACCGGGGGACGATTTCGCGCACGAACACCACCCCGCCCCGCCACTGGCCTTCCACTTTTCGTCGGACGTAGAACCGTAAGTTCACTTCGGGGAAGTTGCCGTGGAAGAATAGCGGCACGCCCAGCACGCGCGTATTCAAGAACTGGAAGCCGACGACGCTCACCAGCGTGTCTCCGTTCCACGGCTCCAACTCGGTCCCTTTCGGGACGAACGGCGCCAGCAAGGCGGGGTCGATGACGAAGTTCACCATCAGGAGGTTTCGCCACGCCGTTCGCATGAAGACACGGGGCACGGCGTCTCCTCAGTTCGGGGCCGGCTTGTCGGCGTCCCCGAAGTTGAACTGCGGGTCCGTCACCTTGGGGTCGGTCCCCGTGATGCCGCGAATTTTCTGCCGCAACTCGTCCGTGATTTGGCTCTTCGGCGGGCCGGACTTCAGGGAGAACCAGAAGCGGCTGACGTTCCACATGGCCATCACGGCCAGGATGCCGAGGATGAGCGGCGTGTGTTCGGTGTCGGCCATCGCCAACAGCGGCGGGGGCATCCACCACTCGCGCGTCATGAACCCGACCAGCAGGGTCAGCCAGAAGATGGCGAACGAAATGTTCAAGATGCGCGTGTTCATCGGCCGGCTCCCGTGGTACTTTCATTGTCGGACGCCGGGCGTCAGGATCAACCGGGCATTGCGAGGTCTCTCCGTGAAAAAGTATCGCGTGGCCGTCATCGGCCGGACGGGCAAGGGGAACTACGGCCACGGACTGGACACTGTGTGGGTCAACCACCCGCGGGCCGAGATCGTGGCCGTGGCCGACGAGGACGAGAAGGGCCGGGCCGCCGCCGCCAAGCGGTTGAAGACGGACAACACCTTCGCGGACTACAAGGAGATGCTGGACAAGGCGAAGCCGGAAATCGTCTCCGTCGCGGACCGCTTCCTCGACCTGCACCGCGACATGGTGATCGCCTGCGCCGAGCGCGGGGCGAGCGTCTTCCTGGAAAAGCCCGTCGCCCGCACACTTCAGGAAGCGGACGAGATGGTGGCCGCGTGTGAAAAGCACCACGTCAAATGCGCCATCGCCCACCAGACGCGCTACAGCCCGCGCGTCGCGGTGGTGAAGAAGATGATTCAGGACGGCGTCCTCGGCGACCTGCTGGAACTGCGCGGCCGCGGCAAGGAAGACACCCGCGGCGGCGCCCAAGACATGATGGTGCTGGGCACCCACATTTTCGATTTGATGCGCCACTTCGGCGGCGACGCCGAGTGGTGTTCGGCCCGCATTCACCAGAACGGCAAGCCCGCGGTTGCCGGCGACGTGCGTGTCGGCGGCGAGGGAATGGGGCCGATTCAAGGGGACCGCGTCACGGCGGCCTACGGCATGAAGAACGCCCAGATGGCCACGTTCGGGACGTACCAGACGAACGATGCCCCCGGCAAGCGGTTTGCCCTGCACATTTACGGAAGCAAGGGGGTCGTGCAACTGACCACCGGCACGCTGGCGGCGACGTGGTATCTCCCCGACCCGTCGTGGATGCCCGGCCAAACCAAGACGGCGTGGCAGGAAGTGACCAGCGCCGGCCCCGGACAGCCGGAGCCGTTGAAGGACGGCGGAGCCGAGGCCGGCAACCGCTTGATCGTGGACGACCTGATCGAGTCGATCGAGAAAGACCGGCAACCGTTGGGGAGCATTTACGACGGCCGGGCGGCGCTGGAAATGATCCTCGCCGTGTACGAGTCGCACAAACTCCAAAAGCCGGTCGAATTGCCCATGAAGAATCGCCGGCACCCGTTGGGATGACGGGGCCGCCGTCCCTACGATAACCGTTTGCGGGCCGCTCCCCACCCGCCGCCGCTTGCCCGCTGGGACTGCAATGGAATCCGGCCCGCTCCGCGTCCGCCTGTCGATCCTGATGTTCGTCCAGTACATGGGCATCGCCGCCTGGGCGGTGCCGCTGGCCACTTTCCTGTCGGCGGACCTCGCCCACGGCGGGCTGAACTTCACGCCGACGCAAACGTCGTGGATTTACAGCGCGTCGGCCTTCGTCGGCCTCGGCGCCCCCCTCCTGCTCGGCCTGCTGGCCGACCGCCTCTTCGCCGCCGAAAAACTCCTCGGCGTTCTCCACTTGGCGATGGCCACCGTGCTGTACTTCGTCGCGGACTATTGCGCGGAGCGGCAAATTGTCTTGCGCACGGCTTCCGACTTGGCGGGCGCGACGCGGGAGACCTTCAATACGCTGTTTCTGCTCATGCTGGCGAACGCCGTCTTCATGATCCTCAGCATGGCGGTGTGCAACGTCCTGTGCTTCCGCAATTTGCAGAACCCCAAGAAGTCGTTCGGGGGCATCCGCCTGTTCGGCACCGTGTCGTGGATCGTCGTGAATATCGGCTTGGACGTGTTCGGCGACGCCTTCTCTCCGCAGTCCCTTTACTTGGCGGCCGGCTTGTCGGTGGTCACCGGGTTGTACTCCTTCACGCTGCCGCACACGCCGCCGACGGGGCACGGCAAGTCCTTCGGGGAGGCGATGGGCCTGCCGGCCCTCGGCATGTTCCGCCACCCCGGCTTCCGCGTGCTGATCGTCAGCGCCCTGTGCATGGCGGCCATCCAGCAGTTTTACAGCGTGTACGCGAACTCGTTCCTGCGGTCACTCGGGGCCGTCAAGCCCACGGCTTTGCAGACGGCGGCCCAGTTCTCGGAAGTCGCCTGTATGTTGCTGTTCCCGTTCGCCCTCGCCAAGTTCGGCATGAAGTGGACCCTCGGCGTCGGCATCTTCGGGTGGGTGGTGCGCAACGCGATTTTCGCCACCGGGTCGCTGTGGTTCATCGGCGGCGTCGGCCTGCCGTTGCACGGCATGTGCTACACGTTCTTCTTCGTCGTGGCGAACGTGTACGTGGACCGGCAGGCCCCGGGCGACATGCGGGCGAGCGCTCAGGGCATCTTCACGTTCATCTCGTCGGGGTGCGGCACGCTGATCGGCAATTTCGCCAGCGCCCGCGTATTGGAAGGCGTACGGGCCGGCGGGGAAGTGGAGTGGGCCTTTTATTGGCTGGTGCCGGCCGGCGCCGCCCTCGCCGTCTTCGTATTCTTCGTGACGTTTTACTCCGAGCGCGGGCCGGCGACGGTTCCTTCCCGCCCCATAGAACAACTGGCGACCAATCCCGCCGCCTAAAGGCGACCCCGTGGCCCGATTCTTCAAGTACAAGACCGCGGCCGACCTGTTGGAAGAAAACGCGCGCCTCGGGTTGGACATTCGCCTCTCGGACGACGTGTCGGCTTTTGAAGAGCCGATCGCCGTCGGCGGCCGAACCGTCGGAAACCGCTGGTGCGTCCACCCGATGGAGGGGTGCGACGGCGAGTTAGACGGCACGCCCGGCGAATTGACGTTCCGCCGGTACGACCGCTTCGGGGCCGGCGGGGCGAAACTCATCTGGGGCGAGGCGTGCGCCGTCTCCGGGGAAGGCCGGGCGAACCCGCGCCAGATCGTCCTCAACGAATCCACGCGGGACGCCTTCGCCCGCATGGTGCAGAGCTGCCGGGAACGGCACCGCCAAGCCTGCGGCCGAGACGACGACTTTCTGTTCGGCCTCCAACTCACGCACTCGGGTCGATACTGCCACCGCCGACCGATCATCGCCGCGCATGACCCGCTGCTGGACCCGCGGACAGTTATCGACAAGAAGTCAGGCCGATGCGTGGATTCGTCGTACCCGCTGATCGCCGACGACGACTTAAGCCGCTTGGTCGAGGACTATGTGAAGGCGGCGAGACTCGCCCGCGCGGTCGGCTTCGACTTCGTGGACGTGAAGCAGTGCCACGGCTATCTGCTCAACGAACTGCTCGGCGCGAGGAGCCGGCCCGGCAAATACGGCGGGCCGCTGGAGAACCGGACGCGACTGGCCCGCGAGATTTTTCAGGCGATCCGGGCGGCGGTCCCGGACATCATCTTGGCCACGCGGATGAACGTGTTCGACGGCATTCCTTTCCACAAAGCGGCGGACGGCGACGGTGAGGCGGACACGTTTGCCGCTCCCGTCGTCAACGCTTGGGGCATGGATCCGGCGAACCCGTTGATCCCAGACTTGGCCGAACCCATCGCGTGGGTCGCGGAAATGGAACGCCTTGGCGTCGCCCTCGTCAACGTCACGCTGGGGAACCCATACGCCCAGCCGCACTTCGGCCGGCCGTTCGAGACCCCGCCGCCGGACGGGTACGAGTCGCCGGAACACCCGCTCGTCGGCGTGGACCGGCACTTCAAGGCCACGGCCGCGCTGCAACAACGCTTCCCCGCCCTGCCCTTCGTCGGCACGGGGTACAGCTACTTGCAAGAGTTTTTGCCGCAGGCCGGGGCCGCCAACCTGCGCGACGGCCGCGTGAGCTTCGTCGGCCTCGGCCGGGCGTCGCTGGCCCAGCCGGACGCCCCGCTGCAAGTGAAGGCCGCCGGCCGCCTGGACCGCAAGCGCGTCTGCCGCACGTTCAGTTATTGCACCGCGATGATGCGGGCCAAGGACCACCCGCTCGGCCAGTTCCCGGCCGGGTGCCCGCCGTTCGACAAGGCCGCCTACGGCGACATTTGGAAAGACGTTCAGCGCCTCTCTACCCGTACCCCGAAGTGACTCATGCGCGTAAATTCCGCGAAGAAACTGCTGAAGGAAGGCAAGCCGGTCGTGGGCACCTGGCTCACGCTCGGCAGCATCCCGGCCTCCCGGTACTTGGCCCGCATGGGCTTCGACTACCTGACGGTGGACATTGAGCACAACCTGATGGGCATGGAGACGGCGACGCACATGTTCGCGTCCATCGCCGACGCCAAGTGCCCCGCCCTCGCCCGCGTGCCGGCCGGCAAGCACGACCACATCAAGCGCGTGCTGGACAACGGCGCCCACGGCGTCGTCGTCCCAATGGTGAACACCCGCCAAGAGGCCGAGGAGGCCGTGGCCGCGTGCCTGTATCCGCCGAAGGGGAACCGCAGCGTCGGCGGCAGCGCACACGCCCTGAACTTCGACGCCACGGCCACCGAGTATTACCAGAAGGCGAACGACGAAATCCTGATTATCCTCCAGTGCGAGCACATCACGGCGGTCAAGAACTTCGCCGACGTGTACTCCGTCCCCGGCATCGACGCCATCTTCGTCGGCCCGAACGACTTGGCCGCCAGCATGCGGGCCGCCGACGGCACGCCGCCGGCCGCGGACGTGTTCAAGGAGACGTTGCAAGCCATTCTGGACGGGTGCCGTAAGCTCAAGATCCCGGCCGGCATTCACACGTTTAGCCCGGAAGAGGCCAAAATGCGCATCGCCGAGGGGTGGCAGTTCATCGCCATTAACAGCGAGTTGAAGTTCATGGTGGACGCCGCCAAGCGGTCGCTGGACGCCATCACCGGCAAGTCGTCCGGCGGGGACGCCGTGAAGTATTGAGTTCCTTCGAAAAGCAAGAGGCCGGGCGAAAGCATCGTCTCTTTTCGCTCCGCGAAAAGTTTGGCCTCCCCCCTCGGACGACTGGCCCCTTGGGCGGGAAGCCGGACTTTTCGCGGAGCGAAAAGCGACGATGTCGCGCCGACTACTCGTAAGCGATCGCGTCCGTAATGTTGAGCCGGACCGCGTGCAGGGCCGGCAACAACCCGGCCAGCGTGGACGTGACGATGGCGACGGCCCCGATGCCCAAGGCCTGCTGCCACGGGATGAGCATCTCGAAGCGGAACCCGGACTCCTCCAACAATACCACGTTCAGCAGGAACCACTCCATCGGCAGCCCCATCGCGAACCCGAGGGCGGTGCCGATCACGCCCATCAGCATGGCCTCCGCGATCACGGACTTGACGACCTGCACCTGCGTCGCCCCGACGGCGCGCAGCAGCCCGAGTTCCCGCCGCCGCTGCAACACCGAGATGAGGAGCGCCGTCACGACCCCGAGGGCGGCGACGACCCCAACGATCACCTGCTGGAGGTACGCCACGCGGAAGAGGCGGTCCAGTACGCCGCCCAAGTAGAGTTGCACGGACTGCTGTGTCTGAACCAACAGATCTTGCGACTCGCCGTACTCTTTGACGCGCCCGAAGGTGGCGTCCCGGTCTTCGTCGAGTTTGAAGAAGACGTGGTAGGCGTCCACCAAGCGGTCTTCAAAGAGGCGGGCGAACACGCCGCGGTCGATGAAGATGGTCCCCTGACTCCACGAGTAGTCCCGGCCGATGCCCTTAACGACCAAATCGACGGGGCCGTGCGGGCCGGTGACGGCGACGGTGTCCCCCTCCCCGACCTTCCACTTCTCCGCGAAATTCTCGGACACGACGCAGAAATTGCCGGTCGGCAACTCTTCGAATTTTTCCAGCTTGGGGAGCGCCTCTTTCATGCGGAGCCGCAGCGCCCGGCGGTAGTCCGCGGCGTCGATGCCGATGACCATGACGAACGTGCCGCGGAACTCCGGGCGGTAGAACCGCAGGCCGACGACGCGGTCCACGCCATCGATCTTGCGAAGGTCGTCCGCGATCTTCGGGTCCATCGGCGTCATCGAACTGTTGGCCGACGCCAAGTTGCCGCGGAAGACGTAGGCGTCCGCTTGGATCACTTGGGACAGCCACTCGCGGATGGGCACTTGGTTGCTCTTGCCGACGCCCGCCGTCTGGAACATCAAACTCACGCCCGCGGCCAGCGCCCCGATGACGACGCCGGTGCGGCCCGGCGCGCGGAGCAAGTTGTCCGCGGCCAGCCTCGCTTCGACGCCCATCAAGGCCCGACACAGGGGAATCAGCAGCCGGGCCATCCAGCCGACCAAGATGGGCATCGCGAGGAACATCCCGGTCAGCACGGCCGTCATGCCGAACAATGACCCTTTTTGCGGGGGGAGGCGGTCGCGGTACTGCACCAGCAACATGCCGCTGACGATGAGTCCCACGCAGGCGAAGCGGTGGACCCAGCGCATGACACCCCCGCCGCCCGACGGCGCGCGGCGTACGGCGTCGGCCGGCTCGTCCGACGCGGACTGCATGGCCGGGACCAGCGCCGCCAGCAGGGCCGTCACCATCCCCGCGATCACGGCGACGACGGCGGTCTCCCGGTCCAGCGACGGCCGCTGCGCTTCCCCGTTCAAGAAGACGGAAGCGAATTCGTCCCCGAACTGGTCGATGGCGAAATTCGCCAACGTCACGCCGAGCGGGATGCCGGGGAGTGACCCCAGCAGGCCGAGGGTCATCGCCTCGACGGCGAACAGGCGGGCGATCTGCGGCCGCGTCGCCCCGAGGGACCGCATCACGCCGATGTCGTGCCGACGTTCGGCGACGGTCACGGACAAGGCGTTGTAGACGAGGAACAAGCCGACGATCAGCGAGCCGAGGGAGCACATGTTCAGGAAAATCTTGACGCCGCCGATCACCTGCTCCGTGGACTTGCGGTTCTCCTCCGGCGTGCGGACGGTGGCCCGGGTTCCGATCAGTTTTTCCAACTCGGCCTTAATCGACGCCGGGTCGGCGCCGGGTTCCAGGAAAAAGTCGATGCGGCTGACGCGGTCGTCTTCCTTCGCCCGCTCTAAGTCGGTGTGCCGGAGCAAATTGGCCGCCTGACGGACGTCCATGGCCACGAGCGATTCCGCGAACGGGGCGACCGGCGACTCTTTCGGGACGTCGATCACCGCGATCAAATTGAACTTCTGGACGGTGTTCGTGTAGCGGACTTCCACGGGGTCCGTGTCCGCCTTGCCCAACTTGCGGCGCTCGTCGTACAGTCGCCGGGAGAGGGCGATGGGCTTGCCGAACAGGGCCAACGGGTTGTTGACCAACTGAAAAGTGATTTTCAACTTGTCCGCGGCCCCGGCGTCCGCCGCCGAGCGGCCGGACAGGGACGTGCCGAACAAGATGCCCGACCGGCCGTTGATCTCCGGCAGCGTCACGCGGTCAATGATGAACGGGTCGCTGCGGCGCACGCCCGGCAGGTTCGCCGCCTTCACCTCATCGACGATGCCCCACGGGACGCCGATCTCGCCGTTGCTGACGTACAAGTCCGCCACGTCGGCCGGGACGGTCGAGTCCATCGCGGCGAGTTCGACGCACTTGTTCAACAACTGGGCCGACACGAGCGTGGCGACGCCCAGCGAGATGCTGAGGGCGACGAGCAGCCCGCGGTCCCAGCGTTGCCAGAGGTAGCGGAGGACCAATGCGCGGTAGAGTGAAAACATGGGATCTCGGGCGGGTCACGCGGTGGCGGCCAAGGTGTGTTCGCCGACGCCGCGGAGGTCTTCCTCGTGCGCGACCACGCCGTCTTGGATGAAGACCAAGCGGTCCCCGTACTCGGCCGCCTTGCGGTCGTGCGTGACCATGACGAGCGAACACTTGCCGGCCTCGGGAAGGCTGCGCAGCAGTTGCAGGATTTCCCGGCTCGTCTTGGAGTCGAGGTTCCCGGTCGGCTCGTCGCACAGGATGGCCGTCGGCTCGCTGACCAGCGCGCGGGCGATGGCCACGCGCTGCATCTCCCCGCCGGACATTTCTTCCGGGAAGTGGTCGGCCCGGTGGGCCATGCCGACCCGCTCCAAGACGACCGTCGCCCGCTGGAGGGCCGCCGACCGCCGGTACGCCCCGAGCAGCAGCGGAAGAGCGACGTTCTCGACGGCCTTCAGCGTGGGGATCAGGTTGAAGAACTGGAACACGAAGCCGATCTTATTCCGCCGCAGGTGCGACCGCTGCCGGTCGGTCATCTTCTGGAGCTGATGCTCCTGAAAAATGACCTCCCCGGTCGTCGGCGTATCCAGCGCGCCCAGCAAGTGCAACAGCGTGGACTTGCCGGACCCGGACGGCCCCATGATGGACAGGAACTCCCCCGACGGGACGGTCAGGTCCACGCCGCGGACCGCGTTCACGGTCCGCGACCCCTGCTTGTACGTTTTCGTGACGTTGACCAATCGCATCATGAAGAGATTACTCCGCGGGCCGGGGGCGTGTTTCCGCTCACCCGTGAAGTTTGCGATACCTCGATTTGGACGGCTGGTCGGCGCCCTGCCCCAGCCGGGCGCGGCGGTTTTCTTCGTAGGACTGGTAATTCCCCTCGTGCCAGAACACCTTGCCCTCGCCTTCGAAGGCGAGGATGTGGGTGGCGATCCGGTCCAAGAACCAGCGGTCGTGGCTGATGACCACGGCGCAGCCGCCGAAGTTGATGAGGGCCTCTTCCAGCGCCCGCAGCGTGTCCACGTCCAAGTCGTTCGTCGGTTCGTCCAGCAAAAGCAAGTTGCCGCCGCTGCGCAAGAGTTTCGCCAAGTGGACGCGGTTGCGCTCCCCGCCGGACAGGTCGCCGACGCGGCGCTGTTGGTCCGTCCCCTTGAAGTTGAACCGGGACACATACCCGCGGCTCGCGATCTTCCGCTTGCCGAGCATGAAGTGGTCCGTCCCGCCGGTGATCTCCTCGAACACGGACAGCTTATCGTTCAATGAGTCGCGGCTCTGATCCACGTAGGCGACCTGCACCGTCTCGCCGACGCGCAAGGCGCCGGTGTCCGGCTTTTCCGTCCCGATAATCATGCGGAAGAGCGTCGTCTTGCCGGCCCCGTTCGGCCCGATCACGCCGATGATGCCGCCGCGGGGCAGGTCGAAGTTCAAGTCCTTAAACAGGACATTGTCCCCGAACGCCTTGGAGACGTTCTCGGCCCGCACCACCAAGTCGCCCAGCGGCGCGCCCGGCGGGATCTGCATGACGATTTCGTCGTCCCGCTCCTCGTACTCCTGGGAGGCCAGTTTCTCGTAAGCCGACAGCCGGGCCTTGTTCTTGGCCAGCCGGCCCTTGGGGGACAGCTTCACCCACTCCAATTCGCGGGCGAGGGACTTTTGCCGGGCAGATTCGGACTTCTCCTCGATGGCGAGGCGGGCTTTCTTCTGTTCCATCCACGAGGTGTAATTGCCCTTGAACGGGTAGCCGCGGCCGCGGTCCAACTCCAAGATCCACTCGGCCACGTTGTCGAGGAAGTAGCGGTCGTGCGTCACCGAGACGACGGTGCCCGTGTACTCCTTCAAGTGCTGCTCGAGCCAGAAGACCGATTCCGAGTCCAAGTGGTTGGTCGGCTCGTCCAAGAGCAGTAAGTCGGGCTTTTGCAACAGGGCCTTGCAGAGGGCGACCCGGCGCCGTTCGCCGCCGGAGAGGCGGTCCACCACCGCGTCGCCCGGGGGCAGTTGCATGGCGTCCATCGCCATCTCCAAGTGCCGGTCCAGTTCGTAGGCGTTGGTCGCGTCGATCTGCGTCTGCACGCGGTCCATCGCGTCCGTCAGCTTCTCGAACTCTTCCGGGGTGGCCTCGGCCATCTTCTCGCCGATTTCTTCCTGCTTTTTCAACAGGTTGCGGATCGGGGCGACGGCCTCCTCGATGTTCTCCAGCACCGTCGTCCCGGCCGTCAGTTTCGGCTCCTGGGAGACGTACCCGATGCTGATGCCGGCCTCGGACCGGGCCGTGCCCATGTAGTCCTTGTCTTGCAGGGCCATGATCTTGAGGAGGGTGCTCTTCCCCGCCCCGTTGGACCCGATCACGCCGATTTTCGCCCCGGGGTAGAACGACAGCCAGATGTCCGACAGCACTTCTTTGCGGTCGTACATCTTGGTGAGTTTTTCGATCTGAAAAATGTAGCGCTCGGACATCCGGTACCCCGACGGTGCGAATCAGTGGCGTCAAAAAGCCATTATACCGCGAATGTCCCATTTGGCACGGCGTCTGAAAGAAGGAGTGGCGACCGGCCGTATACTATGAGCATCGGCACCGAGACGTCGTGGGGGAAGAATCAATGGCCGTCGCACCCGCCGTGGACCAAGAAAAGACCGGCTTGGGCAACTACTTTATTGCCAACTACCCCCCGTTTTCGTTCTGGAAACCGACCCACTTGGCGGAAGCGCACGAAGCCCTGAACCGCGAGCCGGTCCCCGGCACGCCGCTCGGGCTGTACTTGCACATTCCGTTCTGCCGCAAGCGCTGCAAATTCTGCTACTTCCGCGTGTACACGGACAAAAACGCCAAGGACATCGAGGTCTACCTCGACGCCCTGGTGCGTGAAATCCAAATGGTGGCGGCCCTGCCGGTCGTCGGCGGGCGGCCGTTGCATTACGTCTACTTCGGCGGCGGCACGCCCAGTTACCTGAGCGCCACTCAACTCCGCGGCCTGATGACCCGCCTGCGCGAGATCATGCCGTGGGACCAAGCCGCGGAAGTCACGTTCGAATGCGAGCCGGGGACTTTGCAGCAGCACAAGTTGCAAACCCTCCGCGAGATGGGCGTCTCCCGCCTCAGTCTTGGGGTCGAAAACTTCAAGCCGGAGATTTTGCAGTACAACGGCCGGGCGCACTTGGAAGACGAGATTTACCGGGCCTTCGGCTGGGCGCGCGACCTCGGCTTCCCGCAAATCAACATCGACCTGATCGCCGGCATGGTCGGGGAGGACTGGGACAATTGGCGGACGTGCGTCGAGAAGACGATCAAGATGGGGCCGGACAGTGTCACCGTGTACCAGATGGAACTGCCGTACAACACGGTCTTTTCCAAGGAACTGAAAATCCTCGGCGGCGACGAGCCGACGATGGCCATCGCCGACTGGCCGTCCAAGCGGGCGTGGGTCGATTACGCCTTCACGGAGTTCGTGAAGGCGGGGTATTCGATTTCCAGCGCGTACACCGTGGTGAAAAACACGGAGAAGACGAAGTTCGTCTACCGGGACTCCCTCTGGCACGGGGCCGACATGTTCGGCACCGGGGTCGCCTCGTTCGGGCAGGTCAACGGCGTCCACCTGCAAAACGTGGACACGTGGGAGCAGTACATCGCGATGATCGACCGCAACGAGCTGCCGCTCGGCCGGGCGCTGCCGATTACGCCGCGGGAGCAGTTGATCCGCGAGATGGTCCTCCAGATCAAAACAGGCCGTCTGGACTTGAACTACTTCCACGAGAAGTTCGCCGTCAACATCCTGAAAGAATTCCAACCGCAGTTCGAGAAGCTGGAAGCCGACGGCTGGCTGACGACGACCGCCGGCGCCGTGGAACTGACGCGGCCCGGCCTGTTGCAGATCGACCGGCAATTGCCGGTCTTCTTTGACGCCAAGTTCACCAGCCAGCGGTACACGTAACCGCCCGGCCTCCCGCCCTTCCCCATCTCCCCGCCGCGGCGGCCGAATGCCCGGCCGTTCCGGCTTGACGGATTCCCCGCCCGCCGCTATTTCCCCGCGACGCAACGTGAAGATTCCGCCCACCGGCCTCGGGGCCGCGGCGTCATCCGGGAGCATCCGTGGGCGGCCGTTCAACGTACCTCTGGCCAACGCTGCTTGCCGTCGCCTTCGGGCCGGCGATGCCAAGGGACGTAGCGGCGGCCGACGCGGACCGCTTGACGTTCTCCGCCGAGCCGAAGTCGCCGTGTTCGATCCACGGCTCGGAAGCGTTCACTTGGCAGAACGGCTCCGAAAAAGTGTTCTTGATTCGTGGCCTCGTGTTGGAGCAGGACGGCACGACGATCAAGGCCGACCAAGCGGTCGTGTGGCAAGTTTCTGAAGTGGTGAAAGCGAACAACCCGCCGGTTCGGCTGACTGTCTACGCGAAGGGCGGGGCGTCCAGTCCCGTGGAAGTAAAGAGGCCGTCGGGCACTGTCACGGCCCACAAGGCGTTGTTCACGGAATTCACCACCCCGCTCGTCGGCCGCCTCTCGGGGGCCGTCACGCCGCGGTCCATGGCGAACAGCGACTTCTACAAGGAAGCCCTCGCGGCGCGCGGCACGCCTGAGCCGGCGCCCGCCAAAGACCTCATCCTGCCGACGCAGTTCGCCCCGCCGCCCGGCGGGCCGCCGGGCGCGCTCCCGCCGCCGCCGGCCCTCGACCCGCCGCTGCTCAAGGGGACCACGGTCATCCCGATCCCCCTCACGGAGGAGCGGACGATGTGGATCGCCCCGCGGTCCACGCAGCCGTATGAGATCCGGATGACCCTGATCGGGACCGAGCGCGTCACCGTCGTCACCGGCGGGGTGAAGATGCTGGCCAAGTTCTCGACGGGCAGCATCCGCTCGCTGGAAGTGGAGGCGGACCAACTCGTCATTTGGCGCAAGGGGGGCGACTCGAAGTCCGCCGTCGACGCCATGAAGTCGGCCGAGGGGAGCGACTCCGAAGGGCTGGAGTTCTACATGTCGGGCAACGTGGTGCTGCGGTACGGCGGGGACGCCGACGCGCTGGTCCCCGGCGGGCCGGTCGTCAAGTCGAAGACCCTGCGGGCCGAGCGCGTGTACTACGACGTGGAGAAGCACCGCGCGGTCGCCACGCACGCGGACCTCGAATTCCTGCAAGAGGGCAAGGCGAACAAGGCGCACGTCCTCGGGGAGACGATCAATCAACTCGGCGCCGGCGAATTCCAGGCCGTGATGGCGCAACTGCACTCCAGCCGGCACCCGTCCGACCCCGGGCTGATCGTCAGCATGGCGGCGGCCCACATTTACAAGATGCCCCGCGCGGAGCGCCGGACCATTTTCGGCGCCCCGTTCCGGGACCGCGAGACGGGCGAAATCGTCGAGGAAGACCCGACGATCTTCGAGGCCGACGACGTGACCACGCGCGTCGAGGGCGTCCCGGTCTTTTACAAGTCCCACGTCAAGACCGACATCAACGACCCGTTCGGCCCGTTCAAGGGGGTCACGTTCCGGAAGGACAACCAGTTCGGGTATCAGGCGTTTTTAACGTGGGACATGCGCGAGTTGGCCGGCATCACCAAGATTCAAGGCGAGACGTGGGACTTGCTGACCGACTACCTGAGCCGGCGCGGGCCGGCGGTGGGCACCAACTATTCCCGCACGGCGCCGACGTTTTTCGGGATGGACGCGCCGTACCAGACGTTGGTGAAGGCCTACGTGATCTCCGACGCCGGCAAGGACAAGATCGCGGGGGCGCGCACGGAAGAATTCCAGCCGACGGCCCTGCGCGGGCGCCTCCTGTGGCGGCACCAGCAGGAGTTCGACGACCTCACGTGGCAGAGCCAACTCGCGTACCTGAGCGACCGGAACTTCTACGAGCAGTACTACAACTTCGACTACAACCAGGGGCCGAACCAAGAGACGTTCCTGTGGCTGAAGTACCAGACCGGCAACGCCGCCGCCACGCTGTTGACCGAGCCGGCCATCCGCCGGGGCGTCAGCGAGACGAATTGGCTGCCGAAGGTCGAGGGGCATTTGCTCGGCGTCTCGCCGTTCGACTTCCTGACGTACAGCACGTGGGGGAGCGCCGCCTACGCCAAGACAGACCCGTTCCGGCAGCCGGCGAGTGAGTTCCCGCAGATGGGTGATACGAACCAGCCGCCGCGGGAGTATCCCGTCAGCACGGGTCGGTTCGACTGGATGCACGAACTGTCGATGCCCTTGTACGCGGGGCCGGTGAAAGTGGTCCCGTACGGCGTCGCGGACTTGGCGTACTACACCAGCGACGTGAACAGCAACGGCCGCGGGCGGGCGTACGGCGGGCTGGGCGTCCGCGCCAGCTTGCCCATGTCACATCTGTACCGGGACGTGGAGAGCGAGCTGTTTAACGTGCAGGGGCTGTACCACAAGAATGTGTTCAGCATGAATTACTACCACGCGGCCTCCACCTTCAGCCACACCCTGCTGCCGCAACTCGACCGGCTCAACGACGACGCGACGGAGTCCGCGTACCGAAACATCACGCCGTGGCACCCGTTCTACGCGCCGACCATCGGGCCGGACGGGGTCGCCTTGGCCTCCTCGCCGGTCTACGACCCGCGGATGTACGCCATCCGCCGGCTCGTCGACACGAAGCCGGACACCCTGGACGACATCCACGTCTTGCAAACGGGGTGGCGCCAGCGCTTCCAAACCAAGCGCGGCTACCCCGGCCTGGAGCACGAAGTGGACTGGCTGACCGTCAACCTGACCGGCTCGATTTTCCCCACGCAGAACCGGGACAACTTCGGGAACTCGGTCGGGTTCTTGGAGTCGGACGTGGTGTGGAATGTCGGGGACCGCAACGCCGTCTTCTTCAACAGTTGGGCGGACCCGTTCGACCTCGGGGCCAACTATTACGCGCTCGGCGCGACGTACACGCGGGACGACCGCACCCGGCTCAGCCTCACGTACCGGGCCATCGAGCCGCTGCACAGCCGGGTGCTGACGGCGTCGGCCGCGTACGTCTTCAACCCCAAGTACGCCATCACCACCTCGACGGCTTACGACTTTAGCACCAGCGGCGCGCTCTCGAACTCCCTGATTTTTACCCGCATCGGGACGGACATGCAGGTCAGTGTCGGCTTCAATTACAACGCGCTGATCGGCAACTTCGGCATCACCATTAGCATCATCCCCAACTTGGTGGCGAACAACGACACGATCAACAGCTTCAACCAAGGGAGCCTCGGCGGCTTGGGCGGGAACCGCTACCAAGACCGGCGCTGACGGGAGGGGTGGGGAGAAAAATCCCCCCGGCGGCACGCGCCCAATGCCCTCAACTTCAGCCACATCCCTTTTTGCGTTTAATGTCTTTCAGCTCCAACGGAGCGTCCGGTTGTAGCCAGGCCCGGGAGGGCCTGGAACACTCGGGCATAAAATGTTTTCAAGCCCCAACGGGCAGGGCTTCCAAGGTGTCAATGGATCCGTTTTTGTTCTTCC
>JAYTTY010000299.1:0-6630 GCA_043744795.1 Zavarzinella sp. | reverse complement strand
AGGACCGAGTCTTCGAAGGTCCGACCCCTTGGGCGAACAGGCGTCACCCACGAAGGCGAACCCTCGAAGACTCGGTTCGCCGGCCGCCTCCGGGTGTCAGGTCCAAGACCGCTTAAAAGCGGGACTCCAACGAGACCGCTGGACGGCGGTTGGAAGGAGTCGTGCATCTTGATGATCGCGGAACCGCCAGCTAATACGCCGGGAATGGTCTCATCCGCTAGCCGTCACACTTTGATCAGAATCATCCCCTCGCCGTTGCGCAGCAACACGGACGTGACCGCCGGCCCCAAGGCGCCGTCGGCTTTCAAGACGCGGTATTTGCCGGCGAGTTTGTGGTACGTCACCGTGTTGTCGGCCGCGGTGCCGGTCACGCCCTTGGCGTAGGAGAGGGGCTTGTACAGGACGAGCGCGCGGTCGTACTGGCGCTGGTACACCTTGAACGTCAGCGAGCGGTTGACCGGGTCGCGGCCGGTCGAGAACGCGGACCACGCCCCCTTCGGCTGGCCGACGTTGTACTTGGCGGCGTCGGTCCAGTGCCGCTTCCACCCGGTCGCCGGCTCGTACCCGCCGTTGAACATCACGTACGTTTTCTTCGGGTCGGCGAGCATGTAGTAGTACGCCAACGCCGAAATCTGCGTGCGCGGGTCCGTCGGAGCGCCGCCGCCGGGGTAGGTGTCCAGGATGGCGAACCCGTTTGGCCCCAAGACGCCCAGGCGCTCGGCGACGGTCTTGGCCGTGTCCTCGAACTGGGCGTGGTTGTGGGCCAGCGGCCGCAAAGCGAATTCTTCCAGGAAGGAGACGCCCTGCTGGGCGACCGGCATCGCGCTCGCGCCGGCGCCGGACGTGTTGGCCAGCACCCACTTGTTCCCGAGCGACCGATCAATGTTCCCGAGCAGTGAGCCGTAGTCGTTGGCGTAGGTCGCCACGGGTTCGAGGAGGTCGGCGGCCTTGTTCTGGAGGCGGCCGTAGGAGTTGTCGAAGAACAGGCCGTCCGCGTTCGGGTGAGCGCCGACGAACCGCCGGGAATAGTCCAGCCCCCACGCCCGGAACGCCGCGTTCGACGGGTTGGTGGCGAAGCGCATTTGGCCGTAGGGCGTGTAGAACAGCCGGCTCTCGGACACGAAGCGGGCGTCCTTGCCCTTGGCGCGATTGGCGTACTCGGCGTCGGTCAGGTAGCCGTCGCGGTTGGCGTCGGCCGCCTTGTCGAACGCGGGGATGACGCCGCGGTTGCCGCCGCGGGCGCCGACGTAGTCCCGGCCCAATACGGTGCGGACGATGGGGGCTTGCCCGGCGGCGGTCGTCCGCACGCGCACATAGAACAGGCGGTCGGACCCGTTCACGCTCCCGGCCTTCCAGTCGGTCGGCGGGTCGAACATCACCTTGCCCGTCTGATGGAAGCCGGCCGTCCCGTTGGCGATCGTCGTCAGCGGCTTCCAGTGGTACGGCTTGCCGTTGCCGTCCACGGCCGCCGCGTACTCCAGCACGCCGGCCCACTTGGCGGAGCCGCGGTTGGCTGCGTCGAAGTTCAACTCGCGGAACTTGTCCGGGTACCCGATGGCGACCGACTGCCCGACCGGGCCGAACTGGAAGGCCGTGTCGCTCTTCTTGGTGATCGGCGTGTAGTCGGTCCACCCGGCCGCGTCGCTGCCGCCGTGGACGCCCCAGAACCACGTCACCGGCTTTGAGGAGCCGCTGTCCCCGCCGAACGCCACCGCCTTGCCGACGTGGTAGAACGCGGCCTCGCGGTCGCCGTGGTTCTTGTCCGCGGCCGCCAGCCAATCGGTGTACAGGTCCTGGTAGATGTTCGAGAGGTTCGAGTAGATGAGCTGCGGCGTGCCGGGAGAAACCGCCTCGTATCGATTGAGGTACTGGGCGTTCGGGATGAGGAGATCGACGCTCTTCTTGAGCAGGTTCTTCTCGTAGTCCCCGAGCGGCGTGCCGGCGTAGGCCAGCATGGCCACGCGGATGTGCGAGTAGTTCTGATGGTCCGAATTCACCGGCGGCAGGTCGCGGACTTGCACGCTCGGCGCCTTCGTCGGCGTGGCGGAGGGCTTGCTCGGGACGGAATTGGCCGCGGGCAACGGGACGACGGCGCCCGGCAGGAGGCGGTCGTCGAGGCAGTCGAGCGATAGTCGGGCGGTGCGCCGCGAACCCATGCCGTGCGTTCCAAGGTGGCCGTCTGGTCGGGAGAACCCCGTATCCCGGTGCGTGGGATACCCGTTGATCGGTTGCTGTCAACGCGGTTTGTGAGGCAAACCGCGCCCGCGAGAAAGTTGGCCGCCCGGCCGCTTGCCCCGCTTCCCACGCCGGCCCAAGTTCGCGGGATCCGTCCTACAATGACGCGAGCGAAACAACTTTTAGGAGTTTCCCATGTCTCGCATCCTGTTGGCGTGCCTATTGACGGTTCCCCTAACGACGGTGGCGACAATGGCCGAGGAAGCCCCCGAGAACCGCCACGCCATCCCCGCGGACGCCAAGGCCATTTTGGAGAAGGCCGACAAGATCGAACTGTTCGCCGTCTTCCCCGAGCCGACGAAGGCGGCTTCGGAGGTCCAATTCCACGGCTGGAACACGCTCGGCAAAGTGACAATTGAGAAAGCCGACGCCCGCAAGGCGCTGGTCGCGGCGTTCGAGACGGGCGTGGCCGAGTACAAGCAAGAGGGCGCCAAGCGCTTCGAGCCGCGCCACGCCCTCCGCGCGACGCACGACGGCAAGACCGCCGACTTCCTGATCTGCTTCGAGTGCGCGCACGTTTATATTTACATGGAGGGGCAACCCGAACGGCGGGCGTTGGTGTCCCGCGCCCCCGCCGAGTTGTTCAACAAGATGTTGAAAGAGGCCGGCGTGAAGGTGGACGAGCCGGCGAAGTGACCGATGTTTGGTTTTCGTTGGAGTCCCGGCTTCCGCCGGTCTTGGACCGCTCCGCCACCGGAGACTTCCGCCTTGTCGTGCGATCATTCTTCCAAGACCGGCTGAAGCCGGGACTCCAACGAAAACGAATACCTGAAGACCGCCTCACGCAATATTCTCCTTGCCCTCCCGCTCAATTGGTGGGACAATCACTCCACCCCCACACTTCGCCCCCTTGCCCCCACCCGCCTTTTCTCTCTCCGGAGCGGATCTCATGACTTCACGAACTCGCCGGGACTTCCTGGCCGACGTCGGCCGCGGCATGTTGACGGCCAGCCTCGGCTCGGGGCTGTGCTTCGACCTCGGCCTGTCCTCCGCCGTCGCGGACGACGCGCCCGAAAAACTGTCCTTCGGGTCGCTCGAACCCCTCGTGGGCCTGATGCAGGACACGCCGCTGGAGAAACTTCTGCCGGCGCTCGCCGCGCAACTCGCCAAGGGGACGGAACTGCGGCAGTTGGTCGCGGCCGGGGCCTTGGCCAACGCCCGCACCTTCGGCGGGCAAGACTACATCGGCCACCACACGTTCATGGCCCTCGGGCCGGCGTTCGCGATGGCGAACGAACTCCCCAAGGAGACTCAGGCCCTGCCGGTGTTCAAGGTGCTGTACCGCAACGCCAACCGCATGCACGAGCGCGGCGGCAGTAAGGAAGAGAAGCTGCACCCGGTCCACGGGGAACCTGCCAAGGCCGGCGACATGCAGACCGCCAGCCGGGGGGCCGACATGGACGAGGCCGAACGCCGGTTCGCCAAGTTGGCCAAGGAAGACGCGGGCGAGGCGTTCAACCACCAGTTGATGGCGGTGCAGGACGAGGTGGACGTCCACCGCGTCGTGCTGCTGTGGCGGGCGTGGTCCACGCTCGACCTCACCGGGAAGGAGCAGGCCCACACGCTGCTGCGGCAGTCGGTGCGCTACTGCGTGGACACCGAGCGGACGATGATCGGCCAGAAGCGGGCCCCGTCCGGCATTCGCACCCTGTTGCCGAAGCTGCTGGACGAGAACAAACTGCCGGGCAAAACGCCGGGCACGAAAACCGGCGACGATGCGTGGGTGCGGAAACTCGCCGACGTGATTTATGGCGGCTCCCGCGACCAGGCCGCCGCCGCCGTAGCCGTCGCGCTGGCCGAGGGCTTTAGCCCTGAGAGCGTGGGCCAGGCGATGTCGCTGGCCGCCAACGACTTGACGCTGCGCGACCCGGGCCGCCCGAAGGCGTGGGCCTCGGACGCCAAGCCGGTCGGCAGCGTCCACGGCGACTCCCCCGGCGTCCACGCCTCGGACTCGGCGAACGCCTGGCGCAACATCGCCCGCGTGAGCAACGCCCGCAACGCCGTCGCCAGCCTGATCGTCGGGGCGTACCACACGGCCGGGCAGACCCGCGCCGAGTTCGCGAAGTCGTCCGCCCCGGCGGCCGAGCAACTGGAGAAGGTCACCGCGAAAGACCCGGCCGGCCTGCTGAAGCAAGCCGAGGCCGCCGTCCGGGCGAACGACCAGGCCCTCGCGGTCGCGGTCATTCACCGCTACGGGGAACAGGGCCACGCCGCCAAGGACGTGTTCGCCCTGCTGCGCGGCTTCGCCATCAGCGAGGACGGCGCCCTGCACGCGGAGAAGTTCTACCGCACGGTGACGGAAGAGTCCGCCGCCGCCCGCCCGGCCTTCCAGTGGCAGTACCTGACGGCCCTCGCCCGCGTGACCGCGAGCGAATTCGGCCACCCGGCCCCGGGGTACGCGGAGTCTCGTCGTGTTCTGAAGGTGTAATCTGATTTTTGCCGCCAAGACGCCAAGGACGCCAAGATGACCAAATTCATATGGTTCTCTTGGCGTCCTTGGCGTCTTGGCGGCAAAAGGATTGTTCGTTCAGAGCTTCCAGATGACCACTCGCATCTTGTTGATCCGCCACGCAGAGACGGCCCTCCCCGACGTGTTCCACGGGTACGAGTCCGACATTGATCTCGGAGTGAGGGGGTACGCCCAAGCGGAGGCTCTCGCCCTGGTGATCGCGGCCCGTACGCCGGACGCGCTGGTCTGCTCCGGGATGCGGCGGGCGCGGCGAACGGCCGAGGCCATTTCGCGGGCCACGGGCTTGCCACTGCGCATTGAGCCGGAGTTGCACGAGCGCAAGGTGGGGAGCTTGCAAGGGTCGCCGGTGGCGGGGGAGTCTGGGGTGTGGCCGGAGACCCTGAAACGGTGGATGGCTGGGGACACTGGGTACGCGCCGGAAGGGACGGAATCGTTCGACGACATGGCACGCCGCGTGCTTCCCGTGTGGGACCGGCTGACCGCGGAATATGCGGGGAAGACGGCGGCGATCGTGGCCCACGGAATCGTGATTCGGGTCGTCTTGTTGAGCGTGCTCGAGGGGTATAATGTCGCCGATTGGCCCCGGCTCGGCCGCATCCATAACGTCTCCGTGAGCGAAGTCGCGGGGGGCGGGAGACACTGGACGGCGGCGGGCGTCGGCGAGGTTCCCGAAGACGTGCGGAGGCTGAATGACGCGCCCCAAGTCCGACTCCCCGAAGCCCCCAAGCCCGCCTGAGGCCGGCCCCGCGCACATCGTCGGCTTTCCCGGCGTTTCCCCGCCCTCCGCCGCCAAAAGCGCCGGGCGGCGCCGGTTCGTTTCCGATGAAGACGGCCGACCGGAACAACCGATACCACTTCCCGAGTCGAACACCCCGCCCACGAGCGAGACGACCGCGCCGCCCCTGCCCGGCCCGCCGTCCCCCGGAGACGAGTACATGACCGGCCCCGACGTTCTGCCCTACGCGGACGAGACGGATCAGTTGCGCCTCCAGTTGTTGCAGGCCCAGCGCCTGAGCAGCGTGGGGGCCTTGGCCTCCAGCGTGGCGCACGAGTTCAATAACATCCTGACCACGGTCATCAACTACGCCAAGCTCGGCCTGCGCGGGGCCACCGAGCCGGGGCAGAAGCAGGCGTTCGAGAAGATCCTCAAGGGCGGCAACCGGGCCGCCGTCATCGTCAGCGGGATGCTGGGCTTCGCCCGCAACAACTCGACCCGCCGCGAGCCGACGGACGTCGTCGCCCTGATCGAAGAAGTGTTGGTCCTCACGGAAAAAGACCTGAGCAAGCACCGCGTGCAGGTGGACAAGCGGTACCACGCCCGCCCGGTGATCCCCGCCGTCGCCGGGCAGATCGAGCAGATTCTGATCAACCTCATCATCAACGCCCGGCAGGCGATGCCGACCGGCGGCCGGTTGCGGATCGACGTGCGGGAGAACCCCGAGGCGGGCATGGCCGAGATCCGCATCGCCGACTCCGGCTTGGGCATCCCGGCCGACCAACTCCGCATGATCTTCGAGCCGTTCTACACCACCAAAGACCCCGACGAGCACGGCCACGGCGGCACCGGCCTCGGCCTGAGCGTGTGCCGGCAGATCATCGAACAGCACCACGGCCGCATCCGCGTCGAAAGCGTCGTCGGCAAGGGGTCCACGTTCACGCTGAAACTGCCGCTGACGGACGAGTGAAGGACGGGTTTCTTTCGGCCTGAAGGGCCGCTTAACATAGCCCAGCCCGACAGGGCTGGGTAAGAAATGCAAAATGAGATTTCGGTCTGAAGGACCGATTAAGGCGTCGGCTTTCGCGGACCTCCAAAGATAATCGGTCCTTCAGACTAGATGTGCCCGACCGAAACGGGGTTCCCCTGACGGTCTGAATTGTGTATTTCTCCTCCAGTCCGCCCAGACAGCCAGGAGAATGCGATGGGA
>JAYTTY010000298.1:0-25044 GCA_043744795.1 Zavarzinella sp. | reverse complement strand
AGGGGGCGGTTTCGGGCCATTGGCGGACGCCGTCGGCGATGGCTTCGCTGGCGAACTCCACGACGAGGCGGGTGCGGGCCGTGGCCGGCGCGCTGGCGTCGTCGGCGACGCGGGCGTCCCCGCCGCACACGCCGGGGGTCTTCTCGATGGACGGGGTGACGACTGCGGACATGATCCCCTCCCTTTCCCAATTCAATGTATCACGCCCCGCCCGCTCACGCCGCCGGCTTCACGTAAATCCCCCACGACAGCAATTGCCCGGCGTTGCCGCCCGTCATGTCTTCCACTTTCAACTTCCACGTCCCCTTGGCGCTGAGGCCGGTCAGCGACGCCAGCGTCTCCTCGGGCTTGAAGTCCCCCGTGTTATGGACGCCGCCGGCCGTTATGGCCGCGGCGGCCTCGTCCGAGAACGTTGTGAGGGTGAAGTCGGCGCCCGACGCAGCCCCGTTCCGCACTAAAAGGAACGTCCCGGCCGGGGAAATCAGCGTGAGGCGCAGGTCGCCGACGTTGGCGTGTTTGATGTTGACGGACACCGCGATTTGTTCGATGGAAATTGCGTCCGCGACGGCGATGGAACTCGTCCGCGATTTGCCGGGGACGTCCGGGATCTTGGCGGCCGTGGTCGATTGATACACGTTCCGCGTCACCAGCGCCGTCGTGGAATATGCGTCGGCCGTTTCCAGGAAGAAGCCGTTGGCGTTGCCGTCCATCCCGTTGCCGAGCGGGTCGGCCACGGCCGGGCCGACCTTGACCGTGTACGTCCCGGCCTTCGTCCACGGGGCGGTCGTCACCGTGAACGTCGTGCCGGCCCCGGCGACGGACAAGATCTTCACGGGGACGTTTTTGGGGCCGAACGTCACTTTGAAGTCGGCGGCCTTCACCGTGTCCGCGTTCATCGGCCGGTCGAACTGCACCGTGAACGACTTGACCAGGGACGCGAACGCGCTGGAAGACACGGGGACTGGCGTGACGGCCGTGACGGCGACGACGGCCCGCGCCTCGGCGGTGGCGAACGTCAGGCCCCACGAGACGAGCTGCCCGACAACGGCGTTGGCGGCGGAGTCCGTCACCCGCAGTTTCCACTCGCCGGCGGACGACGTGCCGTTCAGGGCGTTCAGCGTGGTGAGGTCGGAGTCCGGCTTGTAGACGGCCGCGTTGAACGGGGCCTTGGCGCCGACGAGCGTCTTCGCTGATTGTTCGTCGAAGTGCGTGTTGGCCAAGTTGTTTCCGGTCCCGCCGCGGTGGTCGAACAGCCGGATTTCGGTGACGCCGTCCGGGGCGATGAGCGACAGGGCCAAGTCGCTCACGTTGGCGTGCGTCAGGTTCACGCGCACGTTCACGTCCCGGATGTTGAAGGCCCGGCCGACCGTCAGCGGGAAGTCCGCGGGGGTGTTGTCGTCGGCGATGGGGCCGCCGGCCGCGGAGTTGAACTGGTACGCCGCGCCGGCGAAGTAGTCGTCCGACTCGCCGGGCGTGTTGTCGTTGTCCGTGTCGAGGCCGACGCGGCCGCGCGACTTCACGGCCGGGGACAGCGCCACGCGGACGCCGCCGGTCCCGGCGAATTTCCGCGGGGCGATCAGCAGGTCCGCGGCCAAGAGGGTGCCGGGGACGGCCCGCACGCCGATGACGGGGACGGCCGCCCCGGCCGGCCCGGTCACTTTCACGGTCGCCGCGGTGAGCGTCTTGCGGTCCACGGGGTAGTCGAAGGCGACGCGGAACCCCGTCACCGACCCGCCGGCGGACTCGACGGCCGTCACGCCGGTGACGTGCAGCGGCAGCGGCGGGAAATACTCGGGCATCGTGGCTTGCAGGGTGTACTGGCCGAGGCTGCCGTAGGCCGTGAAGCCGGTCGCCGCCGTGCCGTTGCCGACGCCGGAGACGCGCAGGTAGTACGGGCCGAAGTCCTCGATCGCCGCGGACAGTGTGGCCCCGAGCGAGGTGGTCGGGCTGGCCATGGCGACGACGTCGCCGTCCCGGTTGAGCAGTTCGACTTGGACGTTCAGGTTCGGGTCGCGCGCGGCCGGGGACACGGTGACGGCGAACGGGCCGAACCCGGGGTTAAACTTCATCACGTCCAGGTCGGCCGGCTTGTCGATGACGCCGGCGGCCGCGAACGTGGTCGGCGTGTCGAGGGCGACGGCCGCGGCCTTGCCGAACGTGTCTTCGAAGTCGTCCGGCCGGTAGCCGAAGCCATTTTGCGTGGTGATGACCGCGAGGTCGTCCTGGACGAAGGGGTCGTACGGCGGGTACGGCCGCTTGTTGACCGCGCCGGGGTAGTCGGCCATGTTCCACTGCGTCAGGCTCCGGCCGTACCCGGCCCCCATGATCGGGGCCCAGCTCCCGTGGCCGCCGTAGTATTCCGACCGCGTCGTGCCGTCGTGCACCAGCCCGAGCGTGTGGCCGATCTCGTGGGACGCGGCCAGGACAATGTAACTTTCGTTGTTGTACTGCGTCTTGGCGAACACGAAGGCCGGGTTGTCGTTCGCGTACCCGAACGTGTTGCCGAAGGAGCCGACGAAGGCGACGCCGCCGGCCGACTGATGAAACCAAGCTTGGGACGTCCCGCCGATGCACACGCGGGTTCCCCAGCGCGCGTCGGCCCCGCCGCGGTCGATCAGGTTTTCCATGCCGGGGTCTTGGGTCGTCACGTCCACGTCGAACGGGGCGAAGTCCTCGGCCACCCGCTGCCAAATGTACTGGATCGTGGCCCGCTCCGCGGGCGAGAACGTCGCCACCGACCCATCGGTGTCAAACGCCGGCGTGTCGAACGAACTGCCGAAGGAGCGGTTCCAATACGTCCGCGTGGTCGTGTGGCCGTCGAAGTCGAGGTAGATGGACTTCGTGGCCGTCGGTGAACTGTGCAGCAGGAACGTGTCTTCGAGCGGCGCCGGCGGCGCGGCGTCCGGGGCGGCGGCGAACGCGGCCGGCGGGTCCGGCGGCGGCGGGAAGGCGCAGGTCACCGGGTCAGCCGCGTTGAACACGTCGCGGGCTTCCAAGGGTTCAACGCGCAAGGGCCGCCGGGCGGCCATTCGGGTGTGCGGCATGGTGCGGTGTCGTCGGCCGGGGGCGAATAAGATGAACCGTCCAGTATAGTGCGCTCTCCCGTGCCGTGCAGACCGCCCCGGCCAGTTCGCGCCGGGCCGCGAAGTTCAAATGCCCGCTGCCGGGGGAGTCGCACTCGGTTTCTTGGCAACGGCAGCCCTCGTCGTATGGTTGGTGACATGACATCCGAAAACCGCTTTGCCGCCCCCCCCCCGCAAGAACTCTTCGGGTGTTCACGCGCGTGGGGCGGCGCATTCGCCGCCGCGGTTGTTCTCGCGGTCATTTTTCGGGTCGTCGGCATCGGCCAGTGGTCGTTCGCGTCCGATGAACTCGGCACATTTCACGAGGTGCGCACGTTCCTCGGCGAGACGCGGTTTGCCCATGACGACCCCGACCGCCAGGTGCCGAAGATGGTGCCGGTGGCGATGGCGCTGCACGCGGCGGCCGATTCCGCCTTCGGAAGCGGCGAGGCGGGCTCGCGCACCCTGCCCGCGGTTTGCGGCGTCATGCAGATCGTGCTCGTCGGCCTCGGCTTGAAGACCCTGCTCGGCCGGACGCCCGCGTTGGCAGTTATGTTGCTTCTGACCGTCTCGCCCGAACACCTCTTTTACTCGCAGTATCACCGCTTCTATTCGCCGGCCGCGTTGTTTGCGACACTGGCATTCCTGGCCGCGGCCCGGTCGCTCCGGTTGGATTCGGCCCGTTGGATGGTCTGGGCGTGCGGGGCGGCGATGCTGGCCGTGCTCACGCACACGCTTGTCGGCATGGTCTTTGGCGGCTTCGTGTTCGCGGCCGCTCTTACCCGCGCCATGCCGGGCGGGCTTCGGTCCAACCGCGTCTTGCTCGCGGCGGTCGGCGGGGCGGTTTTCGCCGCGCTGTTTGCCGCGATGTACCTGTACCCGCTCAGCGAAGGCAAAGCCGTTGGCTACGGGTGGGAAGGCGACTCCATTTCGCGGTCCATCTTCAGCGGCGTCAGCCAGGTCACCTGGCCCGTGGCCCTCTTCTCCGTCCCCGGCCTGTTGATCCTGTGGCGGCGCGACCGCGTGCAAGCCGCGTTCTGGGGCAGCCAGGCGTCGGTTTGGGCCTTGGCCCTGCTCGCGCTGCCGAAGGTGCTCCCGTTCCATTCGGCATACGTCTTTCCGCTCTGCCTCCCGGTGGTCGCGCTGGGCGGCGTGGCCTTCGGCGAGATCGCGGACCGCCTCGCGCCCGCGGGCAGACTCGCGGGCGTCGCCGTGCTCGCCGGGCTGCTCATGCTGAATTTGCCGGAGGTCGTCAGCTACTATCAAGACGGCAGTCGGCACGACTTCCGGGCGGCCGCGAATTGGGTCGGCGACCGCATCGGGCCGAATGATGTGTTGGTCGTGGTTCAGGGCGACAAGCTGTCGCACTACCGCCCCGAACTCGAAGGCCGCTGGCACCGCCTGCCCTTAACGGACATCCCAAAATTTGTCGATGACCATCGGCCCGCCGACGGCAACGTGTGGGTCGTGCTGCCGGGCGGCCGCGGCGGCTTGCCGGAACCGTGGCGCGAGTGGGCGGAGAAAAACGCCCGCTTGCAGACGGCCATCGTGCACCGGCGGTTCGACTATCACGAGTATCCGATCTACATCCTGGTCGAAGACCGGCCGGGCCGTTAAGCGCCCGTTAGGGGGGTGAGGTTGCTTTGGCGGCGAGCGCGCGCCAAAGACAACCTCACCCCCCGGCCCCCTCTCCGCGGCGGTGAGGGGGAGCAAGCGGGGAACAGTCCCGTGGGGGAGGTTAGGGGGCAGAGGGGGTTGAGGCGGCCGTCGCGCCGCCCGCCCCGGCTCGCCTTGCCCCATCTTGCCCGGTCGGGTATAACCGCCACGCTCCCGGAGGACGGTCTCGGCCATGCGAAATTTTCTGCGCGCCCTGAAGTTGGCCTACCCGTACCGCGGCCGGCTGATCCTCTCGCTCCTGTTCGCGTTCTGCGCCGCCGCCCTGTTCGGCCTCAACATCACGTTCGTGTACCCGGTCCTCAAGATGCTGGGCAGCGACCAGAACCTGCAGCAGTGGGCCGACGCCAGCATCGACGACCTCGACCGGCAGATCGCGAAGGACGAGGCGGACCTGCAACTCCTCAAGGCGAAGGACGCCGCCGTGGACGCCCTGCCGGCCGGCCCCGAGAAGGAGGGGGAGGAGTGGCGCATCACGGACCGGCTCGACCGGGCCGAGCGCCGACTCGCCAACGTCCGGTCGCGGCAGTGGCAGTTCCAACAACTGAAGCACTACGTCATCCGCCACCTGCCGACCGGCCGATTCAACACGCTGGCCCTGATCCTGGCGACCGTCGTCGTGGCCGTCGCCGTCCGCGGCGTGTTCGAGTTCGGGCAGGAGTACCTGGTCGGGACCGTCACCACGCGGACGACGCTGGACTTCCGCGACCTGTTCTTCCGCCGGGCGATCCGCCAGGACATGCGCCAAGTGCAGGAGGGCGGGTCCGCGGACCTGATGTCGCGCTTCACGAACGACATGGAGACGACCGGCAACGGCATGAAGATCCTCTTCGGCCGGGTGGTCGCGGAACCCTTGCGCGCCGTCGCGTGCGTCGTGATCGCCTGTTGGATCAGTTGGCAGCTCACGCTGCTGTTCCTGATCGTCGTCCCGGCGGCCCTGTACGTCATGACGAGCGCCAGCCGGAAGATGAAGAAGGCCTCCCGCAAGCTGCTCGACAAGATGGGGAACATCTACCGCATTTTGCAGGAGACGTTCCAGGGCCTGCGCATCGTGAAGGCGTTCACGATGGAGCCGTACGAGCGCCGGCGGTTCCACGCCGCCGCCCGCGACTACGCGGACCGGAGCATGCGCGTCGTCCGCATCGACGCCCTCGCCGGCCCGCTGGTGGAACTCACCGGCGTGTTCGCCGTGTGCCTCGCGCTGCTGGCCGGGGCGTACCTGGTCCTGAGCGGGGAGAAGCGGCTGTTCGGCGTCCAGTTCACGTCCACGCCGCTGGACAACGACATGCTGCTGCTGCTGTACGCCCAGCTCATCGGCATGGCCGACCCGGTGCGGAAGCTGTCCAGCGTGTACACGAAGTTGCAGTCGGCCGCCGCCGCGTGTGACCGCATTTACGGCGTGATGGACCGCGAGCCGCAAGTCCAAGCCAACGCGGCCGGCCCGCGGCTCGGCCGGCACTGCAAGGACATCGAGTTCCAGAACGTGTGCTTCTCGTACTCCCCCGACAAGCAGGTGCTGACGAACATCTGCCTGCGCGTGGCGGCTGGGGAGACGGTCGCCATCGTCGGGGCCAACGGCAGCGGCAAGTCCACGCTGCTGAACCTGCTGCCGCGCTTCTACGACCCGGACCACGGCACCGTCCTCATCGACGGGCTGGACATCCGCAAGGTCCACCTGCGGAGCCTGCGCAAGCAGGTCGCGCTGGTGTCGCAAGACCCGATCCTGTTCGACGACACGATCGGCAAGAACATCCAGTACGGCCACCGCCGGGCCACGCCGGACCAGGTGGCGGCGGCCGCCAAGCAGGCGTTCGCCCACGACTTCATCATGGCCAAGGGCGGGTACGACGTGAAGCTCGGCGACCTCGGCGGCAGCCTGTCCGGCGGGGAGAAGCAGCGCATCGCGCTGGCCCGGGCCATCCTGCGCGACCCGAGCATCCTGGTGCTGGACGAGTTCAGCAGCGCCATCGACCCCGTGTCCGACCGGCTGATCCACGACGCCCTGCAAGAGTTCAAGAAGGGCCGGACGACGTTCTTCATCACGCACAAGATGCACACCGTCCAGATGGCCGACCGCATCGTCGTGCTGGACAACCACGCGGTGGCGGCCGTCGGCGTCCACCGCGACTTGGTGGACACGTGCGCGGTGTACCGCGAGTTGTACGAGGCCCAGATCCACCCGAAGGCGGCGTGACAGGAATTTCGGATTTCGGATTTCGGAATGCGGAATGCGGAATTGAAAACTGGTCACTCATGGATGGGAAGCCGATGGCTGTTGCGACCCCCCCCGGCCCCCCCTTGGCAGGGGGGGGAGAAGAACCGCCGGCCGTTATCCGCGGCTCAAGTGCGTTGGAGGCGGCCGGATTTTCTCCCCCCCTTGGCAAGGGGGGGCCGGGGGGGGTCGCGGCAGCCAGTGACTGGCGCCCGATTCTTCACACGTCTTCCATTTCGCACTCCGCACTCCGCATTCCGCATTTGCTCTTCCTGACCGCCCTCTGCCTCCTCCTCTTCACCCAAGGCATCGTCACGCGCAGCCTGTGGGCCAGCCACGAGGCGCGCGCCGCGCAGGACGCCCAGACGATGTTGGACACGGGCGATTGGCTGCTCCCGCGCCTGTTCGACGGGACCGCGGAATTGCAGAAGCCGGCCGGGTTTTATTGGCTGGTTGCCGCCGTCGGCGGCTTGCGCGGGGGCGTGGATGAGATTGCCGTGCGGCTGCCGGCCGTGCTGGCGGGCCTGTTCGTCGTCCTCGCCGTGTGGTGGTGGCTGTGCCGACAAGGCCGGCCCGTCGCGGGACTGGTGGCTGGGGCGTGCTTGGCGTCGGCCGTCCACTTCACCGGCACCGCCCGCATCGGCCGCATTGATGTCCCGCTGACGGCGGCCGTCACCGGGATGCTGCTCACGATGCACACGCCCGTCGGCCGGCGGCGATGGCTGCAAGTTCTCGTGCCCGGCTTGTTCGGGGCGTGTGCGTTATTGCTCAAGGGGCCGATTGGGTTGGTGCTGGTTGGGGGCGTTTGGGGGGTGCACTGGTTGATTGGGTTGAAACTGGGCATGAAGGCGCTGGCTGACGCGACCCCCCCCGGCCCCCCCTTGGCAGGGGGGGAGGAAAACCGGCCATCGCTCGTTGCGCGGTCAATCGCGCGGCGACGTTCTTCCTCCCCCCCTGCCAAGGGGGGGCCGGGGGGGGTCGCGTCAGCCAGCGCCTTCACGGTATCTGCTTTGGCGCTTGCCGGCGGCAGCGCCGTTCTCCTCGCCGCCCCCTGGTTCCTCGCCGCCCACCGGGCCACCGACGGCGACTTCACGCGCGTCTTCTTCTGGTACCACCACGTCAACCGGGCGTTCGGCGGGGCGACGTTGCCGGCCCACCCGTGGTGGTTCTACCTGCCGCGGCTCGCGGGGGACTTCTTGCCGTGGACGCCGTTGGCGCTGGTCGCCCTGTGGCGGTTGCCCAAGCGGGACGCGGCGGCCCGGTTCGGGCTGGATTGGCTCGTCGTGATGTTCGTGATCCTCAGTGCGTCGCGGTTCAAGCGGGCCGATTACTTGCTGCCCGCGTACCCGGGGCTGGCCGTCGTCGTCGGCTGTTGGGCCGAGGGGTGGTATTCTTCGCTCGCCGACAAAAACCGTTGGCGGGTGCGGGCGGCGTTCTTCGCGGCGCTGGCCTTCGCGCCCGCGGCGTGGTTCGGCTTCGACCATTTCGTGACGGCGAAGGAACAGGCCGAGCGAGACCCGGCCGCGTTCGCCCGACAAGTGCGAGAAGCCGCCCCGGCCCCGGCGACCGTGATTCTCTTCCAAGTGGAGAATCACCTGCTCGCCTACCAGTTGGGCCGGCCCGTCCGTACCTTGACCGTGTGGGAAGACTTGCTCGCGGAGTGGCGGCGTGACCCGACCGCCGTCGTCGTGGCCCGCCGCGAAGACGCGGCCACGCTGCGGGCGAACGTGCCGTTCCCCGTGGATGTGATCGCGGACACCGCGGCCGTCACGTTCCGCCCCCTGGTCCTGCTCCGCCGAACCCCGTGACGCCCGCATGGCCGACTCCCCCGAAGGGCTGACCGTCATTTTCCCCGTCGCCACCGGCGGCGACCCGGCGGCGCTGCCCCCGGCGCTGAACGCGTGGCTGCACGTCCTCGACCACACCGAGCGGCCCTACGAAGTGTTGCTCGTCCTCGACGGCGCCACGGACGCTTGGCGGGCCGCCGCCGACAAGGCCGCGGCCGGCAACCCGCGCGTGAAGGTTCTGGCGCTGGATCACCCCACCGGCTACGGCGCGGGCGTGCGGGTGGGCCTCGTGGAAGCCACGCAGCCGCTCGTCTTTTACTCGGCCCTCGACGGCGGTTGGAACCCCGGCGACTTGCCGCGGATGCTCACGGCCATCGACTTTAAGGACGAGTACACCGGCCGGCCGGTGGAACTCGTCAACGGCCACCGCCGCGGCCTGCCCGAACCGGGCGGCCGCAGGCTGAGCCGCAAGGCGTTTAATGTGTTCGTCCGCGTCGTCTACGGCATGTGGCCGGACGCGCCCAAGGGGTACCTCGGGCCGGCCGAGTCGCGGTACTGGTACCGCGCTCGGCTCCAGTTCGGCCTGCGCCTCGGGGACGTGAACAGCCGGTTCAAACTGTTCCGGCGGTCGGTGTTCGACCGCATCGTGATCCAGTCCGACGGCGAGTTCGTCCACACGGAAATTTTGGCCAAGGCGAACTTCCTCGGCACGCTGATGGACGAGATGGTCTTAGCCGACAAGTGCGTGCCCGGCGCCATCCCCGACATGTCGGCCGACCGGCGGGTGGTGTTCAATCATCCGAAGTTCCACTCGCCCTCGCTGACGCCGGATAATCAACCACCAATGCCGACATCAGAAGCAGCCATGCCCGCAGCTTGACCGTAAAGTGGCGGCGCGGCAATTGCATTGACCATAGTGCAACGAAAACCGGCGTTCATAAACGCCTTTATGCCCAAAGAGCATGAACAATGTGCTGCATAGACAGGCAGCGGTGATGGCCTCCCTCTCCGACAGTGCGACGAAATCCGAATTACTCGACGGGTATCCGCTCGGGTTGCCGTTCGACGAGATGTTCGAGCGCGACGGGACCGTGCGCCCGCACTACGAGCCATTATTCCGCAAGCTGGCCTCCCTCAGCCCGGCCGAGTTCCGCCGCCGCAAGGCGATGACGGACCTCTCCATGCTGCAAGACGGCGTCGGCTTCACCGTCTACCAGCGCGAGGAGGGCATCGAGCGCATCTGGCCGATGGACCCGATCCCGCGGATCATCCCCGCCAAGGAATGGGCGCATATTGAGAAAGGCCTGACGCAGCGAATTGAAGCGCTGAACCTGTTCCTCAAGGACATCTACAACGACCAAAACATCCTCAAGGATAAGGTCGTTGACCCCCGCCTGATCTTCGGGGGGGGGTACTTCCGGCGCGAGTTCGTCGGGGCGAAAGTCCCGCGGGACATTTACATCCACATCTGCGGCACGGACCTGATCCGGGACGCGGACGGCACGTACTGCGTGCTGGAAGACAACGGCCGGACGCCGTCCGGCGTGAGCTACATGCTCACCAACCGCCAAGTGTTGAAGCGCGTGTTTCCGCAACTTTTCGAGGGGTACGATGTCCGCACGACCGACGACTACCCGGCCGCCCTGCTCGACGTCCTTCGGTACATTTCTCCGGTCCGTCACGCGGACACGACTTGCGTACTGCTTAGTCCCGGCATCTTCAACTCGGCGTACTTTGAGCACAGCTTCCTGGCCCAACGGATGGGCGTCGAACTCGTGGAGGGGCGGGACCTGGTGATCGACAACAACCGGGTGTTCATGCGCACCACGCGCGGCCTCACCCGGGTGGACGTGATTTACCGCCGCATCGACGACGACTTCATCGACCCGGTCACCTTCCGGGCCGAGAGCATCCTCGGCGTGCCCGGCCTCGTGAACGCCTACCGGGCCGGCAACGTCGCCCTCGCCAACGGCATCGGCACCGGCATCGCGGACGACAAGGGCATCTACCCCTTCGTCCCGGCCATGATCAAATACTACCTCGGCCAGGACGCGATCATCCCGAATGTCGAGACGTTCCGCCCGCTGGTCCCGAGCCACCGCGACCACATCGTCAAGAACCTCGACAAGCTCGTGGTCAAGTGCGTCAACGAGTCCGGCGGGTACGGCATGCTGATCGGCCCGGCCTCCACGAAGAAGCAGCAGGACGAGTTCCGGGCCGCGATCCTGGCCAACCCGCGCGACTACATCGCCCAGCCGACCATCCAACTCTCGACGCACCCGACCTTCGCGGACGGCAAGATTGAGGGCCGCCACGTGGACCTGCGCCCGTTCGTCCTGTGCGGCGAAAAGATCACCATCGTCCCCGGCGCCCTGACCCGCGTGGCGTTGCCGCGAGGGTCGCTGGTCGTGAACTCGTCGCAGGGGGGCGGGAGCAAGGACACGTGGGTGCTGGCGGACGAGCCGGAGCAGTGACCAACGGAAAGCCCCGTTTAGCCGCGACGCGACGCTTGGGGAGTGGAGCGCGGACCGCCCGCATCAAATCGCTTCCCAAACGCGCGGCGATTGCCCGTTGGAAGTCCGCGCTCCACTCCCAAAGCGTCGCGTCGCGGCTAAACGGCCGCCGCTTGGAAAGGATTTGATCGCAACCCATGCTCAGCCGAGTCGCCGACGCCCTGTTCTGGATGAGCCGCTACGTGGAGCGGGCGGAGCATGTCGCGCGCATGCTGGACGTGGCGTTCCACCTCGAACTGGACCTGAGCGGCGTCGTCCCCGGGGACTACGACCTGCACTGGGTCGGGGTGACAAGCTCCTTCCCGCAGGCGGGCGGGCCGGACCGACCGGCGCCGGCCGGCCGCGTGGCCCTGATGCACTGGTTCACGTTCGACGGGAACAACCCGCATAGCATCACGGCGTGCGTGACCCGGGCGCGGTCGAACGCCCGCGGCGTCCGCGGCAGCATCCCGAACGAGGTGTGGAAGGAACTCAACAAGCTGTACTGGCAACTGCGCGACCCGGACTTCCAGAAGAAGGCCATCGACTCCCCGAGCGACTACTACGGGGCCGTCGAGGAGGGCAGTCACGCCGTCCAGGGCATGTGCGACGCCCTGATGGCCCACGACGAGGGGTGGCAGTTCATCCAACTCGGCAAGTTCCTGGAGCGGTTCTTCATGACCGTCCGCGTCGTGGACGTCCACAACGAGTTGATCGGCGGGTTGGCCGACCCGGCCGACGCCTCGCTGGTCAACCTGCACTGGGCCGGCGTCCTGCGGACGTGCGGCGCCGACCACGCCTACCAGAGCCTGCACGTCGGCCGGGTGGACCCGGCCCGCGTCGTGGACCTGCTGCTGCTGAACGCCGGCGTCCCGCGGTCGGCGCGCTTCTGCCTGGAGGCCGCCCTAAATGCCCTCGCCCACATGTACGGCGAAGGCGTCCGCCGCCGGACGGAGAGCAAGTGCGAACGCCTTCTGGGCAAGGCCCTCAGCGACCTGCGCTTCGCCGAACTGCCGGCCCTCAGCGCCGACCCCGACGGCCTGCACAAGTTTCTAAATGAGATCATCGACCGCTGCACCGAGGCGAGTTTGGCGTTGCAGGAGATGTATTCGGTGTGAATTTAACAAAGACATTCTTAGCCACGGATCGAACACGGATAGAACACGGATCAAGACAGAAGACAGATTGAAAACAAAGACGGATGAAAACCGGATTGGCACGGATCGCTCTCGCCATGTCAAGTTTGGGCCGTGGTCATCCGGTTTTCATCCGTCTTGTGATTTTGCTTTCGGTTCGGTCGGTGTTTTATCCGTGTTCGACCCGTGGCTAAAAAATGCCTTTGTTTGATGAGCGCGGTGGCTGATGACAAGAAACGGCGGCCAAAAATGATCCTCGAAATCCAGCACGAGACCCGCGTGGAGTACCCGTCCCCGGTGACGGAGACGTTCACGGAACTGCGCATGGAGCCGGCGAGCGACGCCCACCAGAGTTGCCGGTCGTTCCACCTGCGGATTAACCCGCCCGTCGAGACGCACCGCTACCAGGACGGGTTCGGCAACCGCGTCCACCACATCAACATTCTGCCGGCGCACCAGGCCGTCACCATCCTGTCGGCCAGCGTGGTGGAGACGCACTCGCGCGGGGTGGACCTCACCAGTTGCCCGGCCATGTACCCGCTGGAGGAAGACGCGCTGCCGCTGGCGGCGATCGCCTTCTCGTCCTTTCACGGGCCGGTGCGGCCCACGGAGTTGCTGAAGCCGACCCTCGCGGCGTTGGCCCCGCGGCTGGGGCAGAACCTCGGCGAATTGGTCGCGACGGTCGCCCGGTACATCAAGACGAAGTTCGAGTACGCCCCGGCGGTGACGGCCGCCAGTTCCCCCATCGACGACGTGCTGCGGCACGGCAAGGGCGTGTGCCAGGACTTCGCCCACCTGATGATCGCCGTGCTGCGGACGTTCGGCCTGCCGGCCCGGTACGTCAGCGGGTACATCCACCGGCCGGGCCAGGAGTCGCAGAGCCACGCCTGGGTCGAGATTTGGCTGCCGTCCCTCGACTGGGTCGGCGTGGACCCGACGAACAACACGGTGGTGAACGACCACTTCGTCCGCGTCGCCGTCGGCCGCGACTTCACGGACGTGCCGCCCAACAAGGGCATCTACCGCGGCGGCGCCCACCAGAAGATTTCCGTGCGGGTCGAGAGCCGTCAACTCGACCGCGCCCCGCCCATCGCGTGGCACGAAAGCCTGCCGCCCCTGCAAGCCCCGCTGCGGGCGATGGTCCCCCGCGAAGGCATCTTCGCCCCGACGAACGTGCTGGAAATGGAGCAGCAACAGCAACAGCAACTCGACTCGCTGGCGCTGGAGCAGCAAATGCAGCAGCAACAGCAGTGAGGGGGAGGCGGCGTGCGCAAGCGGGCGACAATAATTTGCCGCGCGGGGACGGGGTTGGAGTCCCGCTTTTAAGCGGTCCGGGCCTTCCTGCCGCGGAAAGCAGGAGGACCGAGTCTTCGAGGGTCCGACCCCAGGGTCAGAAGCCGTCACCCGAGAAGGCGAACCCTCGAAGACGCGGTTCGCCAGCCGCCTTTGGGCGTCAGGTCCAAGACCGCCTAAAGGCGGGACTCCAACCCCGCCTTTGCCCAATGGCGAATCGCGCCCGCCCAAAACCGGCGGACGCGATTCGCCGACGAAAAACGGCCGCCGGTTTCCCGGCGGCCGTCACGTCATTTCCAATCCCAACCCCGGCTCAGTGGTTGAACAGGAACGCCGGGCTATTGATGAGCGCCCACGCCAAGTCTTGGGCGCCGGTCACGCGCTTGTCGGCGGCGGGCGCGTTGGCCAGCGTGCCGGCGAGGCGGGCGTACTCGGGGTCCTTGGCCCGGTGCTGGTTGGTCAACTCGGCCTTCTGGGCCGGCGTCCGCTGGGCGGCGGGGACGGCCAACACGGCCCGCAGATTGGCCGGGACGCCGTCGGCCAGGCGCGGCTCCGTGTCCGCCGTCGCGGAGACGCGAAACTTGCCGATGGTGTGCATGGTGCCGAAGTTCATCGCCATCGTGACGGTGAACGTCGTCCCCTGCTCGTTGGCGGCCGGCGCCTTCAACTCGAACAGGGCCGAGTGGTTCTTGCCGACCTGTGGGAAGACGGCCCAGCCCGTGGTCGGGTTGCCGTCGATGGCGTTGGCGGCCGGGAATGTGTCCTGCGCGAACGTCGCTTGGCCCTTGTGCAGGGCGACCGGCTTGGCCTCGGCGGGCTTGTCGGCCGGGGCCGCCGTCACCGTGAACTCTTGCAGCACGAAGTTGCCGTTCGGCGGCCGGCCCGGCCCCTTGGCGGGCAGCTTGTCGTCGGCCAACACGTCGAGCCGCAGGCCGGTGACATTTTTCAACTTGGTGGTGAACGTCACCGTGTATGTCTCCGTCGGCGGGTTCGGCCCGCTGACGGCGATCGACTGGTCGGCCGTGTTGGCGGTCAGGACGGCCTTGTTCGCGCTGGCCGTCTTGGTCGCCGCCAGCGGCTCCCACGTCGGCAACGTGCCTTGCGCCTGTTCCCACGCGGCCTGCTTCGCGTCCACGGCGGCCTCGTAGGCCTTGAACGCCTTCTCCTTCGCCTGGTACTCGGCCAGCAGCGCGGCGTGGTCGGCTTCGCCGGCCTTCAGCGCCTTGAAGCCGGTCTCCAGTTCCTTCGGCGTCGGGAAGCGGTTCAGGACGGCGAGGTAGATCTCCTCCACGAACTTCTTGTCGTCCCCGGCGCTGGCCGCGGCGAGCTTCGCGATGCGGTTCGCCGGGTCGCGCAGGGCGTCGCCGACGATGGGGCCGTTGACGAGGTTCAGCACCGGCCCGAGCATCATGCTGCTCGACCGCTCGCACTCGCAGGCGCTCTCGCGGACCGGCTTGCCGAACAAGTCCAAAAAGCCGCTGGGCAAATCGACCGAGCCGTCCAACACTTGGGCGGCCCGCGACCCCGGCGGCAGGCCGGGCAGGCGGGACGTGGACCCGGTCACGCGGTAAATCGCGTCGTACAGGCTCTCGGCCGACAGGCGCCGGGCCATCGCGTGGGAGTAGTTCAGGTCGTCCCCGGCGTTCCACTGATTGGTGGCGACGGAGAGTTGGTACGTCCGGCTCTTGCAGATCAACTTGATGAGGTGCCGGGCGTCGTGCTTGCTGGCGACGAACTCCTTGGTGAGGTAGTCGAGCAGGGCCGGGTTGGAGGCCGGGTTGCCGGCCCGGATGTCGTCCACGGGTTCGATGACGCCGACGCCCGTGAGGTAGCTCCACACGCGGTTGGCGTAGCTCTTGGCGAAGTACGGGTTCTCCGTGGACGTGATCCACTTGGCCAACTGCACGCGGCGGGTGGCGGTGGCCGCGGCCAGGTCCTTGTGGTCGAACGGGAACTTCGGCTTGGCGGTCTCGCCCGTGCGGACGTGCTTCACTTCCTCGGCCGCCGTGTCCGAGATCACCTCGGCCAGCGGGACGGCCCCCTCGACGGCCGAGCCGCCGATCTTCTGCCCCTTGAACTTCGGATCCTCGGCGCGCTGCACCTGGGAGAAGTACGAGGCCAGCGAGTAGTACTGGTCCTGCGTCCACTTCTCGAACGGGTGGTCGTGGCACTTGTTGCAGTTGAAGCGGATGGCCAGGAATAGGTGCGTGGTGTTCTCCATCGCGGCGTCCGGCGTCCGCAGCACCTTGTAGTACGCGGCCGCCGGGTTCGCCACGTTGGACCCGCTGCCCGTGAGGATTTCGTAGGCGAACTTGTCGTACGGCTTGTTGTCGGCCACGGCCGTGCGGATGTAGTCCCGCAGGGCCTGCGCGCCGGCGTCCCCGAGGAACTTGCGGTTCACCTGCAGCATGTCGGACCAGCGGTTCGTCCAGTATTCGACGTAGTCCGGCGAGCCGACGAGCTTGTCCACCAACTCGTCCCGCTTGACCTTCGTGGGCCGCGGGTCCAGCAAAAATGCCCGCACGACGGCCGGCTCCGGCGGCAGGCCGGTCACGTCGATGTGCAGCCGGCGGACGAAGTCGGCGTCCGTACACAACTCGCTCGGCTGGATCTTGACCCGCTTGAGCTTCTCGTACACGAGCGTGTCGATCTCGTTGAAGGCTTCCGGCCCGGCCCACACGAAGCCGCCGCGGTCCCCCATCGAGACGATGGTGCTGGCCGAGTACGCCCCTTCAAACCGGGCGAGCATGGTGGCCTCGCCGCGGCGCATGGTCGTCAGCACGCCGGCCTTGTCCACCGTCGCCACGTCCCCGTTGCTGCTGTCGATAAAGGCCTCGGCCGTCACGTCCCGCTTGGCCCCGTCCGCGTAGGTGGCGACGACGGCGAACTGTTGCTTCGAGCCGATGGCCGCGATGACCGGGTCCTTCGGCAGCACCTCGATGCCGGTCACGCGCGGCGTCGCCAGGTCGAGTTTGGCCCCTTGGGCGATCCACTGCTTCGTGAGTTCGTAGTTCGGGTCGCCCGGCTGCCACAGCACGCCGCCGACGTGGGCGATGGCCCCGGCCGGCTTCATAATCATGAGGCTGCGGTCCGGGGCGGCCCGGTTGAAGCGCCGGCCTTCCAAGTCGTCCGTGAACGCCCGGTGGTCGTAAATCGGGTCGTACCCGCGGAGAGAGAGTTTGAACCCGTTCTTCCCCTCGGCCGAGCCGTGGCACGTCCCGCCGTTGCACCCGAGCTTCGAGAACACCGGCTGCACGTCGCGGATGAAGTTGACGGCGAACGGCTCCTTCTGGCCGCTCACCGTCACGGGCACGTCCAGCGTCTTGCCGCCGACGGTGGCCTTGATGACGGCCGCCCCGTCCGCAACGGGCCGCACCAAGCCGGCCGCGGACACTTTCGCGTTGGCCGGGACTTCGACCTTGGCCAGCCGCGTCACGTCGGCCACGTCGCCGTTGTCGAGCGTGGCCGACAACAGCAGTTGCGTGTACGCGAACGGGTTCTTCAGGGCGACGGCCGCCGGCTTGGCTTCCAGCTTGACGACGGTGCGCCCGGCCGGCAGACTCTCTTGGGCGACGGCGGCCAGCGGGAGCCACGCGGCCCCGGCGAGGAGAACGACATACTTCATTGCAAGCACCTGCGGGGCGGGAGAGTCCAAGGAGACGGACGGCCGCCGAATGTGGGTGGCGGCCGGGTGGCGGGGGGCATTGACGATGGGTTTAGTGTACCAGACCGGGCGGGGGAGAGTCAACGACGCGGTTCGGACTTGTCCGGGCCGGCCCTTGCACGATTCCGGCCGCCGGGCGATAATCCGGGGAGTCTCGCCGCGGAGTTTGCGATGCCGTCCCCGTTCCCCGGAATGAACCCGTACCTGGAAACCGCCAACGGGTGGCGGGACTTCCACAGCAACTTCTTGGTCACAATGCAGCGCGCGCTCGCGAAACTCCTCGCGGGCCGCTACATCGTGAATTGTGAAGTGCGGGTAACGTTCCGCGACCCGGCGGACGACGAGAGTCTGGCCGGGATTGCCGTGGCCGACATCGGCGTTTCGCCGGAGGACGGCCCGCGGCCCGGCGGCGTGGCGACGCTCGCCGCGCCGGTGCGCCTGACGATCCCGTTGATGGCTGAGGAAGAGCGGGACCGATGGCTGGAAGTCGTCGAGGCCGACACGCGCCGCGTCGTGACGGTGATTGAGTTCCTCAGCCCGAGCAACAAGACGGCCGGCCGCGGGCGGGAAGAGTACCTCGCCAAGCGGCGCCAACTCTTTCGGAGCGACGCGCATTTCGTCGAGATCGACCTGCTCCGGGGCGGCCGGCGCCCGGCCCCGCCGGCGTGGCCCGCCTGCGATTACGGCGTGCTGGTGAGTCGCGTGGAGGACCGCCCGGCCGTGGACTTCTGGCCGGTCGGCTTACGGGATCGCTTGCCCGTCATCCCGGTCCCGTTGTTGACGCCCGACGCCGCGGCGGCCGTGGATCTGCAAGCGCTCTTGGACACCACTTACGACGAAGCCGTCTACGAAGGGAAGATTTACCGCCGCCGGCCCGAGCCGCCGCTGCCCCCGGACGACGCGGCGTGGGCGGCCGGCTTCGTCCCGCCGGGGCGGGGACGGGAGGGCGGTTAAAGGTGGCTCATTGGCAAAGGCAGTGCGATGACTCAACCACTCGGTCCGGTCTCATGGGAAAGGATGGTCAACGCCGTGGAAAAGGTCCGCGACCGATTGACGCGCGCGGCCGCCGCCCTTGATGTTCGGGCGGTGCCCTACGCCGTGGTCGGCGGGAATGCCGTCGCCGCGTGGGTGTCTCGCGTCGATGAGGCGGCCGTCCGCAACACGCAGGACGTGGACATTCTGATTCGCCGTGCCGACCTACCGGCCGCCGCCGCCGCGCTGGCCGACGCCGGGTTCCGGCATCAGGAAGTGGCCGGCGTGGACATGTTCCTTGACGGGGAAACGGCCGGCCCGCGCGACGCGGTCCGCGTCGTCTTCGCCGGCGAATACGTTCAGCCCAATGACACGCACCCGACGCCGGACGTGACGGAGAGCGAAGCCGGCGGGCCGTTTCGGGTACTCTCCTTGGCCGCCCTCGTGCGGATGAAACTCACGTCGTACCGCCGCAAGGACCAAATGCACTTGCTCGACCTCTCGGCCGTCGGCCTGATTGACGCCGACTGGCTTTCGCGGGTGCCCGCCGACTTGGCCGAACGGCTGCGGGAATTGTTGGAAGACCCGGACGGGTGAGAGTTGGATTGTGCTTCCGCGTCTGTTCCGATTGACACAATTTAGGCGGCACCGGCCTCATGGTGATTTTCGCAGGAGAGTATGGCGCGGATGAAAAAGTGGACTCTGAATCGGCGTTTACCGAGCGTCAACTACGGGTCATCGCCGAGATATTGCGAGTGGCGAATATGTTGGGAGTTGACCGACTTTCACAGAACGATTTCGACAAGCACCATCAATTGGCGAGTCTCTCCACGGCAGGTTACCAATTTGGATCGTGGAATCGCGCGGTGAAAGCCGCGGGACTTGAACCATATGAATCCGGAAAAAACAATGTTGGACCAAAGTTGAGCGACGAAGAACTGTTGCTTGAGATTATCCGGTTGCACGGTGAGCTTGGCAAAACTCCTTCTGAACGTGAACTGGCGAGGTTCGGCAAATTTAGTCCCAAACCTTATCGAGACAGATGGGGTTCATGGACAAAAGCTCGAAATGCCGCTTATGAACGGTTTGGCTCGCCTGTTGCAACCCAAACTGAACAACGCGGTTAAAACCTTTTGATGTGAGCCGAGCGACGTGAGTCGCCGGGTGACCGCCAGACGCAATCGCTCGCCCGTGAGGCGTGTTGCGAGTGGAAGTCACCCGGCGACTCACGTCGCTCGGCTCACTTCAGACATTGATTGCGGCAAAAGCAGATCGCGGGCCGTACCTCACACAAATTCCGGGTACGGCCGCCCCAGCCGCTTCACCCGCTCGTGCTTCGTCAGCGCCCGCGTGACGGACAAGGTGTCGGAGTCGGCCAAGTCCACGAAGCGGGGGGTCGGGTAGGCGTGGCCGCCCTCGTCGGCCAGCAGGGACATCATCGGCTTGTTGGCGAGGGCCAGGGTCTGGCGCGGGTCGCGGGTGTTGAGGACCACGCCGGTCGAGCCGTCATTGAGTTCCACCACGGTGCCGGTGGGGTAGAAGCCCAGCGCCAACAACTTCTCGGCGGACGGGCGGTCGAGTTTGCCCGAGTCGGCGAGGAGCATCACTTCCGTGAGGGCGGCGCGCGGGTCGTAGGCGGCGCGGTGCGGGCGGGGGGCGTTCAGGGCGGCGTACACGTCGGCGACGGCGACCATGCGGCCCAGCGGCGACACTTGGGCGTGCTTCAGGCCCAGCGGGTAGCCGGTGCCGTCGCTGCGCTCGTGGTGGGCGGCGACGGCTTCGGCCAAGCCGCCGAGCATCGGCATCTTGGTCATCACCAGCTCGGCCCCGTGGCGGGCGTGGGCTTCCAAGTATCGCTTCTGCTCGGCCGTAAACGGCTTCGGCTGTTGCAGCACGGCCGGGTCCACGCGCAACATGCCGGCGTCTTGCAGCAGGGCCGCCAATACGACTTCGTGAAGTTTGCCCCGCCAGTCCGCGTCGTTCCGCAAGGCGCGGGAAATGACTTGGGCGCAGTTCAGCGCGTGGGCGGCGACGAACCGGGCCGGCGGCGGCAACGCGGGGCCGCCGAGATACGCCTGCGAAACCCCGGGGGGGACGTACAAGAACCGCAGCGGCTTGGCGGCCTCCTGCGTCATCAACCCGTGGACGATGTCGTACAGCGGCTCCGGGTCGAGCGGCCCGTCGGATTGATCCAAGGCCGTGAGGAAGCCGGCGAGCTGGTCCACGCGGGACGCGTCGGCCCGGTGGCTTTCCAGCGCGCCGGCCAACAGGCCGAAGCGGCGGTGGGCGGCTTCCAGCATCGTCTCCAAGCCCTCGCACAGCCGCATTTGTTCGGTGGCCGTGTCCGGGAAGGAGAGGGCGTAGCGCACCGACGCCTCCGTGAGGGCGGCCGTTTCGCGGTAATGCACCACCAACGGGTCGCCCTCGCTGACTTGGCCCTCGTCGTCCGCCGGCGAACCGGCGAGAAGTGGGTCGTCGGCCACGGAGCGCAGTCGCGTGACCAAGCCTTGGGCGTCCATCAGCAGGCGGCGGGCGCGGTTGCACAGTCGCGTCGGGGCGGCGATCTGCTTTTCGGCCCCGGCGAGTTGCCGCAGGGATTGTTCCAGGATGGCCTGATTGCGGGAGCCGGCCGCCACCTTCGCGGGCAGGGCGTCCCCCATCGGGATCTTGACCGTGTCCGGGATCGGCGTGGGGGCGTCCGGGGCGATCAGCCGGGGCATGGCCTCGATGCGCTTGCGGAACTCCGCGATCCGGTTCAGCAATGTGCGGGTGTCGGTCACGGCTTGGTCACTCTTCCACGAACGGTCAACGCGGCGTCCCCGGGAAAACATCGACCGACCGGCCCCCTGTCCTTGACAATTGTTCCGGCGTTGCCGATTCTGCGGGGGGAGTCTCGACTTGTCCGGTCCGCCGACATGGCAAGCGGCGGGGGAGGCGGTAAGATGGGGGGGTGTCGGACAAGAGTAACCACAAAGACACAAAGGTCACACAAAGTTTCACAGAGAAGGTGAACAGAGCATCTTCTTTGTTTTCCTTTGTGCGTCTTCGTGTGACCTTTGTGTCTTTGTGGTTAATGCCTTTTTTCGCGCCGGAGCTCGTCCCCGAGACCCCCAACCGTGGCCAAATCCGCCGTCCCGAAACTCGATGACCCGCCGCCGGACCCCGCCGATGACCGCTTGCGCGTGCTGGTGATCGACGACGAGAAGGCCCACGCCGAGACCGTGGCCGATATTCTTGATTCGCACGGGTACGACTGCACCGTCGCCACCAGCGGCAAGGAGGGGGCGAAGAAACTCGCCGCCGAGGAGTTCGACCTGGTGCTGACCGACCTGCGCATGGGGGACTTGGACGGCTTGGCCATCGTGAAGATGGTGAAGGAACAGGGCGACGGGCTGGTAATGGTCGTCTCCGGGTCGAGCGACGTGAAGACGGCCGTGCGGGCGCTGCACGAGGGGGCCGCCCACTACTTGTTGAAGCCGTTGGACAAGGCCGAGCTTCAAACGGTCGTGGACAAGTCGGCCGACGAGTTGCGGCGGCTGCGGACCATCCGCGAGCTGCGCAAGCAGTTGGACGAGAAGTTCGGCTTCGAGGGCGTCGTCGGCAACAGCCCGCGCATGCAGGAACTGCTGACGCGCCTGAAAGCCTTCGCCCCGACCAAGGCGACCGTGCTGATCCTCGGGGAGAATGGCACCGGCAAGGAGCTGGTGGCCAAGGCCCTGCACACGAACTCGCCGCGGAAGGCCAAGCCGTTCGTGCCGATGAACTGCGCCGCCCTCAACGAGAACCTGCTCGACGACGAGATGTTCGGCCACGAGCCGGGGGCGTTCACCGGGGCCGAGAAGCTGCGCAAGGGCCGGTTCGAGTACGCCAACGGCGGCACGCTGTTCCTCGACGAGATCGGGGACATGCCGCTGCCCTTGCAGGCGAAACTGCTGCGCGTGCTGGAGAACGGCGAGGTGAGCCGCATCGGCTCCAACGAGACGATCAAGGTGGACGTGCGCCTGATCGCCGCCACCAACCGCGACGTGGAGGCGATGATCAAGGACGGCAAGTTCCGGCAAGACTTGTACTACCGCCTGCGCGTCGGCCTGCTGCGCATCCCGCCGCTGCGCGAGCGCAAGAAAGACATCCGCGTGCTGACCGTCCACTTCCTGGACGAGTTCTCCAAGCGGCACGGCAAGAAAGTGACGAAGGTGGCCGCCGGCGTCTGGAAGATGTTCGACCACTACCACTGGCCGGGCAACGTGCGCGAACTCCGCAACCAAGTGGAGAGCATGGTCATCCAAGACACGGACGGCGACCTCGGCCTGGACGACTTGATGGAAGGCGACGGCCCGCCCGTGCCGGCGGGCGACGTGGCCGAGGCCGGCCCCGACGCCATGCTCGGCCGCCCGTTGGCCGAGGTGACGCGCCACTACTGCGAGAAGGCCATCGCGGCCGCCAACGGCAAGCGCGAGGAGGCCGCCCGCGCGCTCGGCATCGGCGAGCGCACCCTGTACCGGCAAATCCAGGCGTGGAAGGTGCAGGACAAAATTCGCGGCGCCGTCGCCGCCGCCGACGGCAACCACGCCGCCGCCGCCGCCGCGCTGGGCATGTCGCTCGACGCGCTGGAGCGGAAGCTGAAGCAATTGGGGCAGGCGGAGGAGGAATGAGTGACAAGGTGACAAGGTGACAAGGTGACCAAAAGCATGTGAGCCGAGCGGCGTAAGCCGCCGGGTGTTGGGCTGGAGCGCACCACCCGGGGCCTAACGGCCCTCGGCTCACTTGGTTTTGGTCACCTTGTCACCTTGTCACCTTGTCACCTTGCCACGGCTTAAAAAATGCCGCGTATTCAGCAACTCCCGTCTAACGTCGTCACCAAGATCGCCGCCGGCGAGGTGATCGAGCGGCCGGCCAGCGTCGTCAAGGAGTTGCTCGAAAACTCCATCGACGCCGGGGCCACGCGCCTCGACATCGAACTGGAGCAGGGCGGGTCCGAACTCATCCGCGTCGCGGACGACGGGCACGGCATCCACGCGGACGACTTGCGGCTCGTGTTCGCCAGTCACGCGACCAGCAAACTCTCCAACGCCGACGACCTGTTCCGCATCGGCACGCTCGGCTTCCGCGGGGAGGCGATGGCCTCCATCGGCGGCGTCGCCAAGGTGAGCGTGCAGTCCCGCCCGGCCGGGGCGGCGGACGGGGCGGCCATCCTGTGCGACGGCGGCGACCTGTCCGACATTCGCCCGTGGAACGGCTCCCCCGGCACGCGCGTCGAAGTCAAGCACCTGTTCTTCAATACGCCGGTGCGCAAGAAGTTTTTGAAGGGCATCCCGACCGAACTCGGCCACGTCACCGAGACCGTCACCCGGCTGGCGCTGGCGTACCCGGCCCTGCACATCGTCTTGAAGCACAACGGCCGGCTCGTCCACGAGATTCCCGCGTCGGCCACGCTGCCGGACCGCTTGGGCCTGTTCTTCGGCAAAGACGTGCGGGACAACTTGATTGAAGTGGACGCCGAGGCCGGGGGGCTGGAACTGTTCGGCTACGTCACCGACCCGCAGTGCGACCGCGGCAACGCCAAGACGCAATACCTGTTCGTGAACGGGCGCTGGATCCGCGACCGCAGTTTGGCCCACGCCCTCCAGGAGGCGTTCCGCGGCCTGCTGATGACCGGGCGGTACGCGGTCGGGTTCCTCTTTGTGAACCTGCCGCCGGACCAAGTGGACGTGAACGTCCACCCGACCAAGAGCGAGGTGCGATTCCGCGACTCGTCGGCGATTTACAGCCTCGTGCGCGGCGGAGTCAAGCGGGCGCTGTTGGCCAAGAACCTGTTGCCCAAGTTGCAAGTGTCCAACGACGGGCCGTTGCCCGAAACCGTCGGCGAACAGGCCCGCTCCCCGCGCTTCGACCAGGCCGTGTACACGCAGGCCCCGTGGGAACGCGAACCCGCGCCGACCCACGCCCCGATCTTCGCCACGCCGCCGGAGGCGAAGCCGCCGACCGTGGACGCGGGCGACATCACGTTCGCCCCGCCGCGCGAGTTCACGCTCCCCGATGTCCCGGCCCCGCCGCCGCTGATGACAATCCCGCCGCTGGCGCCGCCGCAGCGGGCGATCCAGATTCACGACGCCTACTTGGTCGTCGAGACGCCGCAGGGGATGCTCGTCATCGACCAGCACGCCCTGCACGAGCGCATCCTGTTCGAGCAACTCCGCCGCCGCATCCTCGACGGCAAGCTGGACGTGCAGCGCCTGCTGATCCCCGAGCCGATCGACCTGACGATGGAACAGGCCGCCGTCGTCTTGGACGCCAAGGTTCAACTCGCGGAACTCGGCCTCGAAGTCGAAGACTTCGGCGGCGGCACGGTGGCCGTCTCCAGTTACCCGGCCTTGTTGGGCCGCATTCCGGTGCAGCAAATTTTCCAGGGCGTCGTGGACGAGCTGGTGAAGGACGACCGCACGCCCACCAAGGCCCACGTCTTTCACCACCTGCTGGCGACGATGGCCTGCAAGGCGGCCGTCAAGGCCGGCGACAAGCTGACGAGCGACGAGATCGACTACCTGATGCAACTCCGCCAACTGGCCGAAGACTCGCACCACTGCCCCCACGGCCGGCCGACCTCGCTGACGTTCAGCCGGCACGAGTTGGACAAGCAGTTCAAGCGGATATGAGACCTTTGTTTAGCCGCGACGCGACGCTTCGGAGTGGAGCGCGGGCTCACCGCGGCAATTGCTCCTCCATTGTCAACGGCGAGCGTCGAGGCGTAAGCC
>JAYTTY010000297.1:0-1747 GCA_043744795.1 Zavarzinella sp. | reverse complement strand
TTCCTCCCCCCCTTGGCAAGGGGGGGCCGGGGGGGGTCTTCTCCCGGCAATGACCCCCAAAGTTGTCAATCTCTCTTTGGGCCTCTTCCATGATTCGGCGTGCGTTGCTCAGCGTCTCGGACAAGGCCGGCCTCCTCGACCTCGCCCGCGTGTTGGCCGGGCTTGGCGTGGAGTTGATCTCCACCGGCGGCACCCGCAAGGGCCTGGCCGAGGCCGGCTTGGCCGTCAAGGACATTTCCGAAGTCACCGGCTTCCCCGAGATGCTCGACGGCCGGGTGAAGACGCTGCACCCGAAGATTCACGGCGGCCTGCTCGCCCGCCGTGATTTGCCCGAACACATGGCCAAGATCGCCGAGCACGCCATCCAGCCCATCGACTTGGTGGTGTGCAACCTCTACCCGTTCGAGCAGACGGCGGCCAAGCCGGGCGTCCACGACGAGGAGGTGATCGAGAACATCGACATCGGCGGGCCGTCGATGCTGCGCTCGGCCGCCAAGAACTTCGCGGCCGTCGCCGTCCTCACGTCGCCGGACCAGTACGCCGGGGTGATCGCCGAGTTGCAAGCGTCCGGCGGGTCATTGTCGCTGGACACGCGGCGAAGTTTGGCGCGGGCGGTGTTCGAGCGCACGGCCGCCTACGACGCGGCCATCGCCACCTACTTCGGCCAGACGGCCGGCGAGACGGGCTTGCCGGCCCGCTTCAGCCTCACGCTGGCCGGCAAGACAGCCCTGCGCTACGGCGAGAACCCGCACCAGCCGGCCGCCTTCTACGCGGAGCAGCCGCCGAAGCCGGACACCGTCGCCGGGGCCGAGGTCCTGCACGGCAAGGAACTGAGCTTCAACAACCTGCTCGACCTCGACAGCGCCCTCAACCTGGTGAAGGAGTTCACCGAGCCGGCGGCCGTGGTCATCAAGCACAACAACCCGTGCGGGGCGGCCGTCGCCGCGACGCTCGCGGAAGCCTTCCTGAACGCCTACGCCGGCGACCCGACCAGCGCCTTCGGCGGCATCCTCGCCTTCAACCGCCCGGTAGACGCGGCGACGGCCGAGAAGTTGGCCGAGCCGGGCAAGTTCGTCGAGTGCATCATCGCCCCGGACTTCGACCCGGCCGCGTTTGAAATCCTGACCACCAAGCCGACGTGGAAGAAGAACGTCCGCCTGCTGAAGACCGGCCCGTTCAAGCCGGCCGCCGGCCAAGTCCTCGACTTCCGGCGCGTGGACGGCGGCTTATTAGTTCAAGCCCGGGACGTGGGGGCCGACGACCCGTCTGCATGGAAGGTGGTGACGAAACGACAGCCGACGGAAGCCGAGCGGGCGGCCTTGTGGTTCGCGTGGCGGGTGTGCAAGCACGTGAAGAGCAACGCCATCGTGCTGGCCAACGGCCCCACGGTCGTCGGCGTCGGCGCCGGCCAAATGAGCCGCGTGGACTCGACGCAAATCGCCATCCGCAAAGCCGGCGACAAGGTGACGGGGGCCGTGCTGGCCTCGGACGCCTTCTTCCCCTTCCGCGACAACGTGGACGCCGCCGCCCAGGCCGGCGTCGGCGCCTTCGTCCAACCCGGCGGCTCCCAGCGCGACGCCGAGTCCATCGCCGCCTGCGACGAACGCGGCCTGACGATGCTGTTCACGGGCGTGCGGCACTTCCGGCATTAAGATGGTTTTCGCCCCAACGGGACGCGGGAAAATAGCCCCGGGACTAGAGCATTTTCAGTTTCGGTGTTGCGGTGGGACCGGCGTCCCGCCGGTCG
>JAYTTY010000296.1:0-1750 GCA_043744795.1 Zavarzinella sp. | reverse complement strand
CGGCCAGTTCGGCGGCGGCGGCCAGTTCGGCGGCGGCGGCCAGTTCGGCGGCGGCGGCCAGTTCGGCGGCGGCGGCCAGTTCGGCGGCGGCGGGGGCGGCAAGGGCTTCGGCTTCGCCGGCGGCTACGGCGTCTGATTTCCCGATCCGATCTCATCAACCTCACAGGTCGGCCCGGTCCCCGGGCCGGCCTGATTTTGTTCCCACCCATGCGAAACGTCCTCCTTTGCGTCCTCGTCGGTTTCTCGGTCCCGGCATTCGGTCAACCGCCGGGCGTCGAAACGCTCGCCGCGGCCGCCCGCGCCGAATGGGACGTGCCGGGCGTCACCGTCGTCGCCGTGGACCGGACGGCCACACTCGCCCTCACGTCTCAGGGCGTCCGCGAACTCGGCGGCAAGTCCCTCACGCCGGGCGTCGTATTCCCGCTGGCCTCCTGCACGAAGCAGTTCACCGCGGCCCTGATGGCCGGCCTCGTCGATGACGGCCGGCTCGACTGGAACGACCCGGTCCGCAAGTATTTGCCGTGGTTCAAACTGTCCGACCCGGCGGCGAGCGAGCTGGTCCTCGTCCGCGACCTCCTCTGCCACCGCACCGGCCTGCCGGCCCACGACCTGTTGTGGTATCGCTCCGCGTGGTCGCAAGAGGAGATCGTCAAGCGGTGTTGTCAGATGCCCCTGACGGCCCCGTTCCGCACGGAGATGCAGTACCAGAGCGTCATGTTCATGGCCGCCGGCCTGGTGTGCGAGAAGGCGGCCGGCAAGCCGTGGGGCGAGTTGGTCGAAACCCGCCTGCTCAAGCCGCTCGGCATGAAGACGGCCTCCGTTAGCCAACCCGGCCCGGACACGGAACTGATCGTCGGCCACCGGGCCGACGCGGCGGGCATGCCGGCCGCCGTGCCCCCGTATGAGATGAAGACGCCGAACAGCGCCGGCTCACTGTTCGCCTCCGCGGAAGACCTCGCTCTCTGGCTGCGTTTCCTGCTCAACGACGGCAAAGTCGGCGACCGCCAACTCGTCTCCGCGAAGAACCTCCGCGAGACGTGGGCCCCGCAGACCGTCATCCGCAAGGAAGGTGGGACGGCCGCCATGAACCCGCACACCGAACAGCTCGCCTACGGCCTCGGCTGGGTGGTCCAAGACTACCGCGGCCACCTGCTCTGCCAGCACGCCGGCTTCATCGACGGCGTCCGCGTCCACGTCACCATGCTGCCCAAAGACGGCGTCGCCTTCGCCGTCCTCGCCAACCGCGAGGGGACGCGCATGACCCTTGCCCTGAGCAACCGCTTGGTCGAGCACTTCTTGAAACTCCCGCCGCTGACGGATTGGGACAAGCTTTTCAAGGGTATCGCCGCCGACGAAGAGGCCGCCGCCAAGAAGTTCGCCAAGCAACAAGAACTCGCCCGCCGCGAGGGGACCGAGCCGTCCCTGCCGCTCGCCGATTACGCGGGGACGTACGAACACCCGGCTTACGGGCCGATGACGGTCACCGCGGGCAAGGCCGGCCTGACGTGGAAGTGGAACGGCTGGGCCTTGCCGCTGACGCACTGGGAGGTGAACACCTTCCGCCTCGACACCGACCACCCGATGCTGCGCGGGGTGTTCGTCTCCTTCGCCGTCGGCGCCGGCCGGGTGCGGCTGGCGCGGTTTAACGGGCTGGAGTTCGCGGCGAGATGACTGTTTAGAGCATTTTCAGTTTCGGTGTTGCGGTGGGACCGGCGGCCCGCCGGTCGTCGGGGAACAAACGACCGGCGGG
>JAYTTY010000295.1:0-6708 GCA_043744795.1 Zavarzinella sp. | reverse complement strand
GTACGAGGCGCGGTTGGAGCGTTCCCCGACGCTTCGCAAGTACGACATCACGATCAAACCGAGCGGCAGGTAAATCAAGACCTGCCGCTCGCCTAAGGCCCCGGGTGGTGCACTCCAGCCCCCACCCGGCGGCTTACGCCGCTCGGCTCGCCGGTTTTGGTCACCCGGTCACCTTGTCACCTTGTCATCCTACTTCCCCGCCATCTGCGGGCGCGGCGCGCCGGCCGACTCGCGGACGCTGGCGACGAAGGCCATGCCCTGCACGCGGCCGGCGGGGGATTTCAGCACCAGCCGTTCGCGGCCGCGGAGCAAGTCCCACACGCTGATGACGCCGTCGGTGCCGGCGGTGGCGAGCAGGACGCCGTCCGGGCTGACGGCGACGCAGGCGATGCGGTCGGCGTGGCCTTCCAGCACGCGGATCACTTGGCCGGAGGTGAGGTCCCACAGGCGGGCCGTCTTGTCCCAGCCGGCGGTGACGGCCCGGCGGCCGTCCGGCAGGTACGCGACGCCGGAAATCGCGGCCGTGTGGCCGCCGAGGGCGTGGGCCGTCAGCCCGGTGGCCACGTCCCACACGCGGGCGGACCAGTCCCACCCGCCGCTCAAGAGGTGCGTGCCGTCCGGGGAGAAGGCCAGCGCCTTCACCAGCTTGGTGTGCCCGCGGAGCGTCCGGCGCTCGGCCTGGGCCGCCACGTCCCAGAGTTTGATCGTGCCGTCCCGGCCGGCGGTGGCCAGGGTCTCGCCGTCCGGGGAGAAGGCGACGGCCATCACCTCGGTGCGGTGGCCGAGCAGCGTGGCGACGGCCATGCCGGCCGGGATGTCCCACACCTTCACGGACATGTCGGAACTGCACGTCGCCAGGCGGCGGCCGTCCTTGCTGAAGCACACGCCGGTCACGTCGCCGGTGTGGCCGCCGAAGGCGAACCGCTCGTCCCCGGTCGCCACGTCCCACAGGCGCAGGTGTTCGTCGTCCCCGCCGGTGGCGACGAAGCGCTGGTCGGCGCTGACGGCCAAGGCGAGCAACTCCCGGCCGGGGGCGGCGATTTGCCGCAGTTCGCTCTTGGTGGCGACGTCCCACACGCGCACCGCCCGGTCCCCGCCGACGGTCAGCAGGCTGAACTTCTCCGCGAGGTTCAGGGTGCCGGAAATCTTCATCGGGTTGATGGCCGTCACGGCGGTCGGCTCGGGGGCCTTGGCCGTCGTCGCCGTCGCCGAGGCCGAGAAGGCGACCGTCGGCGAATTCGCACCCGGCTTCGGCCGCGGGGGCGAAAACTGCGTCGCGTTGCTCGGCGGGATGGACACGGTCTTCGACCCCGGCCGGGCGAGCCGCGGCGGCGTGGCGCGCGGCAGGCCGGGGCGGCCCGCCTTGGGCACCAAGCCTTGCTCCGTCAGCATGGCGGTCTCTTGGCCGGTGAAGGCGTCCCAGAACCGCACGGTGCGGTCCCACCCGCTGGAGATGATCGTCTTCCCGTCCGGGGCGAAGGCGACGCCGGTCACTTCGGCCTGGTGCCCGCTGATCATGCGGGCCGCGTGGCCGTTGCCGGCGTTCCACACGCGGACGGTGTGGTCCCACCCGGCCGTGACGAGGAAGTCCCCCTCGGGGGAGAAGGCGACGCCGGAGCAGACGCGGGTGTGGGCCGCGATGGTCATCCACTCCTCGCCGTTGCCGGCGTCCCAGATTTTCACGGCCCCCTCGCCGCCGGCCGAGGCGAACCGCTCGCCGTCCGGGGCGAAGGCGACGGCGCACACCTCGCGCTTGTGGCCGACGAGGTGCAGCCGCTCCGCGTTCGTGTCCAAGTCCCACAGGCGCACGGTCCCGTCCTCGCCGCCGGAGACGAGGGCCGACCCGTCCGGGGAGTAGGCGAGGGCCGCCACGCCGTCCGAGTGGCCGCGCAGGGTGGCGACTTCTTGGCCCGTCATCCAGTTCCAAATTTTAATCGTGGTGTCGAAGCTGCCGCTCGCCAAGTGGACGCCGTCCGGGGAGAAGGCGACCGTGGCGATCTGGGCCAGGTGGCCGGTGATCTTGCGGACGGAGGTCCCGGTGGCGACCTCCCAAATGCGGATCACGGTGTCGGCGCCGGCCGTGGCGAGGGCGGCCCCGGTCGGGGAGAACGCCATCGCGTTCACCTCGCCGGCGTGCCCGCGCAGGGCGTGCAGGATTTCCCCCGTGGCCGTGTGCCACACGATCACCGTGGAGTCGCCGCGGCTGGTGGCCAACATGCTGCCGTCGAGGTTCAAAGCCAGTGAGTTGAACGCCGACCCGCGCTGGACGGCCTCGGGCTGGCGGATCAAGCCCGGCTCGATCACCGGGGCCTTCGGCGGCGGGGCGAACGGGTCCACCGCGTCGCCCGACTCGGGCGGCAGCGGCGGCGGCGTCTCGGCCGCCGGGGCGGGCTTGGGGTCCATCTTCTTCGTGTCCGAGAGTTTCGCGCCGGGGATCCACACGCTCGCGCCCCGCGGCTCCGGCGGCGTCATGTCCGGCAGCTTGATTTCGACCGGCCGCACGGCCGGCAGGCGGACGGTTTCCGGCATCTTAATGACGGGCGGCGTCACGGTCACGGGCGCCACGGCCGGCAACTTGATGTCCGGCAACTTGATGCCCGGCAACTTGATGTCCGGTAGGCGGAACTCGGCCGGCGGCGCGACGACGACCGGGGGCGTGACGACGACGACCGGGGGCGTGTCGGGGAAGCGGTAGCCCAGTGAGATCGACGGCTTCGCGGCCTTGATCTCGGGGAGCGTGATCTCGACCGGCGCCACGGCCGGCAGCTTGATCTCGGCCGGCTTCACTTCGGGAAGTTTGAGGCCGGGGAGCTTCAGAGTCGGGAGCTTGACCTCGATCGGCTTCACCTCGGGCGCCTTGGCCGTCGGCCCGTGCGTGACCGGCAGGTAGATTTCCGTCACGTCCCCCTCTCGCGGCTCGGCGCGCACGTCCACTTCCGGGATGATGAAGTCCGGGATCGTGGCGTCGCCGTCCCCCTCGTCGGCGACGGACATCTTGATCTCGCGCCCCATTTCCGGCGGCTTCGGCGGGGGCGGCATCTTCGGCATCTTCAAACTGCCGACGCTGAACTCCGGGAACTGCACGGCGGGCGGCTTGACCGCGGGGGCCTTCACTTCCGGGAGTTTCACCTCGATGGGCTTGATCTCCGGCAGCTTGATCTCGACGAATTTTACCTCGGGCATTTTCACTTGCGGCAGAATGATCTCATGCTCGGTCGCCGTCACTTCCGGCAGCTTGACGGACGGGACGCGGACCTCGGGAAGCCGGACTTCGATCGGCTTCCGCAAGGGGGGCAACTTCACCTCGACGGGCTTCACGTCCGGCAGCTTGACCGCCGGCAGCTTGATCTCGACGGGCTTGAACTCGGGCAACTTGATCTCGACGGGCTTGATCTCCGGCAACTTGATCTCGACGGGCTTCGCCTCTGTCACCTTGATGTCGGGCAGCTTGATCTCGACCGGCTTAGGAGCGTTCACGTTGATGTCGGGCAGCCGGAAGTCGCCCTTCTTGGCCTCGCCGATTTGGATGTCCGGCAGCTTGAAGTCGCCCGGCTTGACCTCGGGCCGCATCATCGGCGGCAACTGGATTTCCGGCGGCGTGTCGTCGGACTTGGCCGCGGGGAGCTTGATGTCCCCGGAGGAGCCGCCGAGGTTGCCGATGTTCAGCCCCTTGGCCGGCGGCGGGGTCGGGGCCGGCGGGCGCGGCGGCGTGGGCGCCGGCGGGCGCGGCGGCGTGGGTGCTTGGAGGCGCGGCCCGAGGCGCGGCCCGAGGATGTCTTCCAGGAGCGGCGTGGCGGGCGGGTCGGACCACGCGTCCATTTGCGGGGCCGGGTCCGGCATCGCGGGCTTGGGCCGCGGCGGCAGCGCTTGGGCCGGCGGGGCGGCGGGCTTCGGCGACGGGGCCGGGGCGAGCGGCGCGGCGCTGTCGTCCGCGGACAGCGGCTTGGCCGTCGGCGTCTCGCGGGCGTTGAACCCGGCGGCCGGGGCCTTGGCGTCGTTGCTCACCTGCACGCGCAACGAGGTGATCTCCGCCCCGGCGGCGGCGTCCCAAATCTTCACGCTGCGGTCCAGGCTGCTGGACGCGAGGCGCTTGCCGTCCGGGGCGAAGGCGACGCACGTCACGACGCCGGCGTGGCCGGCCATCGACGCGCGGGCCTGGCCGGAGCTGACGTCCCAAATTTTCACGACGCGGTCCCACCCGGCCGAGGCGAGCGACCGGCCGTCCGGGGCGAAGGCCAGCGAGGTGACTTCGCCGCCGTGGCCGCGCAGGGTGGCCATCTCCTTGCCGCTGCCGGCGTCCCAGAAGCGGATGGTGTGGTCGAGGCTCCCGGAGGCGAGCAGCCGGCCGTCCGGGGAGAAGGCGACGCACGTCACGTCGCCGCCGTGGCCGAGCAGCGTGGCCTTGCACGCCCCCGCGGCGGCGGCCCACAGCCGCACCGTGCGGTCCCAACTCCCGGAGGCGATCAGCGCCCCGTCCGGCGAGATGGCGACGGACGTGACCATCCGCGTGTGCCCGGTCAGGTTCATCGACGGCGTCCCGTCCGGCTTCCAAATGCGGACGGACTTGTCCCACCCCGCCGTCGCCATCCAGTCCCCCTTGGGGGAGAAGACGGCGGCCGTCACGACGCCGCCGTGCCCCTTGAGCGTCAGGAAGTTTTCGCCCGGCACGTGCCAGAGCTTGGCGGTCTTGTCCCAACTCGTGGTGGCCAGCACGTCCCCGGTCGGGGCGAACGCCACGGAGCTGACGACGCCGGTGTGCCCCTTCAGGGTGGCGCGCTCGGCCCCGGTGACGGCGTCCCACAGCTTGACCGTCTTGTCCCAACTGGACGTGGCGATCAGCCGGTTGTCCGGCGAGAACGCCAGCCCGGTGATGTCCCCCGTGTGGCCGCGGAACGGCCGCTCGGCGGTCGGGGTGGAGTCGCTGCTCTTCATGGTGCGTGGCTCGGGCGGCGTGGGGGGCAAGGATGAAGGAGGAGGGAGGAGGGATGAAACCGGAACCGCGGCGGGCGCGGGCTTCGGGGTCGGGGCCGGCGCGGGCTTCGGTTCGGGGACTTCGGGCAGCGGCTCGGCAGCCTTGGCGGGGACTGGGTTTAAGCGAAGACCTTCGCCCCGGCCCTCCCCCGCAAAGCCGGGAGAGGGAGCAAGTGGGTTTGGCGTCTCTTGCTTGGGAAGCGGCGATTCCACACGGTCCCCCCTCTCCCGGCTTTGCGGGAAAGAGGCCGGGGGTGAGGGAGTCTTCTCGGCCGTCACGTCCGGCGCCTTCACCGCCGTCGGAGGCGCGGCGACTTCCCGCGGCATGATGATCGTCGGGGCGGACGGCAGCACGGCCGGCTCGGCGAACGGCAAGTCTTCCGCCGGCGGCACGGGGGACTTGGCCGCCGCCGGGATGGCGGCCGGCCGCCGGGCCTCCGACTCCGGCACGCCGAAGGAAATCATGCCGGACTCGTCCGGCCGCAGCCGGCCCGAGTCCGTCCGCATGTTGCCGGACGGCACGTCGGCCTGGGCCGGCGGGCGGTAGCGGCTCGACTGGCCCGGCTTCGGCCGCGACGCCTCCTCGGCCGTCGGCAGGTCGAACTTGATCACGCTGCTGAGCGAATCAACGATGTCCCGCACCGGCTCGCCGAGCATGTCCCGCACCTGGTCGGCCGACAGCGAGTTCGACGTGCTCGACAGCGACGCGCTCGGCTCCGGGCCATCGCGGAACAGGTCCACGGCGTCGTTGTCCGTCGGGACGAGGCCGAGCCGTTGGGCCAAGCCGGCGTACTGCCGGGCCGCCGGGCCTTGCGACTGAGTGATGAGGACCGGCTTGCCGAGGGCGTGGGCGCGCGGCACGTCCGGGTCGTACGGGATCGCCTGCGGCAGCAGCGTGGCCGCGAAGACGCGGCGCAGCTCCTGCTCCCACGACCCGCCGAGCGGCTCGCCGGCCGGCAGGGTGAGCAGCAGGCCGGCCAGTTCCACCGGGCTGCCTTCTTCTTGCACGGCCCGGATGATCTTCAAGAAGTTCGGGACGGCCTTGAAGGCCATCGGCTCGGCCCGGAGGACGAGAATCAACTCGTCCGAGACGCGGATGAGTTGCCGCAGTTGCAGGCCGCCGATGACCGGGGGGCAGTCGAAGAAGACCCACTGGTACGGCCGGAAGGCCGGGGAGTCGTGCAGCAGAATGAGGAAGTCGTCCAGCGAATGGACGGGCCGGTGCGGGTTGCCGTAGGGCGTGGTGAGGTCGAGGCCGGGGACGACGTCCCGCCAGAGCGGGGCGTCGCTGTTGGCGCCGATCACGCGCAGCGTCTCGGCGGCGGCGGGCGGGCGGGCGCCGAGGGCGGCGCGCGCGCCGCCGAGCGGGTCGCAGTCCGCGATCAAGACCTTCCCGCCGGCCAAGGCGGCGGCGGTGGCCAAGTTCACGACGGTGGTGGTCTTGCCGACCCCGCCCTTCTGACTGGCAACAAGGATCTTCTTCACGGCGTTCCCTCTCGCGCTGGCCGCGCGGCGCGACCCCGCCGGTCGCGGCGGTCGCATGATGTAGTGATTATGCACAAGCCGGGGGGGACGAACAAGGAAATCCGGTCGCGCGGGCCGGGTGAATTCCGGGGATTTTTCCGCACAATCGCGCCACGGCGAACGCCGGGCCACGGCCGGGGACGAATCGGGCCGGTTGGGGCGGTTGCGCGGGCGCCACAATCCCGTTTAGCCGCGACGCGGAGTCTTCGGAGC
>JAYTTY010000294.1:0-6716 GCA_043744795.1 Zavarzinella sp. | reverse complement strand
TTCGATCCAAGCCCTTCTCAGGCATTATCTTGCAAACGACTTCGCAGCGGACAGTCACGCGGAAATTTCGTTTGGAAATTGTTCACAGGAGGGTTGTTGACTCGGTTTCTCTTCCCCCGCAACCCATCTTGACCACGCCCCGATTCCCCGGTATTCCCCGCCAATCGCCCTCTTGCGGGAGCCTTCCCATGCGCCGTCTTTACCTCCTGCTCGTCGCATTCCTCCCCGCCCCCGCGGCCCTCGCCGGGTCGCCGGAGTGGGAAAAGTCGGTGCGGGCGGCGGCGGCGCACCCGCGGGCGAGCATGAACCTTTCCGCGGCGCTGAATTCCGCGGGCCAATTCACCTTCGCCGGAGATGAGCCGGCCGCGCCGGCCGCCGACGGCCCGAAGCTGGCCGACTTGTTGGGCGCGTGGCGGGAGACGCCGGCCGATTTCCCGAAGTTGGAGCCGATCATGGCGGCGCTCCTCGCCGACCGGCCAACCGCGGCGGCCGAGTACGCGGCCAAGGGGGCGGCGCTCGGGCCGGCGTATCTGCGCGACCACCCGGACGACGTGGCGGCGATGACGTTCTTGGCGTTTTTGCTGGAGCGGTTGGCCCGGCCCGACGACGCGGAGGCGTGGTGGACGCGGGCGGTCGCGGCCGCCCCGACGAACCCGGCGCTCTGGCGCGAACTGGCGACGCACCACTACCGGTGCGCCGTGCGCGCGGCGGCGGCCGAGCAGTCTCCGGCGCCCGGCGGCCTGACGCGCGAGTTCTCGGCCGACTCGTCGGGCGACCCGGGCGTGTGGCGCCAGTATCTCCTGTGGGCCGACGCGAACGACAAGCCCGAGGCGGCGCGCCGGCTGGCGAAGGCGGGCGACTGCTACGACTGGGCCGTCCTGCTGGCGCCGGGCGACGCGACCGCCTACGCCTTCCGGAGCACTTGGCAAACGTCCCTCGCGGCGATGGCGCAGGGGGCCGACGCGCGTGAGCGGCGAACGTTCGCCGCCCTCTTGGCCCGCCACGGCGTGATGGGCGAGAACACGGCGGTCGCGGACGCCGTCACGGCGGCCGATCTGTCCCCGAATCCGCTGGCGGTCGGCTACGCCTACTTCGTGGCAACGGCCGACACGATGGCGGCCAGCTCCGACGGCCCGCCGCTGGAACTCCCGGCCGCCTGCCACGCGCCGTTCCGGCGGTTGCTGCCCAAATTGGAGCGCCAGCAACAGTCCCCCGACGCCACGACGGCCAAGAATGCCGCCCGCATGGAGGTTCTCTTGCGGGCCGGGCTGGGCGACACGGCGGGGGCCGAGAAGCGCCTGCTCGCCATGCCGGCCGACGTGGGCGACGACGTGTACGACTCCTTAGCCGTGCTCGTGTATTGCGTCCCCCGCGACAACGACGCCGGCATGGCGGCGCTGATGGAACGGCAGTTGGCCGGCCGACCGGCCGCCAACCGGAGCGTCCACCTCAGCCGGGCCTTGGTCCTCCAAAAAAAGTTCGGGGCCGCGACGGCCCACCTGCGGGCCGCCGTCAAGGCGTTCCCGGCCGACCCGCGCCTGGCTCTCGCTCTCGCGGCCGTGCTGGTCGGCGAAGGGACGACGGCGGACATGGCCGAGGCCGACCGGATGCTGTCGGCCGTCGAGGCCGTGTACGACAAGAAATTGGCCGCCGTCGCCGCGACGGCCCCGTGGGACGAGCAGGCCGCCGGCATCCCGCCGATGAAAGACCGCGCCCCCCTGTGCGGCGAATTCCTGCCCCCCGATGACCAAGAGCGCCTGCGCCATACGCGCGTCAACCGCGTCCTCTGGCTCGGCTTGGCCGGCCGGCTCGGCGACGCGACGGCGGCCGTCCGCCGGTGGGGCTGCGCCGGCCGGCCCGCCGACCAACCCGTGATGGATGCCCTGCACCTCATCAAACCGGACGTGACCGTGGCCCCCGCCGCCGACGTTTTCTCGCCGCCGGCGGTCCCCCCGGGCTTCGGGCGCGCCCGGTGATGCCGTCTTGGCAACTGGTTTTCCGGCCTGAAGGGCCGATAGAGCAGTTTCCGTTTCCGTGTGGCGGTGGGACCGGTGTGGCGGTGGGACCGGCGTCCCGCCGGTCGTCGGGACAAAAGTGACCGGCGGGACGCCGGTCCCACCACACTCCGGCCGCCACACGGGAACTGAAACTGCTCTAACATAGCCCAGCCCGTCAGGGCTGGGTAAGACGCGGAAAAGGTTTTTCGGCCTGACGAGCCGATGATCTGCCGCCGGTTCCGTCAGGGCCGGATAGTTGCCCGCGGCTCCGGCGCGTTCCCAGCCCTCACGGACTGGGCTTTGTTAATCGGTCCTTTAGACCGAAAAACCATTGCCGATGTGTCCCCAGCCCTTGCGGGCTGGGCTATGTTAAACGGCCCTTCAGGCCGAAAACCGGCCGCCGACATTTCACAATCCCAACGCTTGCCGCACTTGGCACAGCAATCGCGGCGACACGTCCGCCGGGCCGTCCCCGACGACGGCGGTTAGCGCATCCGCCAGCGGGCAACGCTCGGCCAGCGCGACCCCGCCGGCCGCGACGACCACGGATCGGCTCAGGCCCGCCGAGCAACAAACCAACGTCGGCGGGCCGGCCCTGAGCAGGGCAGCCACCGTTTCAACGGCAAGTCGCAAAAGCCACGCCGGATTGTCGCCGCCATCAGACACCGGGAACCGGCAGCGGATCAACTCCCGCGGGAGGCCGGCCATCGGCTCGTTGTCGGCCAATTCCACGACAGCCGCGACACCGGCCGCCAACACCGCGCGGGAGTCCCACAAATCCCCGGCGTTCCCCACCCACAACGCCCGCCCCGCGACTTCACGCATCGGATGATCTCATTTGTGTGCGGCTCACAGCCCCTGATCCGCGGCTTTCCCCCGTATTGTAAGCCGCGACGCGGAGGCTTTGCGGAGAGGAGCGCGGGCCGGAACCCGATGGCGACAGCGCACACGGGCAACGGCGGGCGTCGAGGCGTCAGCCCGCCGTGTCTGGTTTTCGAAAAAGACACGTCGGGCTGACGCCGCGACGCTCGCCGTTGCCCGTGTGCGCTGTCGCCATCGGGTTCCGGTCCGCGCTCCTCTCCGCAAAGCCTCCACGTCGCGGCTCACAAATCGATTAATCGGCGTGGCAGGTGTATGCCAATTTCAAAAATCCTGGTCCGGCAACACCATCGGCCGCGGCCGGGTGATCCCACAACTTTCGGCGAGCAAGTGGTCGGAGAATTTTGGCGGGCCGTTAAAGTTCAGCGCGTTTTTCAAAGGTTCGAAGGCGCCGGTGACGGTCTTGAACGGCTCGTCGTCCGGCCCGTTGCGGAAGGTGACGGTATAAGTGGTGACCGGGCCGGCGAAGCGGTAGGCGACGTGGATCATCGTCTTGATCTCCTTGTCGTCCGGCCGGGCGAAGATCACGAACTCGTCGCCGATGGTGCTGCCCCACTTGTCGGCGAGTTCCGTGGCCGTGGCGTCCTCGCGCGCCTTCGCCTGCGGGTCATTCCCTTCTTCTTCCACGGCCAACGAGATCACCGGCTGCGGCTTCTTCACCAAGGACGTCACCAGAGTCCGCAGGGCCTCGGCGAACTCGGGGTTCTTGCCTTGGATCATCTGGGACGTGGCTTGGCGGTACGCCGTGTCCAGCTTCGCCTCGGCCTCGGCCCGCCGCTTCTGGAAGCCCGGGTGCGACAAGTACAATCGCAGGGCGGGGGGCTGGTCCTTCGCCGGCAGTTCCATGATGCGGTCGTAGATCGTGTCTTCGCGGAGGAGCGCGTTGAATGACCGGAAGCCGAAGAACAGGACGGCGCCGGCCACGAGGATGAGCAGATACCAGAGCATGCCCCCGCCGCCGCCGGAGCCGCCGCCGCGCGGGGCGGGGATCGGCACGTCGTCCGTCTCGTCCACGTCGGCCATGTTGCGGGGGAAGTTCCCGGTCGCCGCGATGTGCATCGCGATGGCGGCCATCTCTTCCGGGGGGAGTGTCTTCAATTGCTCGTCGGTCCCGCCTTCGCCGCCGCCGCGCATGTACGCGAGGGCGTTAAGGAAGACGGACATCTTCCGGCCGGCCTTCTCCGCGTAGATCGTGAACTCCTTGCGCTCGGGGCCCATCTTCATGGCCACGTGGGTGTTCTGGTACGTCCCCTCGTTGAAGTTTTGCGTCACCTTCGCCTCGTCAATCTCGCTCAGGTCCGTGACGGCCACGGCCGCCCCTTTCACTTCGTACAAATTTTGCGAATCCGCGTAGACAAAGCGCCCCAGTCGTTTCCCGGCGGCCGTCGCGGCCCAGACGCGGAAGGCCGCCAGGATCAGCCAGCCGCCGAGCAGAAACCCGGCGGTTTGCAACAGGGCTTCCTTCGCCGGCTCTTCCGTCGGGGGGAATGTCATCAGGGCCGTGACGACGAGGGTGACGAAGCCCAAGATGAGGCCGACGATGGGCCAGTAATCCGACCGGCCGTTGTAAATGCCGGGCATCCGCTTGCCCTCGGCGGCGGACACGCGCTTCAAGTATGCGAGCGTGTCGGCGTCGAGATGGTCGGTGGTGAAGTGTTGCGTCATCGTGCGGAGTCCTTATTCACTTGTCCGCGTTCTGTCAGTTCTGAAGGGCCGATTTACACAGATCATCTTCGGCGGCCGGTTTTCGGCCTGAAGGGCCGATTAACATAGCCCAGCCCGCCAGGGCTGGGAATACAGCCCGACGTGGCCCTCGGTCTAAAGGACCGATTAAACCGTTCCCGGCCCGCGCGTCGTCACGGTCGCCCAGCCACCCGGACAGGGATGTTTTAATCGGTCCTTCAGACCGAAAACTATTTGCCGTCCGCTTCCCAGCCCTGGCGGGCTGGGCTATGTTAAGCGGCCCTTCAGGCCGGAAAACCAGCATTCGTCTTGCGGCCTCAACGTTGTGGGCATGCGACTCGTATTCGCCAATTCCTTGCGTCAATCGACCATCTGGTGCGGGATGAAGCGGCTGGTGTTCTGCGTGACCATCGTGGCGTCCTCGCGGATGCCGAGGCCGCACGCCACGCCGTTGACGACCCACACGCCGTAGACCGGGTAGCGGCCGTCGTGGGCCTTCATCGGGGCGAGGGCCTGGTACACGGCCGGGCTGTCGCCGTATGTGCCGCCCGTCATCATGTGGGTCTGGCCCCCCATCACCACGGTGATGTTCGCCCCCTCGCGGGCGTGGACGGGCTTGCGGACGTAATTCCCCTGCAATTCGCGGAACGACGCCGGCAGCAAGTACGGGCTGTCCGGGTGGCGGTCGTACAGCATGGGGAGAATCGACTTGCAACTCAGGAGGGACTTCCACGCCGGCTCGACCCATTTCGTCGGGGCGGCCAGCACTTTTTCGCCGAACTCCTCGCGGAAGATCCACTCCCACGGGTAGAGCTTGAACAGCCGGTGGATCGGCTTGCCGGCCCGGTCCACGAACTGCTTCGTGGCGTCGTTCCAGCCGATGTCTTCCACGTCCAGGTAGTCGGTCTCGAAGCCGGCTTGAATGGCGGTGTCCCGCAGGTACTCGACCGTGATGTAGTCTTCAGGCACGCCGGACTGGGCGGCGAAGTGGACGGGGCCGGGGTCGAAGTCGCGCAAGCTTTGCCACGCCTCGATCAGGCGCTCGTGGATGCTGTTGAACTGGTCGCCGCGGTCGTCCACGTCCTTGAGCCACTTCCACTGGACGATGGCCGCTTCCAAGAGGGCGGTGGGCGTGTCCGCGTTGTACTCCAAGAGTTTCGGCGGGCCGACGCCGTCGTAGGCGAGGTCGAAGCGGCCGTAAATCCCCGGCTCCTGCTCCTCCCAGGAGCGGACGACGTAGTCTTCAAATTCCTTGGGGATCATGAAGAGGCCGAACAGCCGCTGCTCGATGACTTCCTGCACCAGGTTCAGGCACATCTCATGCAGCGTGTTGGCGGCCAGTTCGAGTTGATCGACCTCGAACGAGGAGAGCTGGTAGGAGGCGGTCTCGTCCCAGTACGGCTCGCCGCGCAGGGTGTGGAAGTGCAGGCCGACGTCCTCGACCCGCTTTTGCCAGCCGGGCCGGGGGTCCATGACAAGGCGGTGCATAAGGCGCCATCAATCGGGGAAGAAGTTTGAAACAAGAATTTCTCGCAAAGTTCGCAAAGAAGCAAAGCTCGCAAAGAAGATTTTTTCGAGCCGACGCCGCGAAGTATGTCACCAAATCGAATCGGCCCTTTGCGAGCTTTGCTACTTTGCGAACTTTGCGAGAAATGTCTCTTTGTCTTCAAAGAGATCAACTGCCGGCGGAGCCGCGGCCGATGGAGCCGAAGCCGCCGCGGGAGACGTTGCTGCCCATGGCGACCGGCCGGCCGACGCCGGTCCCGGAGCGGGAAGCGCCGAACGCCCCCGTGTGAATCCAGATAAAGCCGGGGTGGTACCCGGTGCGCGTCGTGTGGTGGTTGCCGGCCACCTGTTGGGCGACCTGCTCTTGTTGCTTGGCCTCGATGTCTTCCTCGGGGTAGAGGAAGTACCCGGCCGTCAGGATGCCGGACCCCACGAGGACGAGGGAGAGTTCACGAGTCATCCGGGCCATGGGTATGCTCTGATCCAAAGAGGGTGGGTAAAGAACAGACTACCACAATGCGGCCGGGTTCGCCATTGGAAATGGCAAATCTCGCGGTCGATTGCGCCTGAAGTGTTGCCCGGTGGGGCCGGCGTCCCGCCGGTGTGTCGTTAAACCGACCGGCGGGGCGCCGGCCCCACCGGGCAACACTT
>JAYTTY010000293.1:0-25389 GCA_043744795.1 Zavarzinella sp. | reverse complement strand
CGCTCACGCTCATGGCTCGCCAAGACGAAAAAAGCGGGCCGGCTGTCATATCATTCTCCCAAGTCGCATCTTTGTTCCCGCCCCCATGTTCCATTCCCTCGCCCGCTTCTTCGGCCGCGTGTTCCCCCGGCGGGGCGGGCGGACGCTTTCGGAACGCTTGCTCGACGCGCAGCGGATTGCCGGCCTCGCCAGTTGGGAGTGGGACCCCGTCTCCGGGAATCTGTGGTGGTCCCCCGAACATTATCGCTTGTTCGGCGTCGCGGCCGGGCCGTTCACGCCGACGTACGAGTCGTACATCGGGATGGTTCACCCGAGTGACCGGGCGTTCGTCGAGGAGCGGGTTGCGGGCGCCGTCGCCGGGAGCGCCGACTACGAGTGCGATTACCGGATCGTCCGGCCGGACGGCGGCGTGGTGTGGCTGCACAGCCGGGGCGACGCCACGCGGGACGCGGCCGGGCGGCTGATCCGCCTCGCGGGCGTCGTCCAAGCCATCACCGAGCGGAAGCGCACCGAGGCCGCCCTGCGCGAGGGGGAGGCGCGGCTCGCCCTGACGCTACAGGCGGCCGGGGCCGCGACGTGGTTCCTCGACCTGGACGGCATGCGGTTCATGCCGTCCGAGACCGCCGTGCAGATGCACGGCCGGCCGGCCGGGACCACCCTCGACAGCGCCGGGGCGATGGCCTGCGTCCACCCCGAGGACCGGCCCCGCGTGCAATCCGCCTTGGCCATGACGCTCACGGACGGCCGGCCGTACCGCGTCGAATACCGCGTGGCGGCCGGCGGGGGCGAACGGTGGCTGGCGTCGTCCGGGGAACTCCACGGCCAGCGGTTGCTCGGGCTGCTTCAGGACATCACGGACCGCAAGCGGGCCGAGGCGGCCCTGCGCGAGAGCGAGGCCATGTACCGCTCCGTCGTGGACTCGCTGGCCGAGGGGATCGTGGTGCAGGACGCCGCCGGGCGAATCCTCACGTGCAACGGCCGGGCCGAAGTGATCCTCGGCCAGACGTGCGACCAGATCGCCGGCCGCACCTCGATGGACCCGCGGTGGCGCGCCGTCCGCGCGGACGGGTCGCCGTTCCCCGGCGCCGACCACCCGGCCATGCTCGCGTTGCGGACCGGGGCGCCGGTGTTCAACACGGTCATGGGCGTCCGCAAGCCCGACGGCGGGGAGTCGTGGATCACCGTCAACGCCGTCCCCGTGCGGGAGTCGGCCCCGCCTGGGGCCGTCGCCGCCGTCGTCTGCTCCTTCCACGACGTGACGGCCGCCCGGCGCATGGACGAGCAACTCCGCGCCTCCCTCCGCGAGAAGGAGGTGATGCTGCGGGAAATTCACCACCGCGTGAAGAACAACTTGGCCGTCACCGTCGGCCTGATCAACTTCCAAATGCGGACGATGCCCGACGGCCCCGCCAAGGTTGCCCTGCGCCAAGCCCAAGACCGCGTGCGGACGATGGCCCTCGTCCACGAGATGCTGCACCAAGCCGCGCTGCTCACCGAGTTGGACCTGCCCGGGTACGTGGGCCAACTGGTGCGGCACTTGGCGGCCGGGTATTCGGCCGGCGGCCGGGTCGCCGTCACGCTCGACGTGGCCCCGGTCGCCCTCCCGCTGGAGGCGGCCATCCCGTTCGGCCTGATTCTGAACGAACTGGTGTCGAACGCCTTCAAGCACGCCTTCCCGGACGATCGGGAAGGCGTGCTGGTGATCTCGCTGCGGCACCCCGGAAACGAGTTAATCTTGGAAGTGCGGGACGACGGCGCCGGCCCGCCGCCGGGCGCGGACCCCTTCGAGGTGAAATCGACCGGCCTTCAATTGGTGCGGGAATTGGCCGGCCAACTCGACGGCCGGGCGGAATGGGAGCGGGCCGGCGGGACGGTGTTCCGGCTGACCTTCCCGGCGGGCGGAGGGCCGGGCGTCCGCCGCCGGTGATTACCCGATGATGACCGGGGCCGCGTCCGCCGCCACGCTGAACGCCGACCGGCCGCCGAGGGCGGTGGCCGCGGAAATGTCCCACGTCCCGCCGGCGGCGCCCTGCGTCTGGTCCCACGCCCGGAAGACGACGCGGGCCGTCAGCGGCGAGGCGACGGCCGTCAGGGTCCGCACGCGGATCAAGTCCGTGCCGCGCAGCAAGCGGGCGGCCAAGGACGTCGCGGTGTTCAGGCTGCCCCACGTCGCGCCGCCGTTGGTCGAGTATTCCCAAATGAACGCCGCGTTCTTGGTCACGCCCAACACGGCGATGCCGTTGACGGCGCCGGCGTCCACGTCCGTCACGGCCAGGCCGAGCAGCGCCGCGACCGTGGTTTGTCTCACGGCGCCCACCGTGCCCGCCGCGGGGGCGAAGGCCGGGGAGGCCGTGGCGTCCAACACCGGGGCGTCGTTCCTCGCCAGCACGGAGCCGGCGATGGTCGCCGTCTGAGAGCTGAACGCCGTCCCGCCGCCGACGGTCGCCGGGTCGGCCACGTTCCACCGGCCTGCCAGCGTCCCTTGGCTGCGGTCCCACGCCCGGACCGTCAGACTCAGCGGCCCGTTGAAGTTGGCGACGGGGACGAAGCGGATGTAGTCGGCGCCACGGAGCAGGAAGGCGTTCGCGGGACTGACCGGCCCAATGTTCGCCCACGTCGTCGCCGTGGCGTAGCGGTACTGCCACGTGCCGTTCGCGGTGTTCGAGAGGGCGGTAACGGCCACGCCCGTCAACATACTGGAGTTCGGGTCCGAGAAGGCGTGACCGAGCAGCGTTGTAATCGCCGCCCCGCGCAGGGAGGTACTGTCTTCCGAAATGGCCGGCAACGCGCCCACGAGGGCCGGGGCGAGCGTCGGGGCCGTCTGCACGCGGACCGTCGCCGATTCCGTCGCCGAACTGAACGCCGACGCGCCGCCCCCGGCGGTCGCGTTCGTCGAAGTCGTCGAGCCGTCCCACGCCTTGTAACTGATGGTCGCCGTCCCGGCGAAGCCGCCGAACGGGACGAACCGCACTTGGTCATTCGGGCCGAGCAACCGGGCCGCGTCCGCCGTGACGGAGCCGATGTTTTGCCACGATCCGCCGGCGGGCAGGTATTGCCACGTCCCGCCCGTCGTCCCGCTGACGGCGGTCACGGCAATTCCGACGCTGTCCCCCGCGTCGGCATCGGTGACGACGCCGTTGAGCAATGTGCTGACGGCGGTCCCGGCCGGGCTGACACTGTTCGTCGCCACGGGGCGGAGCGTCTGCGCCGGGGCGGTGTTCAAGATCGGCGCGTGGTTCAACTCGCCGCCCCCGCCGCCGGAAGTGACGCCGGAAATCACGTCCAGTTTGACGTTGGCCGTGCCCACGTCGACGGCCCGCGTCACCGCGGCGGCCAGCCCGCCGCCACTGAACGTGACGGTGTACGCGCCCGCCGGCAGGAACGTCTGGTAGCCGCCGGCCGCCATGCTCGTGAGCGTGCGGTTGAACCCGCCGGCCCCGGACACCTGCACGGTGACGCCGCCGAGGCCCTCGCCGGCGTTGTAGAACGTGTTCGCGTTCAGGTCGTTAAAGACCACGCCCAGCAGGTAGCCGCCGCCGGACAGGCCGGCGCGCGTGCCGAAGTCTTGCGTAATCACCTGCGGGCCGACGTCCGTGGCCGCGTTGGTCTCGTTCGTGACCGTGATGCCCACCTCGCGGTAGGTGTTGCTCATGATGTTGTTGCGGTGCCCGGCCGGGCTTTGAATGCCGCCGGTGGCCGCCGACCCGCCCCAGTCGATGGCGAAGCCGGCGTGCCCGAAGAACGGGCTGTCCGAATAGGCGTAGATGTTCTCGGCCAAGGCATTCCAGTTGGCGTACCCGGCGTCCGTGGCCCGGCCGCCAATGTCCTTCTCGCCGGGCAATTGGTGGGACTGCGTGTCCGCCGCGATCATCGCCGCGTTGTGGCCACTGGCCGACGTGTTCAGCGCGTCACTCCACGCCAGAGGCTGGGCGGCCGTGAGGCCGTTCCACTGACTGCGGAGCGTGGCGCCGCTCACATGGAAAAAGTTGAGGGCGCTTTGAACGTCCGCGTCCGGCGAGGTGAGCGGGCTGGTCGAAGACACCAGCCGGGCAAAATGCCCCTGCGGGTCGGTGCGCATGTTGTTGAGGAGTTCGAGCATCTCCTGCTCGGCCCCGGTCGGGTTCATGGCCGGGACTTCCCGACTCTCAAGCCCTTGCAGTTGCAACACGCATTTGGAGGTGGCCCGAGAAGGCCGAATCCCGCCCCGCCAGAATGGAATACTCATGCATCTGTCTCAATGCGCCACGAACGAGGGGGGATACTCGCAATCTAGAACACGGTCCAGCATCATACGATCCGCGGAACCGGGAAAATCCGAAAAACCCTCTCATTAAGACGTGTTGCGAGCGAAATTCAGGCGGGAGAGAAAGGATGGGTTGTCTTGGCGACCATGAGCGTGAGCGATTGGAATTCGAGAAGAGTCCGGGAAGACATCGTGGGATACTCAGGATTTTCGGTCCAACGGACCGCTTAACATAGCCCAGCCCGAAAGGGCTGGGCCATACTCCAATGGCCTCGGTCTGAAGGACCGATTACTTCAGCTTGGTCCGTGAGGGCCGAGATGCGCCGGCGGCAGATAATCGGTCCTTCAGACCGACGGTTCTCGGTGGCTCGCTAACCCAGCCCTTTCGGGCTGGGCTATGTTAAGCGGTCCGTTGGACCGAAAATCACACAACTCGGCTGCGGCATTCCATACTCCACGATCAGATCGAGTAATGAACGACTGATGGCATCTGTTATGTCGGGCGCCATACTCCAATCGCTCACGCTCATGGCTCGCCGAGACCGATCTTCGCTTGTGCGTTCCCTATCCTGAACCCCATCATGGAAGCGACCCCTCCCGAGTTTGTGCGGCACGTTGACGGCACCGTTGAGCCGTTCGAGCCGGAGCGGATCACCGGCGCCCTCTTCGCGGCGGCCGAGCGGGCGGGGCAGGCCGATGCGTTTTTGGCCCGGGAACTCACCGAGAGCGTGACGCACTTCTTGGAGGCCGAGGCGGCCGGCGGGACGCTGGGCACGGCCGAGATCGCGGACACCGTCGCCCGCGTCGTGCGGGAACTCGGGCACCCGGCGCTGGCCAAGGCGTTTGAGGATCGGGGGCGCCGCCCCGCCCCGCCGCCAACGTCTGCCGTTGCTGTTCCGCCGGCGGATCGGCTGGCGCGGCGGCGCGCGGCCGGGCGGGCGGTCGACGCCGAATTCAGCCTGACGCACCTGTACCCGCGAGAGTTGGTGGCCGCCCACGTCGAGGGGTTGATTGCCCTCGGCGGGTTGGAAGCGCCGATGGAATTGGCCGGCTACGTCGGCGAGGACGACGGCGGCTTGGCCGGCGAGTACGCGGCCGCCGACTTGCTCGACTGGCCCGCGCGCGACCTCGGGAATCCGGCGGCCGTCGCCGGGCAACTCTTCCACATCCTGCGGGAACGCGCCCACGTCGGCGACCGCCGTGTGCTGGCCCACTTCCGCTTGCCGGGCGACGACGGCCAACCGCCCGCGGCGACTGAGCTATTCCCGCCGGAGCCGCGGGCCTCGGCCGCCTTCGTCCGTGAAACGCTGGCCGCCGTCGCCGGGCGAGCCGACGAATCCGTCCGCCGGTGCTGGCACTTATCGGCCGTTAATCCGGACGGGGCGTTGGCGGGGCCGATCCCCGACGACGACGCCGCCGAATTCGTGTTCGACCACCCCAAGCGGCCGGCGTGGCTGGGGCCGGGCCTGAGCCGGGAGTCGAAGGCGGCGCTCGTGCGCGTGGGAATCAACGTCGAACGTCTCTTGGAAATGGCCGGCGGCTGGCCGGCGGACGTGCCCACGCTGCTGCACAAGGCGGCGGCCCTCGCCCGCTTCGCCAAGACGGCCGGGCACGTCAAGCAAGACTGGCTGCGGAAGCACGGCCCCGCCCGGCTCCGCGAAGCGTTCCTGCTCGACCGGGCCGCCGTGGTCGTCGTCCCCTTGGGCTTGGCTTCGGCCATCACGCGCCATGGCCTGCTGCACACGGATGTCCCGCGGCAACTGCTGGCCGCCATCCGCAATGCCGTGGAGACGGACCGGCCCCGGCAAATTCCCGTCGTGGTCGATTCCGATTGGGAAGAATCCAGCGCCCTCGCGGAACTCCCGGCCGCCGCCTCCCGCAACGACTGGAAGGCCGCCGGGCAACTGTGCCAAGCGGCCAACGGCGGACTGGTGATGTGCCGAATGGGGCCGGGCGATGACGCGACCGAAATTCTAAGGACGGCCGCCCGGTCGGGCGTGCATCGGGTGCGGTTCGCGCGGCCCGATGCATGAGGCGGGTCAGCCTTCCGGTTTCGCGAGGTCGATGACGAGGTCGTTTTCCCCCGCCACCACGGTCACTGTCAGCTTCGACTCGGCGAGCGTCGAGAAGCCGGCGAAGCGGTCAACGGTTTTCTTCGGTTTCGCGGCGGCCGGGCCGGGCGGGCCGTCCTGCCCGGCGGCCCGGATGACGAGCCGGTATTTCCCCGGCGGCAGGGTGCCGCCGGAGGCGAAAAACTCGAAGGTGCCGTCGGGGTTCAGGCCGGCGACGTACGCGTTGCGCGAGTCGGGCGTGCCGTCCGGCAGCAGCGGGTGGAAATTAAGCCCCACCAACCCGCCGGCGGCGACCGGGGCCCCGTCCTTCACCAACTTGCCCTTGAGGGTTCCCACCGTCGGCCCGCACCCGGCCAAGCCGACGAGCAGGCCGAGCGCCGCGGCGCGGAAGAGGTTGTTCATGGAACCTCTTAGAAATTGCTGCCGAGGGACTGGCCGTCGTTGCGGCTGTGCAACAAGAACCACGTCTGTTGGCTGACCGAGTTGCGGACGAACCGGACGCTGCCGTCGGCCAAGCCGGTCAACACGCCGCCGGTGTGCTTGCTCTTGGCGGTCACCTGCCAACTGTTGCACCCGCAGCACCCCATGCCGATGGCGGCGTTGTCTTCGCAGCCTTGGATGTCGTCTCCCCCGCTGATGCCGACGTTCGGTGTCGGCGTGTCAATCCGGCTGTTGCCGGCCGAAATGCTGGCCCCGGCCATGCCCATCGCCCACGACCCGCGGATGTCTTTGGCGTTCCAGCCGATCCGCAGTTCGTCCATCAAGATGGTGTTGGAGAGGCCGTCGGAAATCGCGGCGAAATTCTGCCCCGTCCCGACCGTAAACACCCCGCCACCGCTCCAACCGGCTGTGAAACTGGGGTAATACTCGGACGCGAAGGCGTTGGGGACGTTTTCGCGCCACGTCCCGCCGCTCTTGGTGGCCACCCCGACCGCGTTGTTGTAATCCCACCACATCCCGGGGCCGGCGTTCGCCCCGTAATTCCCCCGCGCCCAACCGCCGCCCGCTTGACTGTTCGGCGTCTCGGCGCCGGTGTCCGACGGACACTGGTAAGCCTTCACGACTGTGCTTCGGATCGACCGCCAGCCGGCGTCGCCGTTGATCGGGTAGTTGGTCACGCTGGCGGTGACTTGGTTGTACAGGTTCCCTTGTTCGATGAAGGGGAGGATGATAACCGCCCAGTTCGGGCCGAAGTTCTGGTTGTAATCGGAGATGTCACTCACCGACGAGTGCCCAAGAATGGCCGGCGGCAGTGTGCCGTTCGTGTCGTGGTAGTTGTGGCAGGCGACGCCGATTTGCTTCATGTTGTTGCTGCACTTCATCCGATTCGCGGCCTCGCGAATCTTTTGCACCGCCGGCAGCAACAGCCCGATCAGGATGGCGATGATCGCAATCACCACCAGCAGTTCGATGAGGGTGAACCCCCGCCGATTTAAACGTGGAGAACTCATGTTTGCCTCGAATAAAGAATGAGGAGAATGTGAAATGGTAGTCTAATCAGTGTCTTATCCTGATGCAACCACAATTCTTACACTCGTTCCCAAAAAAGGCTCCGCCGAACCGGGTGATGACTCAGGCGCTCAAGTCACCTCCACTGGCCCCGGCTGCCGTGGCCTGTCTAAAAATGACGGTGAAGCGTCCCTCGTGAGACGCGAACATGCGTCAGGAGAATAGACATGACTTCCGCAGTGGTGATGGCTCCGAATACTTGGGTTCACGTGAAGGGGACCGACGACGTGTTCCGGGTCTATTCCGTCCGGCAGGCGGCCGACGGGACGGCGATGTACACGCTCAAAGACCAGCAGGATTTCCCGTTCAAGGAAGAGTTCCGGGCCGACCGCTTGGAGCAGGCCCCGGCCGGCGGGACCGGGGCGGCGAAGCCGGATCGGTTTTGGTGACCCGGCCGTTACGGCCGCTCGTCGGCCCGGCCCAAGACGGTGTCCAAGCGCCGCAGGCCGGCGCCGACTTGGCCGCGGTCGTTCACGAAGATGTCGTCCTGGTCGATGCCCACGTTGACGTGGGAGCAGAAGCGGACGTTGCCGCCGAGGAAGAGGACGTTCTGGCCGTGCCGGTGGTTGGCGCTGGCGTGCGTCTCAGTCGTCCGCAGCGGGGCGTCAGCCAGGAGGGGCATGGCGTCGTTGTCCGAGCGTTTCAGGCCGCGCAATTGCCCGGCTTCATCGCGGTAGCCGAGCGTGTACGAGTAGTTGGCGAAGGCCGGTTCCGCGGGGGCCGCGGGGCAGGCGAACCGCTCGTCCGGGCCGACGCTGCCGGACTCTTCCAACATGGCGATCACGCGGGCCGCCTTCTCGCCGTCCTCGATCCGCGGCATCGCCCCGTCGTTGCGGGCGGCGTAACTCTCGGCCGCCTCGTGGAACCGCCGCATCGAGTCTTGGCAGGCCATCCGCGCGCTCTGTTGCCGGACGTGGACGACGGCCGGGAACAGGAAGGCCAGCCCGGCCAGCGAAAGGCCGACGACGGCCAGCACGTTCCAGCGGCGCGGCAAATTAATGTCCGGGTCACTGGCCGGCATCAGCGTCGGCGGCGCCGGGACTTTGGGGGCGGGGGGCTTCGGCGGGGCCGCGGCCGGGGCGCCGTTGACATGCTCGTTCAGGATGCGGCCGAACGCCGGCGGCTCCCCGGCTTGGGACGGGGCCGACTCCGTGGCGACCATGTGTTCGGCGACGCGGGCGACGGTCCGCAGCCACAGGTCCGGCGGCGGCGGGTCGTCTTCGCGGTCGGCGGCCAGCGGGGCGAGGGCGGCCCGCAGGGCGTCCAGCGTCCGCTTGGAGCGCGGGTTGCACCCGACCAGCCGCTCGACTTCCCCGCACGTGTCGGGGTCGTCCGCGTTCAACAGGTGGCCGAGCAGGTGTTGTTCAATTTTGGGGTTCATGGCTTGCCCCCCTCAAAGTTCGGGCAGTGAGGGCGTTTCCGTCCAGGACTCATGGAGCTTAATCAACGCGGCGTGCAGGCGGGACTTCACCGTGCCCAGCGGGATGTTCAGGGCGACGGCGATGTCTTGGTACTTCAGCCCTTGGTAGTAGGCCATCACGACGACCCCCCGCAGGAAGTCCGGCAGGCGGTCCACGCAGGCCCGCACCAGTTCCCGCGTCTCGGCGGCGTCCGCGTGGTCGAACGGGTCGGCTTCCCGGGCCTCCAGCATGTCGATCAGCCCGCGGTTCTCCCCCTCGGACTCGACTTCGACCTGCTCCAAGCTCACCGCCGGCCGCCGGCCGGCCTTCCGCATGGCGTCGATGGCTTGGTTGGTGGCGATCGCGTACAGCCACGGCCGCACCGGCCGGCCCGGCTCGAATTGCCCGGCCTTGGAGAAGACCTGCACGAAGGTCGTTTGGAAAACGTCCTCGGCCAGGTCCGCGTCCCCCAAGTACCGCCGCAGGTACCCGTACAGTTCCCGCTGGTATCGGCGGACGAGTGTGCCGAACACGTCCCGCTGGCCTTTGCGGAAGCGGTTCAGCAGGTCCTCGTCGGAGTGCTGCGATAGCGGATCGTATTCGACCACGGCCGCCTATGGGTTGATACGTCGGGCCGCCCGGCCGAGTTCACGGCCGGCGCGGCGGGAGAGGGGACTTCCGGCAATGATTGTATCTCACCCCGAACGGCCCCCCCCGTCAAGGCCGCGGCGGCGGGAAAGTCCATTTTCGGCCGCCGGGGCGCGTGCCTTGCCGGAACCGTCCGCGGCCCGCAAATTAGGGGTCTGGCCCCGGCCACCAGGAGAATGACTCATGAGCGAAGCGCACGAAGCCTTGGAACACGCGGAACACGCCCAGCACGCCGCCCACGGCGGGCTGGACAAGCGGATCGCGGTCAGCATCGCGATGGTGGCCGCCGTCTTGGCCACGGTGTCCATGCTGGCGCACCGGTCCCACAACGACGTGCTGCGCCTGCAAAACGAGGCGAGCGTCAAGGAAGTGAATTCTTCCAACGGGTATGCGTGGTACCAAGCCACCCGCGGGCGACAGTTGGCGCTGGAACTTAACCGCGACACGCTGGCCCTGCAAGCCGACCCGGCGACCGCCCCGCAGCGGGAGAAACTCCTCGCCGCATGGGCCGCTAAGATCGAGGAGTACAAGGCCGACCTGAAGACCCGCCTCAAGGCCGCCGAGGACGACAAGGCCGCCGCCAAGGCCCTCGCCGCCGAGTCGCACCACAAGCACGCCCAAGGGGACCGGCTGGACCTCGCCCACTTGGCCGTGGAACTCGGGCTGGTGCTGTGTTCCATCGCCATTCTGACGAATCGGAAAGCCTTCTGGCTCTCCGGCATCGCCGCCGCCGCGATCGGCATCGCGCTGGCCGGCTCGGCGTTTTTCGTGGGGGATGGCCACCCGGCGGATGGCCACCCCGTTGAATCGCATTAAACCCACAATGACCAAGGCGAGCCGACGCTGTCAGGCTCAACATCCCCCGCATTTTTTACTGGACACCCGAACACTGGCGGTCAAAAACCCGCGAAGCCACGCGATTTTTTGACCGCCGTCGGGCGTCGGCCGTCTTAAACTGCCGGCCGTTCGCCCGCTCGGGAGAGCCGCCATGGATCGGTTGGACGGCGTGCCGGGACGGTTCGGTGTCTCCCAGTTTGCCGGCGCCGACCTCGGTGACGAGCGCCGCACCAAGCGGCTCATCCGGCTGGCCGACCAGTTGATGGCCCACCCGGACGGCACCCTGCCCGACAAGATCGCCGACCTGTATCAACTCGACGCGGCCTACCGGCTCTTCGCCGAGCCGGACGTCACCCACGCGGCCGTCCTGGCCCCCCACGCGGCCCGCGTCCGGGGGGCGATGACGGCCGCCGGGCAAGTCGTCCTGCTCCCGCACGACACCACCGAATTGGATGACACCACGCTCGACATTCCCGACTTGGGGGCGCTGGCCTCCCGGTGGTCGCGGGGCATTCTGTGCCACAACACGCCGGCCGTCACCGTCGGGGGCGAGGTGTTGGGGCTGGCCCACCAAGCCCTGTTGTGCGCCCACCCCCGGCCGGCCAAGGACACCAAGTCCAAGGCCCGGACCGACCCGGATAAGATCAGCGCTTTGTGGCGGAATTCCGTGGCGGCCGTCGGCCCGACGCCGCCGGGCTGCCGGTGGATTCACCTGGCCGACCGCGGGGCCGACGTCACCGAACTGCTCGACGACGCCGCCGAGCATTCCCGGGAATACGTGGTCCGGGCGAAACATGACCGGACCGTCGAAGTCGACGGCCCCGACGGGGTCCGGACGGGCCGGTTGTTCGAGTATGCCCGGAGTTTCCCGGCCGCCGCGACGCGGACGCCGGACGTGACCCACCAGGCCCGGCGCCCCGCGCGGACGGCGACCGTGGCCGTGGCGTGGCGTCGGGTCCGCGTCGTCCCGCCGCGTCAGGCGCGGGGCCGGGAGCGGGGCGTGCCGCTGACGGTGTGGGTGGTGCGCGTGTGGGAGCCGAACCCCCCGGCGGGGGCCACGCCGCCGGAGTGGTCCCCGCTCACCAACGTGGCCGTCGAACGCGTGGCGGACGCGTGGGAGCGGGCCGACTGGTACGCCCGGCGGTGGGCCATCGAGGAGTGTCACGAGCGCCAGAAGACGGGCGTGGGCCTGGGGCGGCTGGAACGGACGACGGCGCCGCGGCTCGCCAACGCGATCGCGGTGTTGTCCGTGGTGGCGGTCGGCTTGCCGGTGTTGCGGGACGCGGCCCGGCGGGACGACGCGGGGGCGATGCCGGCGGCCGCCCGCGTCCCCCGGCGGTGGGCGGACTTGCTGTCGCGGTGGCGGTACGGCGAGGCCCGCGACCTGACCGTCCGGGAGTGGATTCTGGCGCTGGGCCGGCTGGGCGGGCGCCAGAACGCCCCGACCGACGGCCTGCCCGGCTGGCAAATCCTGTGGAAGGGCTGGGGGAAACTCCTAACCATGCTCGAGGGCTGCCGAATCCTGAACCAATAAATGTGGGGGATGTTGAGGCTGACAGCGTCGGCTCTTCCAGTCACTGTCTCGCTAATCCTCGCGCCCGCGGCCCCGTCTTCCGACGGGGCCGTTTTCAAAACAATTTCGCCGCGTCCGGATAATTAGTCATCGTCACTTGACCACCAAATTTCGGTACCGGATCGCCCCGAATTCGGCGCGGAGGCCGAAATTGCTCTTGTCGCCCATCGTCGTCATCGTCTTTACGGACTCGCCGTTCAGCTTGAACTCGGCCTTGGAACCTTTGACGGCGATCTCGAAGGTGTTCCACTCGCCCATCTTCAGCCCTTTGAGGTCGGCGCCCGCTTTCAGGTCGAACTTGGTGCCGCGCAGGAAGAGGTCGTTGTTACACTTGTCGCCGGGCTTGAACTCGAAGCTCACGGTGATGTCCCCGGCGTACTCGGCCTGCGTGTAGATGTACTTGTCCCCCTTCACGGCCGGGTCGATGACGAGTTCCTTGTCCGTTACCGTGAAGCGGCCGGCGTAGGCTTCCGTCTTGCCGTCCAGCGATTCCCCCTCTTTGGTCTTCCAGCCGGTGAGGTCTTTGCCGTTGAGCAACGCGGTCGGCTTGGTATCGGCGGCGAGGGCGGTGAAGCCGAGGCCGGCGAGAAGCAGAGCGGAGAGGACGCGAATCATGAGTGGAACCTGCGGTGAGAGTGAGGCGAGGCCGACATCCTACCACGGCCCGGCGGCCGTCGCCAGCGTTTACTTCGGCGGCGCGTGCCGGGCGACGATGCGGCGCACGTAATCCATCTCAAAGATGGTCGATTTGACGGCCAGCCGGGCTTCCTTCACCAACAGGACGCTGGCCCAGAACAACATGCACCCGCCGCCGAGGCCGGAGCCGACCGGGAGGAGGCTGAACTTCCAGCGGAAAAAGGCGTCGATGCCGATGGCGATGCTCGTCGCCACCAGCAGGCCGATGGCGACGTACAGCAGGGTGATCGTCTTTACCATCAATTGGATGCGCGTCGCCAACTGCGTGAGCTGCGTGGTGATGAGGGTCCGCTTCTCCTCGATGTCCACGCCGGGCGTCGGCTGCTCGCCGGCCATCTTCTCGGCCTCGGCCGTCAGCACGCGGACGCGGTCCACGATGCGGCCGAGCCGGTTGCCGGTGGACAGCACCAGCGTCCCGGACGCGGAGATCAGCACCGCCGGGGTAATCATCGCCCCCAGCACTTCGTTGGCCGGCGCCTCAAACATCACGGGCCTCCCGGCGCGGCACGACGACGTCCTCGGCTGTCAGAAACAACGCCAGCAAAATATGCGGGTTGAACACGCGGTCCAGCGGGGCGTCGGCCCACGGCTTCCACAGGCCCTTCGCCCGGATTTGAAGCTGCCCGCCGGCGACCATCGCGTCCTCGGCCAAGCCCCACCGTAGCCGGGAGCCGGCGAAGTGCAGTCCGTCGTTGCGGGCGGTGAACACGCCGAAGCGCCCGCGCCCGCCGGCCTGAAACTCCCGCCACACGGCCGGCCAGCGGTGTCGGAAAACCTGTTCTTGAATCTCCCGGCTCAGGGCCGGGAACTCGGTGAGTGAGGCGGGAAAGTCGGCCACCATGCCGTCCTCGCGGTAGAGCCGCAGCACCGGCCCGAGGACGCGGTTGGCAACCGGGTCGAGCGGGATCCACGCGCTGACCGGCCCGCCGGCCCCGTCGCCCGTGCCGGCGAACTTGCCGCACCGGGCGACGCCGTGCAGGCTCACGCCGGCCACGTCCTCCCACGGCAACGACATCACCTCGCCGCGCTGCCAGCGCAACAGGCCCATCGGAAAACGCATGACCCAGATGCCGCGGTCCCGCAGCAAGGCCAGCCACAATGTCAAGCCGGCGAGCGGGATGCCGATGATGGCCAGGAAGACCAGCACGTCCCGATTTTGGGCGAACGCCCAGAACCAGACGTTGGCCGCCAGCCCGACGAGCAGAATGAATCCGCCCCACCAGACGCGGCGGACGGTCATGGTCGGCGACGTGCGGTACATCCCCAGCGGCGGCCCGAGGCCGGCGACCGCCGCCGCGAGTTCGCGGGGCATCTCCGCGTGAAAGGCCGACGATACGTCGTGACTCACCATCCCCGCCATCGTATCGGCGGCCGCGCCCGGAGACGACGGCGAATCGCCCCTTTCCACCGCCCTCCGGCGGGGTTCCTCGCCATTTTCACCGACGGCCGCCGCCCGTCATCCCTTTTTGAAATTCCCCGCCGGCCGTATGTTGATTCGGACGGAAGACGCGGGGCGGCCGCACGCCTTCGCATTGACAGGGCGGCGCGATTCTGGGTAAGACGGGGAGGACGTTGCCGATGCTCGGCCGGCGGCCAAGACCAGCGGCGCGGTCACGATTATTGCCGAGGACTTCTCGACCCGATGCTTTTCGTCTCACAGCAGTTTCTGGGCTTCATCACGGTGGCGCTGCTCGTCTACTGGGCCATCCCGGCGCACCGCGCGCGCATGGCGTGGCTGTTGGCGGCCAGCGCCGTGTTCTACATGAGCTGGAACCCGTGGCTCATCCTCCTCATTATGTTTTCCGCGTCGGTCGATTACTTGGCCGCGCTGGCGCTCGAAAAGTGCGCCGACCCCCGCGTGCGGCGGGGCCTTCTCGTCGGCAGCATCGGCGTCAACTTGGGGCTGTTGGCCTACTTCAAATACGCGAATTTCTTCCTCGACAACCTGTACGGTTTCGGCAACTGGTTCGGCGTGCACGCGGACCGCACCACGCGCGAGATCATCCTCCCGCTCGGCATCTCGTTCTACACGTTCGAGACCATCAGCTACATCGCAGACGTGTACCGCCGCCGGGTGCGGGCGGAGCGCAGTCTGCTCAACTACGCGCTGTTCATCCTGTTCTTCCCGCACCTGATCGCCGGCCCCATCGTGCGGCCCGGCGCCTTCCTGCCGCAGACGCGGCGGCCGAAGCGGTGGAGTTGGGACCGGGCTTACCTCGGCGGCCGGCTCATCCTCATCGGGCTGGCGAAGAAGGCGGTGGTGGCCGATCATTTGGCCGCGGTCGTCGATCCGATTTTCGCCGACCCGGCGGCCTACGGCTCGGCGGCGTGCTGGCTCGCCGCCGTCGGCTACGCCTGCCAAATCTACTGCGACTTCTCCGGCTACTCGGACATGGCCATTGGCATGGCCCACCTGTTCGGCTTTAAGCTGCACCAGAACTTCAACCTCCCGTACTTGGCGGCCAACATCGCCGAGTTCTGGCGGCGCTGGCACATCTCGCTCTCGTCGTGGCTGCGCGATTATTTGTACATTCCCCTCGGCGGCAGCCGGCACGGGGCGTGGGCCACGAACCGCAACCTGATGCTGACGATGCTCCTCGGCGGCCTGTGGCACGGGGCCAGTTGGACGTTCGTGCTGTGGGGCGCGCTGCACGGCGCCCTCCTCGTCCTGCACCGCTCGGTGACCGGGCGCGCGTGGACCCGGAGCGTCCCCCATGGCCTGAGCGTCGCCGTCACCTTCCTGTGCGTGTGCGTCGGCTGGGTGTTCTTCCGGGCGCCGTCGCTGCCGGCGGCGCTCACGGTCCTTCACGGCATGGCGTGGCCGGCCGACGGCACTCGCCTGAGCGCGGCGACGACGGCGCTCGTGCTCGCCCTTGTGGGCGCGGTCGCCCTCGAACACGTGCTGCGCGGCCGCCGCGGGGTGGGCCGCGGCTTCGCCCGCCTGCCGGACCCCGTCGTCGGCTTGGCGTACGCCGCGGCGGCCGCCGCGGTGTTCATCCTGATCCCGGAGACGGGCAAGGGCTTCATCTACTTCCAGTTTTGAGCGCCGCCATGACCCGCCGTCCGCATACCCGCCATAGTCGCCGCGTCCTGGGGTGGGCCGCCGGCGGGTTTCTGGCCATTCAACTCGCCGGCGGCGTCATCCTCGATTACGCGTGCCCGGACGTGCGCTTCCCGCTCATGCGGTCGATGGTGGAGCAGGCGGCGGCCGAGCCGCGCCCCGCGGACGTGATCATTCTCGGCAGCTCCCGGTCGGACAAGTCGATCAACGCGACCGAGCTGACGTACGCGGTGCGGGACGCCGCCGGGGACGCCGACTTCCGGGCCTTCAACGGGACCATCGGCTGGTCGGACGCCCTGACGATGGAGCTGGCGCTGAACCGCCTGTTGGCGGCGGGGGCCGCGCCGCGGGTGGTCATTGTGGAGATGACCCCCGTGACCGTCGCCCGCAATACGCAGTGGTACGTCACGCACGCCCAGCGGCAACTCCGCTGGGGGGACTTGCCGACGCACATGGGCGAAATCGTCGGCTCCCACCGCGTCGGCGGCCTGGTACATGACCGCGTGGCGCCGCTGTACGAGCACCGGTACGAAATCGTGAAGCGCCTCCGCGTCGAAACGGGCGTCTTCCCCCCGGCCCCGGCGCCGTACACGCCGCCGGCCGACCGGCCCCGGCCGGAGATGACGGAGCAGAAGTGGAAGGAGTTGCTGGCCCCGCGCCCGCTGACGGCCGAGGAGTCCGCCCGGGCCGGCGCCGCCGCCGACGGGGTGCGCCGCGAAGTCCGGGACTTCGGCCCGACGGGCAACGGCTTGGCCGCCTTGGAGCGAACACTGGAGACCTGCCACGCCCGCGGCATCCGCGCGCTGATCGTCGGCGTCCCGGTCTCCGCCGCGTACCGCAACGCATGCGCCCCGGTTGATGCCGCCTACCGGGAGATACTGGCGGCCGTCTGCGCCCGCCACGGCGCGACGTTCTTCGACGCCCACGCCGCCCTGCCGGACCACCTGTTCTCGGACTACCACCACGCCACCCCCGACGGCGGCGTGGCCTTCGCCCGCCTGTTGGCGCGGCAGGCGGTGGCGCCGATGGTGAAGCGCCAATAGAGCAGAGTTCGGAACGGTGGAGCGGTTGCCCGGTTTTTTCGGTCCAACGGACCGCTTACCATAGCCCAGCCCGACAGGGCTGGGTCAACCGCCCGCCAACGTCCGCGGTCTGAAGGACCGATTATCGTTGTGTTTCGGCCGTCGCGGCCCCGACAGGCCTTGAACGGATAATCGGTCCTTCAGACCGACGGTTCTCGATGGCTCGCCAACCCAGCCCTTGCGGGCTGGGCTATGGTAAGCGGTCCGTTGGACCGAAAATCCGACGAGTCGTCTACAAACGCCTGAACTCGGCTTTAGCACCCGGCGGCCTCACGCGCCGCGGTCGCCGCGGCCCGACACCAGCACCGCCACCGGCAGTTGTTTCATCGCGTCGCCGATTCGCAGCTTCCCCCCGTTGAGCGGGACGGGGTCGCCGGTCAGGGCGTTGACCCACGACCCGGCGGGCAGGTCCACGATCGCCGTCTCCTTCCACTGGCCCAAGCCGATGGGCGGGCCGTCCGCGTCGGGGACCAAGGACACCGTCAGGCGCGGGACGATGACGATGACCGTCTTGCCCCCGTGGCGGCGCTGGAACGCGAAGACGTGGTCGGCCAGCGAGCCGGTGACGGCCGCCGGGCGGTAGTCGCCGTCACGGAACAACTCGGCGTGGTCGCGGCGGAAGCGCAGGCAACGGGCGACGATGTTCAGCTTGTCGTCGGGCATCAGCGGCCCGGTCGGCAAAAGCCGCTGGCGCAATTTGTCGTAGGACACGGGGCGGCGGTTGTCCGGGTCCACCAAGGAGTCAGTCCAGTCTTCGGTGCCTTGGTACACGTCGGCGGCGCCGGGGGCCGTGCAGCGGACGACGGCTTGGGCCAACGAGTTCAGTTTCCCGTGGTGCGTCACGCGGCGGGCGAACGCGGTCAACTCCTGCAAGAACACGCGCGACTTCTCCGGGTCAAGGGCGGCGGTGATGAACGCCTCGACCGCCGCCTCGTAATCGGTGTCCGGGTTGATCCAACTCGAGTGGACTTTGGCCTCGCATAGGGCTTTGCGCATGTACGCCCGCCCGCGGCCGCCGATGGCCGCCAGGTCGGGCTGAGTCTCGGGCCAAATGCCCACCAGCGTCTGGTAGAGCAAATACTCTTCGTTGGCGTCCGGGGCAAACGTGCCGTCGTCCAGTTCGGTGCGGTGCGGGCGGTTTTTCTTGGCCCAGCCGCGGACGGCGGTCGCCCAGTCGTTCGGCATTTCGGACAGCACGTTGAGCCGGGCGCGCACGTCCTCACCGCGCTTGGTGTCGTGCGTGGACAGCGGGGACAGGCCGCCGGGCCGGGCCGCCAAGAAGGCGTGCAGTTCCTCCGGGGTGTTGCCGAACTTGCCCGGCTCGCCGCCGACTTCATTGAGCGAGGCGAGGCGGTTGTACACGTAGAAGGCCGTGTCCTCGACCCCCTTGGCCGTCACGGGGCTGGTGACTTGTTGGAACTTGCCGGCGAAGTGGGCCTGCATGGCCCGGTACTCGGCCGTCGGCGGGCCGCTCGGGGAGTCCTTGAGCATGAGCGTGTCGCGGATGAAGTCGAACACCGCCTTGCCCGTGGACGGGTCGCGGCGCCGGGCTTGCCGGACGGCCGACAGGACGTGCCGGGCGTCCATCGCGTGCGTCGTGCCGTCCACGTAAGAACGGTACACGGGGAAGCAGGCGATCACCTCGCGCAGCGCGCGGCGCAGGCCGTTGAGCGTGAAGTCCCGCGAGCGCAGGTCGAGCCGGGCGAGGCGGTCCAACTGGTAAGCGAGGGCGTTCAACTCGCTGGCCAGCGAGGAGCGCATGATGAGCGACTTCTTGTGGTACACCATGTCCCGGTAGTCGGCGGAGACGCCGGTGAAGCGGGAGTACAGGTCGGTGAAGGCGTGCTCGTTGTCCCCGTCCACGAACACGCCGTTGACGGCCGCGACGAACTCGTACCCGGTCGTGCCGTCGCACCGCCACTCGGCCGGCAGCGGCTCATTCTCGGCGAGGATTTTCTCGACGACGACGTACAGGTAGTTGGCGGTTTCTTCGGCGAAGCGGGCCTTGAGGGCGGGCTCGATGTCGGGCCAGTCATTGTGGGTGTCAGGTTCTCTTTTGGCGGGTTGGTCGCTGAGACCCCCCCCTCGTGCAACCGTTTCGCCACCGCCAGCAAATAATGCGTCTGCAACCGCGACAAATATTGCCGCGGGTCGAACAGCCCGTCCGGGTGGTCGATGCGGAAGCCGTCGGCGACGCCGGCGGCGGCGAGTTCCAGCCACTTGCGGTGGACGGCCTCGAAGACCTCCTCTCGCTCCACGCTCAGGGCGGCCAATTCGTTCACGTCGAAGAAGCGGCGGTAGTTGATCTCGTCCGTGGCGACGCGCCAGAAACAAGCCCGGTAGGCTTGGGCCTCCAGCAGCGTGTCCATCGCCGCCCACGACGCCGGCTCGCCCGGCCGTCCGTGCCACGCGGTCAGGTAGAAGCTGACGGCCTTGGCGGCGTCGGGGAACCGCTCGGGCAATTCGGCCAGCCGTCGGCGGATCACGGCGCATTCGCTCAGCCCGGCCCGCGTCCGCTCGGCATCCGGCTCGTTCCGGCCGGGCAGGTGGGCCACGGCGGTGGCGATGCTCATCAGTTCCACGAAGTCCGGGTGGTCGGCGCCGAGCGCGGCGCGGGCGATCTCGCCGGCCGGGGGCAACAGGATGCCGTAGGTGCGCGGGTCGATGGGCAGCGTCATGTCGCCGTAGGTGACGACGAAGCGGCCGTCGATGAGTTTGACGGCGAACGCCCCCGATTCCAAGGCTTGGCCGTAGGGTTCGCCCAAGATGGGGAGCAACAGCCGGCCTTGCATCCCCGGCCGGGGGGAGTCGTTCCAAGCGATGTCGAAGTAACCCGCGAACGGCGAGGCGGCGCCGTGTTCCAGCACGTCGCGCCACCAGGCGTTGTCCCCGGTCACGCACATGTGGTTGGGGATAATGTCGAGCAGCAGGCCCATGCCGCGGGCGTCGAGTTCGGCACGCAGGTGGGCCAAGTCTTCGTCCGTGCCGATCTCGGGGTTCAGCGTGCGGTGGTCGGTCACGTCGTACCCGTGAGCGCTACCGGGGCGGGCGGCAAGGAACGGGGAGGCGTACAGGTCCGTCACGCCCAAGTCGTGCAGGTACGGGAGCAATGCGGCCGCGTCGCGGAAGGTGAAGCCGGCGTGCAGTTGCACGCGGTACGTCGTCAGTGGCACACGGCGGCGGCGGGCGGCTTCGGCGAGCGTGGCCGCGACCAGTTGTTCGGGGGCAGTCATGTTACAGCCCCCCCGTCGCGAGGGGCCGCGTCTTCTTCGTCTTGTCGGCATGCCGGATGACCTCGGCCTGCAACGGCGTCACCGACGGGGCCGGCTCGCGCACGGGCCGCGTGCGGAACACCGCCAGACTGCGGGCCAACAGCTTTCGCTTGCCGTCGCTCGGGCCGCGCTGGGCGTCGTCGGCCGTGTCGAACAGCAGTTCCCACTGCTGCCCGGCGGCCGCGGCCGGCAGCGTGAAGTCGCGGTCCTGTTGGGCCGGATTCAGAGCCAAGTAAATCGTGTCCCCGACGATGGCTTCGCCGAACGCATCGACTTCGCCGATCAGGTCGCCGGCCAGGCGCATGCCCAGGTGGAGGGCTTGGCCTTCCCAGTCCGGGTCGGCCATTTCGCGGCCGTCGGCGGTGAACCACGACACGTCCGCGACGTCGCCGCCGCGGATGGGCCGGCCCTGGAAGAACGTCCGCCGCCGCAGGGTCGGCTGTTCCTTCCACAAGAGGTTCACTTGGCGGACGAATTTCAAGAACGCCTCGCGGTCGGGGTTCGGCTCCCAGTGCAGCCAGCTCAGGTCGTTGTCTTGGCAGTAGGTGTTGTTGTTCCCCTGTTGCGTCTGGCTCAGTTCGTCCCCGGCGAGCAGCATGGGCACGCCTTGAGAGAGGAGCATGGTGGCGTAGATGTTGCGGCGCTGGCGGGCGCGCAGGGCTTTGATCCTGGGGTCGTCGGTCGGCCCCTCGGCCCCGCAGTTCCAACTGCGGTTGTGGTCCCCGCCGTCGCGGTTGTCTTCCTTGTTGGCCTCGTTGTGCTTCTGGTCATAGCTGACGAGGTCCGCCAGCGTGAAGCCGTCGTGGCACGTCACGAAATTCACGCTGGCGTACGGGTGTCGGCCGCTGCGGTCGTACAGGTCGGGCGAGCCGACGAGGCGCGTGGCCAGCGTCCGCGTCGGCACCGGGCCGCCGGCCCACAACTCGCGAATCGTGTCGCGGTACTCGCCGTTCCACTCGGCCCAGCCGGGCGGGAAGTTGCCGACCATGTACCCCTCCGGCCCCACGTCCCACGGCTCGGCGATCAGCTTGACGCGCGACAGCACGGGGTCTTGGTGGATGATGTCGAAGAACGTCGCCGCCCGGTCGGCGGTCAAGCCCTCGCGGCCCAGGGTGGTGGCGAGGTCGAAGCGGAAGCCGTCCACGTGCATCTCCAGCACCCAGTGGCGCAGGCTGTCCATGATGAGTTGCAGGACGCGCGGGTGGGCCATGCGCGGCGTGTTGCCGCAGCCCGTGAAGTCCATGTGGTAGCGGGGGTCTTCCGGGGAGAGGAAATAGTAGGACGCGTTGTCCACGCCGCGGAAGGAGAGCGTCGGCCCGAGGTGGCTCCCCTCCGCGGTGTGGTTGTACACCACGTCCAAGTACACCTCGATGCCGCTGGCGTGCAGCGTGCGGACCATGCTCTTGAACTCGCGGACGGCCGCCGCCGGGTCGTCCGGCTTCGTGGAGAAGCGCGGGTCCGGGGCGAAGAAGCCGAGCGTGTTGTAGCCCCAGTAGTTCGTCAGGCCCTTGTCTTGCAGGTGCCGGTCGTCGGCCCGGTAGTGGACGGGCAGCAGTTCCACGGCCGTCACGTTCAGCGACTTCAAGTGCTTGACCGCCGCCTCGGAGGCGACGCCGCCGTAGGTGCCGCGCAGGTGGTCCGGCACGCCGGGCATGTTCTTGGTGAAGCCCTTCACATGCACTTCGTAAATCAGCGTCTCGTGCCACGGCCGGCGCAGCAGGCGGTCGTCCCCCCAGGTGAACGCGGAGTCCGCCACGGCCGCCAGCGGGGCGAACGGGGCGCTGTCCCGCGGGTCGAGCGCCAAGTCGGCCTGCTCGTGGCCGATGGGGTAGCCGAACAGCGAGTCGTGCCAAATGACGTTGCGGCCGACGGCCTTTCCGTAGGGGTCGAACAGGACCTTGTGCCGGTTGAAGCGGTGCCCCTTGGCCGGCTCGTGCGGGCCGTCCACGCGGTAGCCGTACAGTTGGCCGGGCAGCACGTCGGGCAGGTAGGCGTGAAAGACTTGGTCCGTCCGCTCTTTCATGGGGATGACGGTGGCCTCCCGCTTGGCCTTGGCGTTCTTGAACAGGCACAGGTCGGCCCGCGTGGCGTGTTCGCTGAACAGCGCGAAGTTCACGCCCGCCCCGTCCCACGTCGCTCCGAGTGGGTAAGGTTGGCCCGGCCAGCAGCGCATAGTAACTCTCTCCGGTGAATCCCAAGGGGATATGCAATCACGGCGCCGAATCAAACGCATTCTTAGCCGGGCGGCGATCCCGAATCGAACGCGGGGGAAGAGGGAAAAGAATTGTCGCCTTTCGGCCTGAAGGGCCGCTTATCATAGCCCAGCCCGACAGGGCTGGGGACACGGCCCACCGAACGGCCTCGGTCTGAAGGACCGATTATTTCACCCCGGGTCCGGCAAATCGCGTTCCGGCCCATACGGACCGGGCTACATTAATCGGTCCTTCAGACCGAAAAACCTGGCTCCCGGCTATCCCCAGCCCTGACGGGCTGGGCTATGTTAAGCGGCCCTTCAGGCCGGAATACCGGACGGCTCCAGTTTTCCCGAAGACTCGCAGGCCAGGCAATCTCGGCCGCTATTCCAACCGCCGCGTCCACTCACTAATCTCACCTCATGGCCTTCGACCCCCACCTGCCGACGCGGGCGGCCGTGCGCGACTACTTCGCGGGCAACGGCCCCGTCGCCGCCGCGGCGGCCGCGTTCTTCGCGGCCCCGACGCACGCCGCCGCGCGCGACTTGCTGCGGGCGTACTTCCGCACGCACCGGTCGGGGGACGTGGCCGGCCTGCGCATGGCCGTCGCCAGTTTCGCGGACAAGCGACTCGTCCGCGGCGTCGTGCAGTCGGTCCTGGACGACGAGGCGACGCTGCGGCAAATCGCCGCCAAGTCGTACCCGCACCCCATCGGCTTCGACAAGTTGGTGCTGGACGACGACCGGGCCACCGGCTTTAAGTTCCGACTGCACGTCTACTGGCGCGGGGCCAACTTCGCGGCGTTGGAGCGCCTGCACCTGCACCGCTTCGAGATGGCCTCGGCCGTCGTCACCGGCGAGTTGACCAACCACGTCTGGCGCGTGGCCGACTACCGCCCGGCGAACACACACCTGCCCGCGCTGGCCGTGCGGGCCGATGGCGACGGCGGCGAGCGCAAGACCTTCGTGGCGTACTCCGGCTACCGGCGTGACGCGGCCGGTAATCTGCGCAAGACCCACCTCGGCGAGTGTGTGCTGGAGAAGGGGCCGGCCGAGACGTTCACGTCCGGCGACGCTTCCGCCCAAGTGTTGGAGGACGCCCACTTCGTCGAGACCAACGCGGAGACCGGCTTCGCCAACGGCGACTTCTGCTCCACGGTGTACGTCCACGGCCCGTCCCTGACCGACGGGGCCGGCCGCACGCTGCCGGTGCTGTTCGAGGAGCGGCGGCTGGCCGCCGACGACCAGTTGATCCAGACCATCCCCGCGATGACCCCGGAGGACTTGCGCAAGAGCCTGACCCGCTACCGGGACACGCTGGACGAAATCCTGAAGTTCTACGACTGGGTGTACGACCCGAAGCACGGCCGCAACCTCTCGGCCGGCATGGTGGCCGGCTACCTGCTGTGCGAGGCGTTCCACACGCCGCACGCCATCGACGTGTTCGAGAAGCAGTACGAGCGCTGCAAGGAAATTCTCCAACGCCACGAGACGGCCGTGCGCGACTGCTTGCAAGGCAACGGCTGCCCGCCGGCCGACCGCACGGGCCGGTACATCACGTTGCTCGTGGCCAAGGCGAAAGCGCACGCCGCCGGGCCGGCGGCGTGGCTGGCGGACAACGGCTCCCTGACCAAAGAAATGTGGCGGTACTTCGGGGCCATCCGCGGCGAGGCGGGCGAGACGATCACCGTGCTGAAGCCCGTGTGGGCCGGCGTGGTGAAGCGGAAACTGCCCGGCGGCATGCACCACGGCCACGTCGCCGCCATGATCGAGGCCGCCTACGACGCCAATCACATGGCGATGAAGGCCTTCGCCGCCGGCGCGACCGGGACGGCCAAGGACGACTACAACGTCGTCAGCGCCGCCGACGCCGAGATCGAGGCCCACATCGTCCGCGTGTTGAAAACGCACTACCCCGCCTACCACTTCCACGGCGAAGAAGGGGGCGATTCATCCCAAGCCGCCCCGCGCGTCGGCGACCGCCGCGTCCTGATCGACCCGCTGGACGGCACCCGCAACTTCGTCAGCGGCCGCGAAGAGTTCGCCGTCTCCATCGCCTGCCAAGAGCGGACGGCCGCCGGGTGGGAGACGACCGACGCCGTCGTGTCCCACCCGCCGACCGGCAAACTCTTCTGGGCCGAGCGCGGGGCAGGGGCCTTCCTGATCGAGCGCAACGACTTGGAAACCCGCTTGTTCCTGCCGCCCGCCGCGCCCGCCCCGGACAACCCGCTGCACGGCCAACTGATCGACTTCAGCGCCACCGGCCTCGGCATCGACGGCCAAGTCGCCCTCTTCCGCGACCTACTCACGCACGGGGCCAGATTCCGCAACGGCGGCGCCGTCGGCCTGATCCTCGCGCGACTCGCCGGCCGGGGCGGGACGGGGGCCATCATCACCGCCAAGGACCACGACGTGGAAGCCGCCCTGTTGATTGCCAAGGAGGCAGGCGCGACCGCGTCTCAGTTCACGTTCCAACGCCCGCACGGCCCGGTGACGGCCACCATCGCCGCCGTCACGCCCGCCCTGCACGCTGCCCTGAAAACCGCCGCCGAGTCCGGTGTCGCCGCCGCGAACCAGAAACCCGCCGGCGTGTCTTGACGGGGTTCCCGCGAGTCATAATTTGAACGGACACCGATGCCGAGGTGGCGGAATTGGCAGACGCGCTAGCCTCAGGAGCTAGTACTCGCAAGGGTGTGCAGGTTCAACTCCTGTCCTCGGCACTCACCTTAAACCCTTTCAAATCCCGGTCTTACGCACGGCTCAAGTGGGCATAGCCTCCACTTGAGCCGTTGTCGTTTATAGCCG
>JAYTTY010000292.1:0-6746 GCA_043744795.1 Zavarzinella sp. | reverse complement strand
GACCTTCGCGCCTTTGTGGTGAGTGCCTTTATTCGTCCGGCTGCATCTCGGGGGTCAGGGTCACGTTGGTGTAGACGTTTTGCACGTCTTCGTGTTCCGTCAGGGCGTTGATGAGGCGGACGATCTTCTTGCCGGTCTCCACGTCCACCTCCACGGTCGTCTTCGGCAGTTGCACGAGTTCGCCGGTGTCCGTCGCGATCTGGGCCTTCTCCAAGGCGTCCAGCACGGCGGGGAACGTCGCCACGTCCGTCACGATCTTGAAGTTCTCGCCGTCGCGGCTCATGTCCTCGGCGCCGGCCTCCAGCGCCACGCTCATCAGCGTGTCTTCGGACACGCCGGCGATCGGAACCAAGAACAGGCCCTTGCGGTCGAACATGTAGCCGACGCTGCCGGGGTTGCCCATGTGGCCGCCGCTGCGCTCGTACAGCTTGCGGACTTCGCCGTTGGTGCGGTTGCGGTTGTCCGTCAGGATGTCGCAGATGACGGCCGCGTTGCCGGGGCCGAAGCCCTCGTAAATCAGGTCCGCCATGATGGCGCCGTCGAGGTCGCCGGTGCCGCGCTTGACGGCCCGCTCGATGTTCTCGCGCGGCATGGACACGGCGCGGGCCTTGTCGATGGCGTAGCGCAGCCGCAGGTTCATCACGGGGTCGCCGCCGCCGGCGCGGGCCGCGATGATGATGTACCGGCTCAGCTTGCTGAACAGCTTGGCGCGGACGGCGTCCTGCTTGCCTTTGCGGACGGCGATGTTCGACGAGTGGGAATGCCCGGCCATGTGCCTACCTCCTGCGGCGCCGGGGGGCCGCGGGCGGCGGGTCGGCGCGTCAATTCAATACGAGAGACAGATTAAACTACGCCCCGGTTTCGTGAACGTCCAACGGCTCCACGTCCACGGACACGCCCATGCGGTGCCGGCCGCCGCCGAGGATGACCCCCTTGATGGGGCTGACGTCGTCGTAGTCCCGGCCCCACGCCAGCAACACATGGTGGTCGTTCACCGTCACGTTATTGGTCGGGTCCAGGTCCGCCCACCCAGCCCCCGGCACGAACACGGACACCCACGCGTGCGAGGCGTCCGCCCCGACGAGCCGTTTTTGCCCCGGCGGCGGGCTGGTGCGCAAGTACCCGCTGACGTACCGGGCCGCCAGCCCCAGCGACCGCAGCGCGCCGATTTGTAGGTGGGCGAAGTCCTGGCACACGCCGCGCCGCGTCGCCAGCACTTCCCGCAACGGCGTCGCCAGCGTGGTCGCCCGCGGGTCGTAGGCGAACTCGCGGAAGATGCGGGCCGTCAGGTCGCACACGCCTTCCAGAATCGGCCGGCCGGGCGGGAACGACGGGGACGCGAACGCGGCCAAGTCGTCCCCGGCGGCGACGAACGGCGAGTCGTGCGTGAACTGGGCCGCCTCCAGCCAGTCCGGGTGAACGCTGATTTTGAGTTGCGCCGCGACATCTTCCCACGGCGGCGTGCGCGCCGGGTCGGGCGGGAAGCGGCGCAGGACTTCCACCTCGCTCGTGGCGGTGACGACGAGTTCGCGGTGCGGGTCCTGGATGGTGAAGAAGACGGCCGGGTTGCCGAAGTAGTCCCCCCGGTTGACCGAGACCGCCGGCGCCGGCGACACGTCGAGGGCCGTTTCCAACACCTGTTGCCACTCGGTCGCCCGCGGCGACAGGTGCGTCAGGTTATGGCACAGCGACACCGGCTCCGAGTAGCCGTAGGTCGTCCGGTGGGTGATGCGATACCGCATGGGTGGGGAAATGATACGGACGGGGATATTGGAAGAAGAACTTAACCACAGAGGACACAGAGGACACAGAGGAGAACCAAAACCGAAGAAAGGCATTTCTAAGAATGTCTTCTCTCTTCTCGTCTTTCCTCAGTGTCCTCTGTGTCCTCTGTGGTTAAGTTCTTCTCTTCGCCCCGCGCTCACTTCCCCGGCGGCGGCAGTTCCAGCGTCGGGGCCGGGGTCGCCTCGACCGGCTTCGTCAGCGCGGTCGGGATGGCGGGGGTCGTCGGGGAGGCGCCGTCGGCCTTGCCGACCGACTCTTCGGCCTTGATGATGAGGTCCTTCAAGCCCTTGCGGAAGCCTTCGTACTGGTGCGCCACGAGGTCGCGCTCGGCGGTCCGGCGCTCGATGGCCTCGTCCTTGGCCTTCACGTCCTTGGTCAGTTGGTCGATTTGGACTTGCAGCGTGACTTGCGTCTCTTCGGCCTGCGTCAACTTCTTGCGGAACTGGTCGCGGGCCGAGGCGGCGGCGCGGAAGTCGTCTTCCAGCTTGGCCAGCTTCGTCTCGACCGCTTTCAGCTTCTCCGCGGAAATGCCCGTGTCGGTCGGGGCCTTGGCGCACCCCCAGAGGCCGAACAGGGCGATCAGAAAAACGGCAATGGCTTGGCGGGACCGGGACATTGAATGACTCCGTTGGAAGCGGGCGGTTGTGCGAAAATCTAGGCGGGATGGTCTTCGGCCCAATCATGACACCTTCCCCGCCCGACGCAACTTGCCTCGCTCTCATACCCGGAAAACTCACCGACCATTGATCCATCCTTTCCGTATTACCCACACGGCCCGAATTGCGTGGGTGGTAGAAATTACCAAAAATGCTTCCCCCGCGCAAAACCCGTTTAGCCGCGACGCGACGCTTCGGAGTGGAGCGAGGGGGCCAAAACACGGGAAAGACATTTTTTCGCCACGGATCGAACACGGACGAAACACGGATAAAGGCAAAGAGAAGAACTTCACCACAGAGGACACAGAGGAAAGACAGGAGAGAAGACTTTTTGAAAATGTCTTTCCTCTGTTTCGGCTTTTCTCTGTGCTCTCTGTGTCCTCTGTGGTGAAGTTCTTCTCTTTGCCTTTATCCGTGTTTCGTCCGTGTTCGGTCCGTGGCGAAAAATTCTTCTAAGCCCCCGGCACTCCCGCCCCCGACACTTGAGTCAATCCCTCTGGATTCTTCCGACAACATGGGGTATCCGCGACGGCCAAGAGGTTTCGAGCCGGAAGGGCCACGACATGCGCACGATTCCCACACAACGACTGACGCCCACCTTCTCCCCCTCTCCGCCGCGGAGAGGGGGCCGGGGGGTGAGGTTGTCTTTGGGCCGCGGCGGGCGGCGGCTTTTGGTCCCGCTGCTCGTTGCCCTCCTGCCCGCGTCCCTGACGGCGGCCGACCTCGCCAACTACGCGGACGCCCCGCTGCGGGCGGTGCAGTTCGCGGACGAGAACGAAGGCTGGGCCGCCGGGGACGACGGCCTGATCCTCCACACCATCGACGCCGGCAAGACGTGGGAACGGCAGCACACCGGGACGCGCGCGTCCCTGCGGGCGCTGCACTTCCTGACGCCGTACTCCGGGTGGGCGGTCGGCCGCGTCGAACTCCCCGGCGGCGGCAGTTCCGGCGTCGTGCTGGCGACGGCCGACGGCGGCCTCAAGTGGAAGGTCGTCAGCTCCAACAGCGTCCCCGGCCTAAACGTCGTGAAGTTCTTCGACGAGCGGGCCGGCGTCGCCGCCGGGGACGGCGGGGACAGTCACCCGGCCGGGCTGTTCCACACCATCGACGGCGGCAAGACGTGGCGGGCCGTCGCCGGGCCGCGCACGCCGAGCTGGCTGGCCGGCGACTTCTCGGACGCCGAGACCGGCGTCGTCGCCGGGGCGTGGAACCGCGTCGCCCCGATCCGCGACGGCACGCTGGGCGTCGCCGACGTGGACTCCCTCGGCGGCCGCAACATCAAGAGTTTGAAACTGAACGGCGAGAAAGCGGTCGCCGTCGGGCAGGGCGGGCTGGTCATGGTCAGCCAGAACACGGCCGGCGTGCGCTGGGGCTTCCCGGACCTGAAACTGCCGCAAGAACTGCGGGCGTCGCTGGACTTCCACGCGGTCGCCGTCCACGGGCCGCACGTCTGGGCGGTCGGCCGGCCGGGCACGGTCGTCTTCCACAGCGCCGACCACGGGCTGAGTTGGGAGATGTTCAAGACCGGCCAGCCGTTGCCGCTCAACGGCATCCACTTCCACGACGAGAAAACCGGCTGGGCCGTCGGCGAGATGGGGACCGTCATCACCACCGTGGACGGCGGCAAGTCGTGGGTGGTGCGCCGCCAAGGGGGCATGCGGGCGGCGGTGATGTTCGTCCACACCAAGGCGATGCGCACGCCGTGGGAGACTGTCTCGGCCCTCGGCGGCGAGGAGGGGTACTTCGCCACGAGCTTCGGCTTCACCTGCGCCGACCCGGCGACGCTGGCCAAGCGGTACGACACGGACGCCGAGCGGCTGGCCGCCGCCATGAAGGCCGCCGACCCGAAGCGGGCGACCGACGCGGAGCGGCTGGCCTACGGGATGCGGCAGTGCGGCGGGGCCGCCGGCGAAATCGGCTGGCAGTTCCCGCTGGCCGGCTTCCAGGAACACGCGCCCGCCGCGGCCGTGCTGGAGGCGTGGGGCACACGCCTCGGCGAAAAAGCCACGACGGCCATGCTGCGGCAAATGGTGTTGGCCTTCCGCGTCTGGAAGCCCGAAGTGGTGGTGACGGACGCGGGCGGGGACGACGAGTTGGACAAGATCGTCAACGCCGTCGTCCGCAAGGCGTTCGAAGTCGCCGCCGACGAGGCCGCCTTCCCGGAACAGATCACCGACCTCGGCCTGGAGAAGTGGGCCGGCAAGAAGCTGTTCGTCACGACCGCGAAGCCGGAGCCGACGGCCGCCAAGGTGGCCGTCGCCGAGCCGCTGCCGCGCATCGCCGGCACGCCCAAGGACAACGCGATGCCCGCCGGCCGCCTGTGGGCCGACGACACGTTCGACGGCGACGCCCAGGGCTACAAGCTGATCGCCACGCGCCTGCCGGACGGCGTGGGCATGAGCCGTATTTTTGAAGGCGTCTCGCTGGCCCCCGGCGGTGTGGCCCGCCGGCCGCAGGCGGTGCTGACGGAGCAGGAAGAACAGTACCGGGCCGACTTGAAGAAGGCCCACGACAAGCGCAAAGCGGTGGAGTTGATGATCCGCGGCCAAGCTGGCCCGCTGGCCTCCCCGGAGCAAGGGCTGTCCCAACTCGCGGACGCCATCAAGGCGCTGCCGCCCGCCGACGCCGGCCGGGCGCTGTTCTCGGCCGCGACCGGGTACGCGACCACAGGCAAGTGGCCGATGGCCCGCGAGGCGTTCCTGATGCTGGTCGAACAGCACCCCGGCCACCCGCTGGCCCTGGACGCGGCCCGCTGGCTGGTGAAGTACCAGTCCAGCACGGAGGCCCGCCGCCGCGAGGAGTTGCACCAGTACGTGGAATCGACGGAGGCCGAGTTCAAACTGAAGGACACGCCGGACATCAACAACTTCCTGCCGGCCGACAAGAAGCGGACCAAGCTGCCGGCCGCGACGGAAGTCGTGCAGGCGACGCACCGCGAGACGATTGACGGCGTCGTGAACGCCCGCGGCTGGTACGCCGGCTCGCTGGACATGGAGACCCGCCTCGCCGCCCACGGCGAATTGTTCGCCCGCGACGTGCCGATGAACCTGTGCTGGGCCTCGGCCCGCCGGCAACTCGGCAAGCCGGAGGAGTCCCAGAAGTGGCTGATGCGCTACGTGACTGAGACCGCCGGCCCGACGACCGCCCCCGGCGCCGCCAAGGGCGCCGACCCGTGGCGGGACTGCGTGCTGCTGGAGTCGTGGCTGATGAACAAGGCCCGCAGCCCGCAGCCGCCGAAGCCGGTGAGCGTGTGCAAGATGACCGCCAAGCGCCCGTACCTCGACGGCAAGCTGACCGACGAGTGCTGGTCCAACGCCCTGCCCTTGCTGATGGGGACGACGGCCGGCGACCTGGGCGCCGACTTCGGCGACCGCGACGCCGTCGTCAAGGGCCGCACCCAAGCCGAGCAAGACGTGGCGCTCGCCGACACGACGCGGGCCGCCTTCAGCCACGACGACGAGTTCCTGTACATCGCCGTCGTCTGCAAGCACCCGGCCGGCATGAAGAAGCCGAAGATCGAAGGCCGCACCCGCGACATGGACATGAAGGCGTTCGACCGCGTGAGCATCCTGATCGACTTGGACCGCGACTACCAGACCTACTACCAACTGCAAATCGACCAGCGCGGCGCCGTCGCCGACGACTGCTGGGGCGACAAGACTTGGAACCCCCGGTGGTTCGTGGCCGTGAACGCCGAAGAGAATGGCTGGACCGCCGAGGCCGCCATCCCGCTGTCCGAACTCACGGGCGAGGCCGTCCTGCCCGGCAAAATCTGGGCCGTCAACGTCGTGCGGACCGTCCCCGGCAAAGGCGTCCAAGCCTGGAGCGGCCCCGCCGGCGTGACGCCTCGGCCGGAGGGCATGGGGGTGATGAGTTTCGTGAAGTGACGGCGAAGCCGAGCGGAGCGAGGGAGGCGAGTTGAGACGGGGAGGCCGGCATAAATCACGCGTCGGTCTTCTGCTTCGTTGGAGTCCCGGCTTCAGCCGGTCTTCGGGCCTTCCTGACATGAACCGTCTGCGCCGTAGGCTTCGGCCTCCGCCGAAAACCGGCTGAAGCCGGGACTCCAACGAAGGCCAAGACCGGCCGCCGCGAGAGCGGAAGCCCACGGATGGGCGTGCGAGTCCTCCAGTCGCTCACGCTTCTGGCTCGCCTCCCTCGCTGGCGCTTCGGGAGCGAAGATGTTGACGCTGGGCCGGCTTTAGGTGTTCAGCCCCAACGGGGCGCCCGGTTGTGGCCAGGCCCGGGAGGGCCTGGACCTCGCGGGCAAAAAGGTTTTCAAGCCCTGAAGGGGCGGCCGGAACTGCG
>JAYTTY010000291.1:0-6756 GCA_043744795.1 Zavarzinella sp. | reverse complement strand
CCCCGAACCAGCTCTCACCCGAATGGTGACGACTCCGCCGAAGACCGGCTGAAGCCGGGACTCCAACGAAGAGCAATCACCGTTCGACGGTTCGGCTCGGACAGGCGGCTACACAAGTTTCGCCTCGTCGCGGTCGTGGGGCACCATCGGCTTGTCGAACCGCGAATCGGCGTACGGCCGCAGCCCGCGGCTGCGGCGGATTTCGTTGTAAGTCCGCAACCCGGTGGTCGCGTCCAGCTCGTCGTCCTGGCGGCGCTGGTCTTGGTTCCGCGGCGAGCAGTCGGGGAAGTTGATCGTCACGTCGCGGCCGAAGCGCTGGCCCAGGCTTTTCGTCAACACTTGGGCGATCAAGTCGAGCTTCGGCTGGACCGTCCCCTCGCAGAACATCACGCGGGCGCCGTACCAGATGTCGGCCCCGAGGCCCATGTTCTCCACGATGCCGGCGACCGGGCCGGGGACGCGGAACATGGCGAAGATTTCGTCCCGCGTCATCTTGGCCGAGTTCAGGTAGTCCATCTCGGCCGGCGTCAGCGTCCACGGGCTGGCCTTCAGCCCCTGCTCCAGCACCAGCGGCCGCTGCCAGTTTTCGCGGCCGCTGAAGCGAGACTGAATCTTCTCTTCGAGCCGGCGGATGGTCGGCTCCGTCAGCGTTTGATCGGTGTGCAGCATCATGCCGGGGCGCTGGCCGCTGAGGAAACTCTGGTAGCGGCTCTTGTGCAGTTCCGTGTTGGCGTCGATGGTCAGGGCGTTCGCCTGCAACGGCGACAGGCCGTAGTGAACGTCCAGCGGGTTCGGGTACTTCAAGTGGATGATCTCGTCCGGGGCGAACACTTCCGCGTTCATTCCGGGGGCGGCCACCTCGTACCCCTTCACGAACCGCAGCGGGTCCGGCAGCACGCGCACCCACGGCGTCGGGACGATCCACAGTTCCGCCGGGCGGCCGGCCGCACTGGTCGCGGTGTACCAGTAGCAGTTGCCGGTCAGTTCCAGGTACAGCACCGTGAGGTACCACAACTCCCACGGCGTCATCCACGGGTTCGGGTTGTCGAGGAGGCGCACGAGCGGGTGGGCGTGCGGCAGCGGCGTCTGCTCGTGGTCGGCCTGCCCGGTGTTGAGGAACAGGAACGGCCGCTGCCGGGCGACCTCCTGGGCGATGGCGTTGACGGCCGCGTACACCCACGACTGGTAGTTGCGGAGTTGCTCGACGTGGTCCTCGCGCCACCACCCCGCGGGCGGGCCGGCCGGCAAGGGCGGCCCGCCCGCGGCGCGCCGGCCGGCGGGGGCGCCGTGGGCCTTGAACAGGTCGCGGAGTCGGGTGAACATATCTTTATCCTTTGATGTTTTTGTCCGTGGTTGCTCGCCGAGCGTCAGCGAGGAAGACGAGCCGCGAGCGTGAGCGACCGGAGGCCGACACACACGCGAAGTCGAAACGACACGGGGAGCGGCCGCGCGGGCTTCGGCCTCCGGTCGCTCACGCTCACGGCTCGCCTTCCTCGCTGACGCTCGGTCATTGGGTCACTCCGACGGCGGCCGCTCCGCCGTCACCCGCGGCTCGGCCTTCCGGTAGCCCAAGGCCAAGGCGACGTGGAGGACTTCGTGCCACGTCGGGAAGGGGCGGCCGCGGAGGCGCATGTACCGCTCCATGGCGAGGGCGAATTCGACTTCGGCGGGAGTGAGGCCGGCGCCCGGGAAGTTTTCCTCGTAGCGCGCGTCGGTGAACTTGGGCATGGGAGCGGCATGGTTGGATTCACAAATGGGAAAAACATGACCGGGCGGGGAGTTGGAATTCTGGACGGCCGGCCCCCCGCCCGGCGTGGGAAGGGCTTCATAACGTCGCCCCGCGGCGACGGACTCCTGACCGCCGTCACCCTTCGGTGACAGTGGTCATTTGTACACTACTGGATAACTGGGGGCGGGGCGCCGACAAGCGGCGGACGTGAAAAAAAGGCCGGTGACGAACTCACTTCGTGATCGTGATCTCGATCGTGTGCCGCTCCACGCCCACCGAGGACGGCTGATAGGCGTACCGCCCGTCCTTGACTTGGAGCAGCCCGAACGCGTGGGCGAAGCGGTCAATGCCGTTCGGGTTGGCGACGCGGCTGCGCCACGCTTGGCCCGGCACGAAGTTGTGCGTCGAGACGAACAGCGTCAGCCGCTCCTTGCCCAGTTCGTCCGAAATCACCCCCTCCGGCGGGAAGTCTTCCTCGTACGGGCGGCTCGGCAGGAGCGAGTGGGTGTTCTTGTGCCACACGTTGAGGGCGTTTTTCCCGTCCACCCACAACACTTCAAAGTAAATCGGCACGTCGGCCTTAATGTGCAACTTCAGTTGGTCGTCGGGGCGGAAGGCGGTCGTCTTCTTCCCCGTCTTGGAGTCCATCAGGTAGAACTCCAACCCGTCGATGGCCGACTTCTTGGCGCCGAAATCGGCGGCCGTCCACGCGTCCGCGGCGGGGACCGCCGTCTGGTCGTCGCCGGCCGGCGGGCGCGGCGCGGGGAGGCGGCCGGCCGCGTCGGTCAGGCCTTCCGGGGGGTCCTTTTCGTTCGGCGTCACCAATTGGGCGATGTCCTTGCCCAGCGGCGTGCCGGTCAGCAGGTGGGCGAACCAGTCCGCGTGGACGAACGGGACGGGGCGCTTCATCCCGGCCTTGTCGAGGAAGTTTTTGGCCAGCGCGTCCCCGAGCGGGGTCCCCGCGGGGAAGCGGCCGAACGGGTAGTCGAGCAGCAACACGTCGAAGACGTCGGCTTGGACCTTGGTGTCCGTGATTTTGAAGTTGGCGTCCACTTCCGCGAACGGCTGGTGGTCCCACCCGGCCGCGGCGGTGTTGAGCCGGAAGACCGTGCCGGTCGGGTCGGCCGGCGTCGGCCCTTTCGCGGTCGGCCGGATCAGCCGCCGCACCCGCGCCAACACCGTCGCGCGCGTCGGGGCGAAATCCCCGTCGCCGACGAGGTGGTGCATGGTCAGGTAGCGCGTGACGGCCAACTCGCCGGGGGACAGTTTCGCCGCGTCGGCCGCGATCACCTGCCACGCGAATTCGTCCCGGAAACTGACGGGGTAAAAGCCGGCCCCGTCCGCGACCCACCCGCGCAGGACGCCGACTTCGTCCGCGGAGAGTTTCGGCCGGTTCCCCGGCGGCATGGACCCGTCTTCGACGAGCGCGATGAGTTGCGACGCGGCCGCGTCCTTCGGCTGGATAGCCGCCACCGGCCGGGGCTGCACCAAGTTCAGGTGATCGACCACGGACAGCCGGCCGGCCCCCGGCGTTTCACCGTGGCACGCCGCGCAGTGCCGCTTCAAAATCGTCCGCGCCTGAATGGTGCGGTCGGCCGCCGTGAAGTCGTCGGCCGCGGGGGCGACGGCGGGGAGCAGAAGGGCGACGAGGAAGAGGCGATTCATGGGAAGGCCCATCCATTAAAGACAGAAGAGATTGAACCACAGAGGACACAGAGAACACAGAGCAGAGAAAACCGAGAGAAGACATTTTCAAATGTTTCTTCTCGTGTCTTTCCTCTGTGTTCTCTGTGTCCTCTGTGGTTCAATCTCTTCTGTCTTTGTTTACTTCGGCACATAATACCGCACCGTGATGTCGGCCGTCGGGACGGTCGGCAGCGGGCGGAAGAACACGGGGGTCACTTGGCTCGGGGTCGGGTCCGTCCCCTTGACCACGAGGCCGCGGCTGCCGGTCGGGTCCAGTTTGCCGGATTCGTCGAAGACGTCCAGCAAATTCGCTTGGAGCCGTTTCAGGGAGCCGGGGTTTTGCTTGGTGACGGCGTTCGTGACGCCGCGGGCGATGGCCACGCTGGTCAGGTAGTCCGGCTGCTTGCGGTACTCCTTGCGGTCGGCGGCGGCGGGATCGACGGCGACTTCTTCCCCCAAGAACACGGTCAGGCGGAAGGTGCCGGCCAGCGGCCCGTAGCGCACGAAGTCGGCCTTCGACTCTTCCGGCGGCAACACCGTGAACGGGTCGGCCTCGGCCCCGTCCCGCTGGAACCCGCGGATCAGCACCTTGGCGCCGGGCGGCAGCACCCACTTGGAACACTGGTCCGAATCCGTGTCCTGCGAAAACAAGGTGTTCAAGCCGTTGACTTTGAGCACCGCGGCGTGGGTCGCCTTCGGGTCGGTGTTCTCCAGCTCAAACGTCACGGCCTGTTTGGCGGCCGGCTCCGGGACGCGGTTGCCGGTCACGGCCTGCGGCTCGCCGTCGTACAGGACACGCCACTTCACCGGGCTGAGGCCCAGCGCCGCCTCGGCCGTCGGCTCGGCGGCCAGCGTGCCGGGCTTCGGGGCCTCGCCCGGCTTCGTCGCCTCGTCGGCCCGGACGACGGTTTCCTCCTGCTGCTTCAACTCGACGGCCCCCTTCACCTTGGTCCCCCGCGCGCGGGCTTCGCCGATCAGCGTCGGGGCGGTCTCGGCCGTTAGGGCGTAGCTGAACCCGGCCTCGACCATCGTCCGCCGGGAGAGATTGACGGACAACGGGTCGAGCAGCGGCTGTAATTTGCCGTCCTTGCGGAAGAGGTGCAGTTGCAAGGTCATGGTCCGGGCTTTCGGGTCGAGCGCGGCGACCCCGGTGACGAACGCGGACGGGACGATCTTCTCGGCCTTCCACGCGTGCGGGTACGCCTCCTCGAAGAACGCGGCCCGGCCCTCGGCGGTCCGGTGACTCGCGCGCGGGTCTTTGTTGCCGGCGACGGCGAGACTGGCCCGGCGCACGAAGGCCAACTTCTCCGAGTCGGCCGCCAGAATCAGGGCGGCTTCCACGCGGTCCGCGAGGCTCATGTTCAACTCGCCGACCATGTCGGACGCCGGCTTGTCCCCGATTTTCACGAGGAACTTGAGCACGCCGACCCCCGTGTCCCCGTCGGCCTTCAACTGGGCGAGAACCTTCGGGGCGGCGTCCCGCAAGGCGACATCAAGGGCGTCTTGGCCGCGGGCCGGCCCGGCCAGCAACAGGGCGGGAAGCGTTAGCCAAGCGAAGCGAGCGGACAGCATGGGAATCCTCCTGCGAACCGGGGCCGCGTGGGCGGCGGGTTTATTGTAATACGGTTCGGGGGCGGCGAGCGGACAGGAGGCGAAAAGTGGTTTCGTTTCGCCGCGACGCGGAGGCTTTGCGCAGCGGAGCGCGAGGCCGGAACCGCACGTCGGCAATGAAGCCCCGTTTTGTAAGCCGCGACGCGGAGGCTTTGCGGAATCGACCTCATCGACGTGGGCGGCGACTTCCAAGGCGTGTTGGTGAACGCGGCGACCGGGGGGTTTAGCGGCCGCGTTGCCGAAGAAACGTCGGGCGAGAAGAAGGGGACGTACGGCCCGCTGGCTTATTTACTCGGCGTGACCGGCCCGATGATGGCCCGCGAAAGTTACCGCTTCACGCTGCGGTTCGACGACGGCCCCGCGGAAATCCTCGACTTCCTCAACGTGGTGATCGCCAACGGCCGCACGGCCGCCGGCGGCATTATGACCGCCCCGACGGCCAGCTTGGAAGACGGCCTGATGGACGTGGTGATGATCCGCAACGCGGAGTTCCTCGACATGTCCGTCCTCGCGGCCCGACTGATGGCCGGCGACTACCTGACGGACGAAAACGTCTTCCACCGCCGCTGCCGTCGGCTCGACGTGACGGCCGGCGCCCCGGTCCCGTTCAGCATGGACGGCGACCGCGTCACGGGGTCGCGGTTCACGTTCCGCGTTCGGCGCCACGCCCTGCGGGTCTTGGTCGGCCCGGACTACCATCACCCGGCCCGCCAAGTGCGCTGGGCGCAGCACGTCGGCCGCACCGTCTTCGCCGGCGTGGCCGGCCTCCTGCACGTTTGCCGGCGAATCCCGCGGCTCTTCCGGGGGCGCGGCCCCGTGCCCGACATGGCGAACGCCGCTGCCGAACCGTCGGGAATGACCAAATCTCAATGACCGATGATTTGGGTGAGCCGAGGGCCGTGAGGCCCCGGGTGGTGCGCTCCGACCCCACACCCGGCGGCTTACGCCGCTCGGCTCACCAAAATCATTGGTCATTCCCAACGGGTTGGCACGCCGCGTGCATCACCGCTCACCAAGGAAACTTCGGCCTCGCCCAATCGGAGAAGATGATGAATCCACTGGACACGACGACGGAACACAAGGCCCACAAGACGTGCGACACGGACGCCCTGAACGCCCTGCTCCGCGGCGAGCTGTCGGCCATCGAGACCTACGAGCAGGCCTTGGCGAAGTTCAAGGGGCATGTGACGTCGCTGGAACTCATCAAGATCCGGGACGAGCACCGGAACTCGGCGACGACGCTGAGCGCCCAGATCCGTTCCCACGGCGGCAAGCCGTCCGAGTCCTCCGGGGCGTGGGGCACGTTTGTCACCGCCGTCACCGGGGCCGCCAAGTTGTTGGGGCCGGAGACCGCCCTCACCGCATTGAAGCAAGGGGAGGAGCACGGCATCAACGATTACAAGTCCGCCTTGGACAACCAAGGGATCGCCGAAGAGTGCCGGATGATTATCAAGACGAGCCTGCTGCCGCGCTGCCGAGACCACGTCTCCACCCTGGAAAAACTGACTGCCACGCAGTCGGCGTAACATTTTTTTAACCACCCTAACAAGGAATCCAGTCATGCGCCTCAAAGACCAATTCGCCCGGGCCGGCCGCGTCAGCTATGCCGGCGCCGCGTGGCTCCTCGGCCTGCCCCTGCCGATCATCATCATCGCCCTGCTGTGGGGCGACTGCACGCGATTTTAACCGACACGAACAAACAAATCCCGGGGTTCGCCGAGCCTCACCCG
>JAYTTY010000290.1:0-25503 GCA_043744795.1 Zavarzinella sp. | reverse complement strand
CAAGAAGAACCATTTTGTATTGGTCTTCTTGGCGGCCTTGGCGTCTTGGCGGCCAAATCAGGGAATTTGGGTCAGCCGTAGAACTTGGCGAATTCCTTGCACGTCACCGCCTTGACCTTGCTGGCCTGGCCGGCTTGGCCGAAGGCGGTCATCCGCTCCTTGCACACCTTCTTCATGGCGTCGCGGGCCGGCTTCATCCAGTCGCGCGGGTCGAACTTGTCCGGGGCCTCGGCGAGCAGCTTCCGCACGGCCGCCGTCATGGCCATGCGGTTGTCGGTGTCCACGTTGATCTTGCGGACGCCGTGCTTGATGCCGAGTTGGATTTCCTCGACCGGCACGCCGTAGGTCTGCTTCATGGCCCCGCCGTACTTGTTCAGCAGGTCTTGCAGGTCTTGCGGCACGCTGGAGGAGCCGTGCATCACCATGTGGCAGTTCGGCAGCTTGGCGTGGATCTTCTTGATGACGTCCATGCTCAGGACGGCGCCGTCCGGCTTGCGGGTGAACTTGTACGCCCCGTGGCTGGTGCCGATGGCGACGGCCAAGGCGTCCACGCCGGTCCGGCGGACGAAGTCTTCGGCCTGGTCCGGGTCGGTCAACAGTTGGCTGTGGTCGAGGGCGCCTTCGGCCCCGTGGCCGTCCTCGGCTTCGCCCATGCCGCTTTCCAGCGAGCCGAGGCAGCCGAGTTCGCCTTCCACGGAGATGCCCTGCGGGTGGGCCATGTCCACGACGCTCTTCGTCACCTGCACGTTGTAGTCGTAATCGGCCGGGGTCTTGCCGTCTTCCTTGAGCGAGCCGTCCATCATCACGCTGGTGAAGTTCTGCTCGATGGCGCTCTTGCAGGTGCCCGGCCCGTTGCCGTGGTCCTGGTGCATCACGATCGGGATGCTCGGGTACAGTTCGGCGGCGGCGAGCATCAGGTGGCGCAGGTAGGCGTCCTGCGAGTAGCTGCGGGCGCCGCGGCTGGCCTGCACGATCACGGGGGCGTCAATCTCCTTGGCCGCCTCCATGATGGCCTGGATCTGCTCCATGTTGTTGACGTTGAAGGCCGCGATCCCGTAATTGTTCTCGGCGGCGTGGTCCAAGAGCAGCCGCATCGGCACGAGTGGCATGGGTAATCTCCGCGAATGGTCGGTGTCAGAGGGTCTGATTTTCCAAGAGGAAGTATACGAATTGACCGCCGAAACAGCGACACGCGGCCCGGCTCCCTACAATTCGGCTCATCGACACCGACACGGAATGAACCCATGCCACGGCTGACCGACGAGCAAATCAAGCAGGGCTTTTCCCACGCCGACATCCACGTGCGGACGGAGGCGTTGCGCTACTTCAAGAAGATCGGCGGGCCGCCGGACCCGACCGTCATGCCCTTGGTGATCGCGGCGATCAAGCAGTACGGGCGGGAGCAGGCCTTTGAGTACGCCCACCTGTTCTCCGGATTGGCGCAGACCCCGGACACGGTGGCGTGGGCCGTCGGCGAATTGACGGCCGCGGCGGAAACGCCGATGGGGTGGAGTTACCCCGAAGGCTTGGGGAATTTGCTGGCCAAGGCCGACCCCGAGTTGGTCCGGCCGCACGCGGTCGCCGTTGAAGGCGCCGCGACTGTTCCCGCCCACCACAAGGCGACGGTCAAGCGGCGGTTGGACGTGTGGACGTGGGACGAGGCGCGACTTTGGGACCGGTTGCACGCCCATTGCCGGCTGGCGGCGACCCACGGGGACGCTGGCGACTTGGCGTACGACGACCACGTCTCAACCATTTTGGACGTCGCCGAGGCGCTGACGCGGTTCGGGGCGGCCGTGATTCCGCATGTCACCGAGGCGCTGAACCGGAACCGTGACTCCGTTGGGAAAGATGAAAGATGGTGGTATTGGCTGGAGATGGCGGCCGTTCGGATGGCGGGTCACCTGCGGCTCGAGTCGGCCCTGCCGGCCATTTTCGCCAAGTTCATCCGGGACGATGACGACATGAGCGACGACTGCCTGTACGCCCTGTCGCGGATCGGCACGGACGCCGTGGTCCGCGGGGTGCTGGACCACTATTCGGACGACCTCGACGTGGGCATGAGAATGTTCCTCGCGGAGGCGCTGGGGCACGTCCCGTCGGAAGCGGCCGTCGCCGCGTTCATGGAATTGATCCCGCGGGCCGAGGACGATGAGCTAAATGACTTCATGTTGGCCGACTTGTTCGGCCTGTTCTCCCCCGAAGGGAACGCCTTCGGCGTCAAGCACATGCCGGAGTACGGGACGGGCTACGAGTCGCCGCGCGCCCTGCGGGCGGTCTGCCAGTTGACGGGACAGGCCTTCCCCGAACTGGACCGCTGGACGGCGTGGCTGGACGAAGAGGACCGGGACCGCCTGCGGAAGCGCGAGAAGTACGAAGCGATGATGGTGGCCCGGGCGGGTGATTGGGATGAAGAACAAGAGGAGTGGGAAGCGGCGGCGCCGCCGCACTGGTCCGACGTCGCCAAACAGGCGGCGGTGAATTACGCCCCGCAAGCCCCGATCGTGAAGCAGGCGACGCCCGGCCGCAACGACCCGTGCCCGTGCGGCAGCGGCAAGAAGTATAAGAAGTGCTGCCAGTTGAAGAACGGGTGACGGCGGGACACCGCCGCGAGGCGGTCGTGTTGGAGTCCCGCTTTTACGCGGACTGAGGCGGACGACTCGGGCCGCTTGGCGAACGCCGAGATTTTGCCTTTGTTGGAGTCCCGGCTTCAGCCTGTCTTCGCGACGCCGGCCTGCCGGACGCCTTCGCCCGTTGAGGGAAAGTCACCGCTGAAGACCGGCTGAAGCCGGGACTCCAACGAAATCCGAAGACACCTGACGTTCGATTGGCCTATGCGGTTTTTGCCCCGTCAAATTGACATTCGTCACCCGCCGTGCGACACTCGAAGGATGAAACCCCTCCCCTTGCTCCGCGTCTTGCTCGTCGCCGTCGCCGCCCTCGGCCTGCCGGCCGCGGCGGTCGCGTGCCTGTGGGACTACGACACGCTCAAGCAAGAGCGGGCGCGATTCCCCAGCACGCTGGAACTCATCACCGGCAAGTTCCTGCGACACTCGCCCGAGTTCTACCAGTGGCGAATCAAGGACCGCCTGGAGAAGTTGAAAACCGACCCGGGCAACCTGGAACTGCACGACGACCTCGCCGTCGCCTACCAGAAGACCGGCCAGACGGACAAGGCCATCGACGTGATGTTTGACAAGGAGAAGATCAAGCCGGGCGTGTACGAGACGTATTCCAACCTCGGCACCTTTTACATCCTCAAGGGGGAGTTCGCGAAGGGCCTGCCGTACATCGACAAGGCCTTGGCCATCAACCCGGACGCCCACTTCGGCCGGGAGAAGTACCAGAAGTGGCTCATTGAGCATGCGCTGGCCCAGCAAGACGTCCAACTTCAGTCGGAGAAGGTGTCAGAGTACCAACAGAAGCGGCTTGCGAATTTCCAGACGTTCCTCGAACAAAAAGTGCGGGGGCCGGACGGGGGAATGAACCTCGAACAAGTCCAAGCGGCCGTGAAGGGGATTTTGGGCATGATGCGGTTCGCGGACCACGACCACCCCTTGTTGCTCGTCGCCCTCGGCGACTTGTTGGGGTCGGACCACGGGCAAAATGCCCGGGTCGATGCGAAACGACTGTCGGCCCGCTGTTATCTGCTGGCGAGTTACCGGGTGAAGGAAGACGATGCCAGAAAAAGGCTCCGCGGCTTGGCAGACGAGGTGTTGAAAATGCAAATGCTCAATGGGGCCGAAGAGGGTGCGAAGAAACTAAGCGTGATTGAAGCGGAATTCAAACAAGAGATGGCCGACGCGGACGAGTGGTACGCGGCCCTGAAAGCGAAGGAAGTCGCGTGGATTGCCAACGGGGCAAATGTGGAGGAGGAATTCGACAGGCTTTATCAAGAAGAACCGGCGTCCGCCTCGACTTCCCCCGAGCCACTCCTGACCCACGATCAACAAATTGTCGCCAGTATTGTCGGTGCTATCGCCGGTCTGATCGTGGCGGTCATTGTCGTCGTCTGGGGCCTCATCCGGTTGTCCCGCCTCATCGACCGAAAACCGAACGGGCCGCGGGGTTGACTCCCGCGGCCCGTTTCACAACGGCGGTCGTTAGTTGACGGCCGGGTTGCTCAACAGGGAATTGCCGATCAGCTTGCGGAGCATTTGGCCGGCGGTGAGGCCGCGCTGGTGGGCGGCGTTTTCGAGGGCGACGGCCTGCCAGCGGGGCAGCAGGAGGGCGAGTTCCACCACCTCTTTGTCCACGGCCGTGAACTCGGTGACGCCCGCGTGTCGGGGCGGGAAGAAGGCGGCGGCGATTGTCGGGCTGGCGGTGTCCACAGTGGGATTCCGGGAGGCCTAGTTGGCCCCCTCGGTCCGGCCTCTCTTGGCCGAAGGGACGTGTTAACCCAGTTCTTCTTCCAAGCGGGCCGTCACGCGGTCCGCCTGTTCCGGCCGGTCCCGCAGGGTCAGCCGCACCCAGCCGATCAGCGTCCGGCAGGTGTTTTCCGTCTCCAAGGACCGGCTCGGCACGCCGGTCGTCCGCTCCAGACAGTTCCCGGCCGCCACGTGGGCCTTTTGGAACCGCTTGGCCGCCTCCTTTAAGGAGACGCGGCATTCGATTAACTCGCCGATGATCAAGTTCTTCTCGATCAGTCCCTGCAAGACATCCCCGGTCGCGGCCGGGTTCATCAGACGGGCCGGCCGACTGGCCGGTTTTTTCAGGAGTGTTGGCATGGGGATTTAGCCCTAGGCGACTTTAACGGGTGGGGGCACTTGGGGGGTTCCGTGAATTTTACGTCACGAATCCGCCAAACGCTAACCGTTTACATCGACTCGCCACCTGAAAACAACCACAATTTATGAAGAGCAAAGGCCGCGCCACACCTTTGATTATCACATGAAATAGCCATTAAGTCGTTTCATAGTAACACTTTATGGCCATTTTTGACATCACTCCATGACCGACGGACAATCAACTGAATTCCATTCCGTCAGCATGTGTTGCACAGGTTGAGGGCACCGCCTGACGGTTTTCAGACGGCAAGCTAATCATTATGGGTTGGGGGCAAGAACTGACAACCCGCCCATTGGCCGATTCGGCGATCTTGCGGCAACTCTCGGCAATTCGTGACCAAAAGGCGAACGGCCGACGATCATCGCACAGGCAAGCGATGATCGTCGGCCGTTGCATTCATTCGCCCCGTTGAGCGGTCAATTCCGAGTGACGACTTCGTGCAAGTTCAGGATCACGCGGCTCACCGAAGTCCACGCGGCCAACTCGGCCGGGTCGGTCTTGGTCGGAACGGGAGAGAGGCCAGCGCCGAGGAGATTCTTCGCCGCGGTCGCGTTGGCCCGGTACTCGGCCAAGTGCTTGGCGAGCATTTCCTCCAACACCTTCACCTCTTCGGCCTTCGCCGGGCGGGACAGACTCTGGCGGTAAGCGAAGTTCAGCCGCTCGGCCGTGGTTTGGCCCCCCTTCTCGATGATGCGCTCGGCGAACACCTTCGCCCCCTCCACATAGGTCGGGTCGTTCAGCAGCACCAGCGCTTGCAGCGGCGTGCTGGAGCGCGTGCGCTCGTTGGTGCATTCCTCCCGGCTCGGGGCATCGAAGGCCGACAGGCTCGGGTGCGGGAAGCTGCGGCACCAGTACGTGTACAGCCCGCGGCGGTACTGGTCCTCGTTCTTGTCCGGCTGCCACTCGCGCGTCGGGAAGTTCAGGTACGACCAGTACCCGGCCGGCTGGTACGGCTTCACGCTCGGCCCGCCGACGCGGCGGTTGAGCAGGCCGCTGACCGCCAGCGCGTTGTCGCGCACGAACTCGGCGTCGAGCCGGAAGCGGTTCTGCCGGGCCAGCCACACGTTGCCCGGATCCTTGTCCCGCGTCTCTTTCGTGGAGACCGACGACTGTCGGTAGGCGTTGGAACTGACCATCAGCGTCAGCAGGGCTTTCACGTCCCATTTGGTGCGGATGAATTCCGTCGCCAGCCAGTCCAGCAACTCCGGGTGGCTCGGCGGCGTGCCCTGCGTGCCGAAGTCGTCCATGTTGCGGACGAGGCCCTGGCCGAAGGCGATCTTCCACAGCCGATTAACGAACACGCGGGCCGTCAGCGGGTTGTCCGGGGAGACGAGCCAGTTCGCCAAGTCGAGGCGAGAGAGGCGGTCCTTGTCCGTCTTGCCAGTCGTGTTGGGCTGAGGGAGGAAGCCCGGCACGTTCGGGGTGACGACTTCGCCGCTGTCGTCCTGCCAGTTGCCGCGCGGCAGCACGCGCACCATGCGCGGGGCCGTGCTGGTCGAGATGAGCGACTGTGGGGCGGACTTCGCCAGCGCGTCCCGCTTGGCGGTCGTGTCGGCGATTACCTTGCGGACGGCTGCCGTCTCCGGGGCGACCAAGTTCCGGTAGTGGTCAAGCAAAACCTTCTTCTGCGCGTCGGTGCGCTTGGCGGCTTCGACGGCCAGCACGTCCGTCACCGGCTTGGGCAGGCCCTTCGCCTTCTTCGCCTCCGGCTCCCACTTGGCGAGGCCGGCGTCGTCGATGTTGGTGGCCACGAGGTCGGCCTTGGCCTTGGCGATCTCGGCGTCAAGCTTTTGAAGTTCGGCCTGTTGCGTGGGACTCATGATCGGCGTCTGCGCTTGCCGGCCGACCGCGGTCTCGGCCACGTCCGCGAAGAAGGCGCCGAAGCGGTAGAAGTCCTTCTGCTTGAACGGGTCGTACTTGTGGTCGTGGCACTCCGCGCACCCGAGCGTGACGCCGAGCCAGGCGTTGGAGGCGTTGCGGACGCGGTCGGCGACGTACTTGGCCGTGTACTCCTTGGCCTGCGCGCCGCCTTCCTCGGTCGTCATCAACATGCGGTTGTAGCCGGAGGCGACGCGCTGCTCGTTGGTCGCGGCCGGCAGCAAGTCCCCGGCGAGTTGGTCCCGCGTGAACTGGTCGAACGGCGTGTTCTCGTTGAAGCTCTTGAGGACGTACTCGCGGAACATCCAGACGTCGCGGTGGTTGTCGCTGTGGTAGCCGGCCGTGTCCGCGTACCGGATCGCGTCCAGCCACATGACGGCCAAGCGCTCGCCGAAGTGCGGGGACTTCATCAGGTCGGCGGCCAGCAACGCATCGGCGTCCGGCGATGCGTTCTTCCGGTACGCATCGACCGCGTCCGGGGCCGGCGGCAGGCCGGTGAGGTCGAAGCTCAGGCGGCGGGCCAGCGTCGCCTTGTCCGCGGGCGGGTTCGGCGCGAAGCCGTTGGCCTCGTGCCCGCGGGCGACGAAGGCGTCGATCGGGTTCTTCACCCACGCTTGGTTTTTGACCATCGGCGGATCGACGCGCGCGGGCTTCGCGAAGGCCCAGTGCTCGTCGTACTTCGCGCCGGCGTCGATCCACCGCTTCACGAGTTCCGCCTGCGCGGCCGTGACCGCCGGCTTCTTCGCGTGCGCGGGCGGCATCACCTCGTCCGTGTCCTTGGAAATCATCCGCACGTACACCTGGCTCTCGGCGCTCTTGCCGGGGACGACGGCCTTCAGCACCGCGTCGGCCCGCGTGTCGAGCCGCAACTTCGCCTTGCGCTGGGCGGCGTCCGGCCCGTGGCACGCGAAGCACGAGTTGTTCAAAATCGGCCTGATTTCCCGGGTGAAATCGACGGCGGCCGGCTCGGCGGCGGTGACCGTCAACGCGGCGAGGACGAGCGATATGGCGGAGAGTGTTCGCATGGCGGGTTCGGTGAAGGACGGAATGCGGCGGGGCAGGCTCCTGTTAAGTTACCCGTTACCCCCGCCGTCAGGCAATGCTTTTCCGGCGGGCCGCGTTCAATCCGCGCGGATACTTTTCGCGGAATTCCCGGCGCGTTCGGCGGAAATGTGCTGGCCAAGAATCCGTTTGCCGGGAAAGATGAAGGGAGTGTTATCATTGCCGCCGCCGCGTGCGATGCGGCGCCGTCTTGCCGGAGGTTTTTCTTGCCCATGCGATCGCCGCGTGTCCTCGTCGCGTACAACGAGCCTGTCCTGCCGGCCGACCACCCGGACGCCGCTTCGGAACACGACATTGTCGAGACGTCCGCGTCCGTCGAGAAGGTCCTCGCCGCGGCCGGCTTTAACACGGCGCGGATCGCCTACGCCCGCCACCCCGGCGATCTGCTGCGGAAGGTCCGCGCGTGGGACCCGGACGTCGTCTTCAACCTCTTCGAGGGCGAGGCCGACCACACCGAGACCGAGATCGCCAACGCGGCGACGCTCGAGTGGCTGAACGTCACGTTCACCGGGTCGTCGTCCTCCGGCCTCGCCTTGGGGCGGGACAAGGTCCGCACCAAGTTCATGCTGCAAGGGGCCGGCCTGCCGACGGCCCCGTTCGCCGTCGTGGACGAACTGCCCGCCGCCCCGTGGCCGCACGGGTGGCCGGCCATCGTGAAGCCCGCCTACCAAGACTCGAGCGTGGGGATCGACCAAGGGGCCGTCGTCACCAGCCAAAAGGAACTGGAGTCGCGGGCCGCCTACGTCTTCGAGCGGTACGGCGGGCCGGTACTGGTCGAGCAGTTCATCAAGGGCCGCGAGTTCCACGTCAACATGTTCGAGGAGCCGGGCGACGGCCCGCCGTGGCGCCGGCTGCAAGTCGTCCCGCTGGCCGAGATCCGCTTCGACCACGTCGAGGGCAAGGATTATTGGCCCATCTACTCGTTCGCCGCCAAGTGGGACGAGAAGTCGCTGGAGTACGAGGCGACGCCGTTGGACACCGGCATCACGCTGCCGTCCCCGCTGATGGAAAAAGTGTCGGCCATTTGCGTCGCGGCGTACAAACTGCTCGGCCTGCGCGACTACGGCCGCGTGGACCTGCGCCTGACGCCCGACAACGAGCCGTACATTCTGGAAGTGAACCCGAACCCGTACCTGAACAGCATCGCCCTGATCGACGGCATCATCGCCATGGGCCGCAAGCACGAAGACTTCATCTGCAACATCGTGCGCAACGCCCTGATCCGCCACGTCCCGAAGGAGGCGCCGGCGAACCGGGCGGAACAGTTGCTGTGAGGGTATGATGTTGATGAGACGCCCGCCGGGAGACGGCGGGCGACCTGGGCGGAGGGACAGTCATGGAATCCGAGACGAACGGGACGGCGGCAAGCGGAATGTCGAACGGAACCGTCATGCCCGCATCGGCCGGCGGCGATGTCCTTGACGTGAAGTCTGAGGTCTTCCGCGCGATGAACAAACGGCGCGGCGATCTGATTTTCAAAATGCACCCGGACGACGGCCCCGGCGGCCTGACCGCGGCGGAGCAAGCCGAATACGAACGGCTGGACCAAATTGTCGGGGCTGCGATTGATCGTGCGTATCCCCGGCCGACGCTGATTGACGATGTGCTGGCGGCTGCCGAGGCGCACATCAGGCGAGAACGCCAGTCGGCTCGTGAGGCGACCGCCTCGGAATGACGCCGCCTTCACTTTTTGAATACCCGGATGACGTTCTCGTGCGACGACACGCCCCGCGCGGGTATGTTCGGCCGGAGACATTCAAGGCTTGGCTTCGCGACGAATTTGGGTTTCGGTGCGTGTACTGCTTGGAACGCGAGACGTCGTATCCGGATCGGTCCGCGTCGTTCTCCGTCGATCACGTCCGCCCCCTCGCCACCGCCCCGACCCTCGCGCTGGAATACGGCAATCTGGCATATGCCTGTACGCGATGCAACTCAACCAAACAAAACCTTGAACTTCTAAATCCTGACGAAGCGGCATTCGCGGAGCATGTCTATTTGGGGCCGAACGGGCTGTTGGTCGGGGTAACGGACGCCGGACGGCGGTTAATCAAGACGTTGCAACTGAATGTCCCTCCCGCGCTGGAAGAGCGGCGAAAATACCTGCTCCTCCTCGCGATGTGGCAAGACCGGCCGGCTGACGAACTCCTTGCGAAGTTGTGCGCCCCCCTGTTCGGCTATCCCGACGACATGCCCGACCTCCGCATCTTGCGCCCGCCCGGCGGCAACGCCAACCCCGGCAGCGAGGACGCCTGTTACTTCGCCCGCGCCGAGCGCGGCGAACTGCCGGCGACGTATTGATGTGTCTGCCCACCTGCCGCCTGATGTCGGTCGGCTCACTATGATTTCCGAATCACGCCCCGCCGCCTCGCCCGCGTCTGAGGTTCCTCCATGTCCTTCCGCTTGAGTCTCCTCCTGCTGGCCAGTCTCACCGCCGTTGCCGCGGCCGGGTCGTCCAACAGTTTGCTCGACGTGTCGCCGGACGGCAAAAAACTGCTGGCCGTGAACACGGACAACGGCACTGTCACGCTGGTGGACTTGGCCACGAAGAAGGCCGGGCCGGAGATGTTCGTCGGGGACCACCCCGAGGGCGTCGCGTGGGTCGGAGACGGGCCGCTGGCCATCGTCACTGTGTACAAGGACGACAAGGTCGTCTTCCTCGACACGGAGACGGGCAAGGTCGTGAAGACGCTGAAGACGGCCGCGGAACCCTACGGCGTCGTCACCTCCGCGGACGGGAAGCGGGCCTACGTTTCGCACGACTACCCCGGCACGGTCAGCGAGATCGACGTGGCGAATCAGGAAGTGACGCGGACGATGAAAGCCGGCGAGTGGTGCCGGGGCGTTGCCATCGGCCCGGACGGCCGGCGCGTGTTCGTCTCCAACTTCTACACGGGCACGCTGACGGCCGTGGACCTTGCCACCGGGACGGTCGCCGACACGTGGCCCGGCCGGGAGAGCGACAACCTCTGCCGGCACGTGGCGCTAAACCCGAAGCGGCCGAAGGCGTACCTGTCGCACATCCGCTCCCGCACGCACGTCTTCAATGACCGCGGGTCGATCTTCCCGGAACTCTCCATCTGCACGCTGACGCCGGAAGTGACGGACAAGAAGCGCCGGGTCGCCATCTCGCTCGACACCTTCAACGGCGTGTACGTGACCGCCAACCCGTGGGAGTCGGCCGTCACCCCGGACGCCAAGCGGTTCTTCACGCTCTACGCCGGCACGGACGACATGAACTATTCCGGCATCGTCGACGACGACTACCGCGAGATCGAACGGCAGGGGGTCATCAAGGTCGGCAGCCACCCGCGCGCCCTGCGCTTCCGCCCGGACGGCAAGGAACTGTACGTGTACGCGACGATGGACTTCTCGATCACCGTGTTGGACACCAGCGCCGGCGTCCGCAAGACGGGCAGCATCAAGGTGTGTACGCCGACGCAGTCCCCCGAGTGGGTCCGCGGCAAGGTGTTGTTCCAGACGTCCAACTACCCGATGACGCGGGCCAAGTGGATTTCCTGCTCCGGCTGTCACCCGGACGGGGCGCAGGACGGCCGCGTGTGGCAGAACCCGGAGGGGCCGCGCAAGACGCCGCCGATGTTCGGCCTCGCCCACACGCACCCGCTGCACTACTCGGCCGACCGGGACGAAGTTCAGGATTTCGAGTACACGATCCGCGGCCCGCTGATGAAGGGCGGCGGCCTGTACAACGGCCCGATCAAGCCGCGCCCGACCTTCCTGCCCGCCAGCGAACTCGACCAGAAGCTCTCCGGCGTCAGCAAGGACTTGGACGCGCTGGCCATTTACACCAACGGCTTCCAGCCGAAGCTGTCCCCGCACATCGTCGCGCCCGGGAAGATTTCCGAGGCGGCCGAGCGCGGCAAGAAACTGTTCTTCGACAAGACGGTGGCCTGCGCCGCCTGCCACTCCGGCCCGTACTACACGGACAGCCGCCTACAGAAGCCGTTCAACTTGCACGACGTGGGCACCGGGGATGACCCCGCCGAGAAGATGGGGCCGAAGTACGACACGCCGACGCTGCTCGGCATCTACCGCAGCCCGCCGTACCTGCACCACGGCCAAGCCAAGACGCTGATGGACGTGCTGACCACCGCCAACCCCAAGGACAAGCACGGCAAGACCAGCCACTTGAAGAAGGACGAACTGGAAGACTTGGTGGCCTTCATCAAAGCGCTCCCCTACGAGACCCCGCCGGACGAGACGCCGAACACCGTGAAGGACCGGCCGAAGCCGGTGGCCCGGCGGGAGTGAAGAGAAGCGAAGAGAAGAGCTTCACCACAGAGGACACAGAGAGCACAGAGGAAAGACAGAGAAGACATTTTTATCATGCCTTTCCTCTGTCTTGGTTTTTTCTCTGTGCTCTCTGTGTCCTCTGTGGTGAAGCTCTTCTCCTCGCTTCTCTTCTCTTCAAACCTTACCGCCCCGGCGGCTCAATTCCCCTCAGCGCATTGTCTTGCCAACTCGCTTCGTCTTCAATCGGTTCAATGTGGACGGTCGTTTCCAGCGCCGGCCACTTGTTCGCCAAGGCGGCTTCCACCTGCATGCCCAAGTCGTGGGCCTCGCGCACGGTGAAAGCGCCGGGCACCAATAAGTGGAAGTCCACGAATCGCCGGGCGCCGGCTTGGCGCGTGCGCACCGCGTGGAAGTCCGTGCCGGGCGGCGTGTGGTCGCGGATCACGGCCCGGATGGCGTCCTGCTCGGCCGGGTCCAAGGCGTGGTCCATCAGCCCGTTGAACGACCGCCGGACCAAGCCCGCGCCCAACACCACGATGTTCGCGCCGACCAGAATGGCCGCCGCCGAGTCGAGCCACTGAATCCCGGTTAGCCACACCAGCAACAGCCCGCCGACGACGCCCACCGTCGTCCACACGTCCGAGATCAGGTGCTTGCCGTCCGCTTCCAAGATGATCGACCCGTGCCGGCGGCCGATGCGGATGAGCGCCAGCCCGACGACCCCGTTGATGACCGACGCCGCCAGCGACAAGAGGCCGCCGGCCGCCAGTTCTTCCAGCGGCGACTCGCTGAACAGCCGGCGCACGGCCAGCGCGACGGCGCCGACGCCGGCCACGACGATCAACGCGCCTTCCACGCCGGCCGAGAAGAACTCGATCTTCTCATGGCCGTAGGTGTGGTTCGCGTCCGCCGGCCGGGCCGCGTAGATCAGGGACAGGTACGCCGTGACGGCCGCGACCAAGTTGACGACGGATTCCAAGGCGTCCGAGAACAGGCCGACCGACCCGGTGACGAGGTATGCGGCCGTCTTGAGGCCGATGGTGAGCAGGGCCGCCACCACGGAGAGGAGAAGCCACGTCTTGAGCGATGGGGCGGGCATGGGGCTTGAGATACGGGAAGGCGGGAAGATGACAGGGTGACAAGGTGACAAGGTGACAAGGTGACAAAAACCGAGTGAGCCGAGCGGCGTCAGCCGCCGGGTGATGGGCTTGAGCGCACCACCCGGAGCCTGACGGCCCTCGGCTCACTCGGTTTTTGTCACCTTGTCACCCTGTCACCTTGTCACCGTGTCATTCCTTCGCCTCGCCCAGCTTCACCGTCACCGTCAGCTTGGCCCCGGCGCGGAGGATGAAGAGGGTCACGTCCTCGCCCGGCTTGTGGGACTCGACGACCGTCAGCAGGTCGTCCAGCGTGCGGACGGGCTTGGTGTCGGCGGCCACGATCAGGTCGGCCTTGCTGCGGTCGATTTGTCGGGAGGCGACGCCGTTGCGCTGGACCGTCCGCAGCAGCGGCCCCTTTAAGCCGGCCTGTTCCGCGGGGCCGTCCGCGGTGAGCCGGCCGACCAGCAAGCCTTGGGGGGACTGGAACACGCTCTCGATGCCCGCGTCCGCCCGGATGACGCGGCCGTGCGTGATGAGTTCCTCCACCACGCGGCGGACGGTGTTCGCCGGGACGGCCAGGCCGATGCCGCTGGACTGGTTGGCGCGGCCGACGATGGCGGTGTTCATGGCGATCATCTCGCCGCGGCGGTTCAGCAGCGGGCCGCCGGAGTTGCCGGGGTTGATGGCCGCGTCCGTCTGGATCACGCCGCGGATCACGCGGTTGTTCTCGGACTTCAGCGTCCGGTTCAAACTGCTGATGATGCCGGTGGTCAGCGTGCGGTCCATGCCGAACGGGTTGCCGATGGCGTAGACGTTCATGCCCACCAGCAACTTGTTGGAGTCGCCCCAGCCGATGGGGAAGAGCTTCTCGGCCGGGGCGTCGATCTTCACGACTGCCACGTCGTTGTTCGGGTCGGCGCCGACGACCTTGGCCGGGTACGAGGTGCCGTCGAAGAGATTGACGGACAGCGTGTCGGCCTCCTCGACGACGTGGTAATTCGTGAGGATGTGCCCCTGCTTGCTGAGGACGCTGCCGGACCCGCTGCCGGTGCGCGTCGCCCCGCCCCCGAAGATGTCGTCCGGGTTGGCCGCCTTGTTGGTGATGTTCACCACGCTGCGGTTCCCCTTCTCGTAGACGACGATGTTCGTCGACTCCTCGGGCGAAAACTCCGGCTCCTTCGTGTTCACCGGCGCCAGCAGGGGTAATTCCACTTTCCCCGCACCGGGCTGGGCGGCGAGCGGAAGTCCGCGGTAAAGCCCCGCCCCGGCGACGGCGAACATCCCGGCGGCGAGCAACAGGCGGCTGACGGTCTTCATGGACAATCCTTCATCGAGAGTACGGTCGGTACTCCATCGTATGCGCGGGGGCGGGCGGTTGAACAGGGGGCGGGGGTTCTTGTCGCCGAACTACGCCCGGTCATCGGTCATTTGGCGTGTCGTCATCACCAACACGCCGCACCCCAAAGCCGCGCTGACGCACGAGCCGGCCAGGGTGCCGATCTTGGCGGCGTCCAGCAACTCGCCCTGCAACGCCAAGCCGGCGACGAAGATCGACATGGTGAAGCCGATGCCGCCGAGGCAGCCGGCCCCGGCCATGACGGGCCACGTCACGTTCGCGGGCAACCGGGCGATGTTCATTTTCACGGCCAGCCAACAGCACAGCGTGATGCCGACCGGCTTGCCGACCACTAACCCGGCGGCCACGGCGAGGGCGACGGCGCTGGTGACGGCCGCCGGTTCCACGGTCACGCCGGCGTTGGCGAGGGCGAACGCCGGCATCACGAGGAAGGCCACCCACGGGTGCAGCAACGTCTCCAGCCGTTCGAGCGGGGACCGGGCTTCCTTGGCCACGAACTGCAGCGACTCCAACGCGCCGGGCTGCGTCTCGTTCAACTCCCCAGGCCGGCTCACGTCGGCGTGGACGTGGCCGAGGACGGCCGCCAGCACGGCGTCGCGGACGTGGGCCGCCGTCGGCGTCATCAGGCCGAGGATCACGCCCGAAATGGTGGGGTGGACGCCCGACTTCAGGAAGCACAGCCAAATCGCCGCCCCGACCAGCACATAGAGCGGGACCGCCCGCACGCCGATGACCCGCATCAAGAGAATGAGGGCGAAGCCCGCCCCGCCCAAGCCGAGGAACAGGGATGACAAGTCCGCCGAATAGAAGACGGCGATCACCAGCACGGCCCCAATGTCGTCCGCGATGGCCAGCGACAGCAGAAAGATTTTCAGACCCGACGGGACGCGCTTTCCCAGCAGGGCAAGGAAGCCGACCACGAAGGCGATGTCCGTGGCCATCGGGATGCCCCAGCCGTTGCGGCCGGGGCCGGACTCGAACAGCAAGTAAACGCCGGCCGGGGCCAGCATTCCCCCCACCGCCCCGAGCAGCGGCAACGCGGCTTTTCGCGGGTCACGCAGTTCCCCGCGGACCATCTCCCGCTTAATCTCCAGCCCGACGACGAAGAAAAAGATGGTCATCAGCCCGTCGTTAATCCAGAATTCCAACGGCTTGTTCAGGGCGAACTCGCCGATGCCTATCGAAGTGGGCGTGTGCCAAAAGTGATGGAAGGCGTCAGCCGTCGCGGGGATGTTCGCCAGCGCCAATGCCAACGCCGTGCAAGCCATCAACACCATGCCCCCGGCCGCCTCGATGCGGAAGAACCGCACGAACGGCCGGGCCAGTTGGCGGGAGAGCGTGACGGGGATGAGGGGGTTGGACGATTTCATTCGGACTGGCCAACGACTGAAGACACGTTTGTGTTGATGGGTCAATCCACGAGAACAGCGCGAACCCAATTGAGAAAGATGCCGACTTCCGGGACGTTCGCATCAAGATATTTGGCCGTAATAGCCTGCCCCAGCGGTTTCCCCGGCTCCTCTTGGACGGCCAACCACGCATGAATTCTTGCCTTGGGTATCCTAACCGCCGGGCACCTGGCCGCCCCGCCGGGAATCGAGTTGATGAATGTGTCCACGTGATGCAGGAGAGGGTCATCTTGGGGGGCGAGAAACTTTAGAAAGCTTTCGAGCATGCCGGATGCCGAATTGTCCGGCATGATCCACACGCCGACCTTCGGCCCATCGGGGATTTGGGCAAGCGTTCCGGTTGAGATGGGGGCCGCGGGAAGGCCGGCACAACCTGCGGTGGTCAAAATTGACTTAATCGCCTGCCAACGGCGCTGTGCGTCCTCGTCTGCGTCTACGACGACGCCCAATCGCTCCAGACCGGATTGCTTCAGCCGTACCGGGAGCGATTTGAGCAACTCGTCCACCCCTCCTTGGCGCGCGTGCGGCTTGGTGATGTCAAATGTCTGTGGGAGCGAATGCGCCTTGAATAAGGCCAGCATCACATGCTCGTCGTCCGACCCCTCGACGAGCAGAAGACGGTTGGGCGAGGCCATTGTCAGCGCACCTCGATCTCGTCGCGGGTGATGATGTCCAACTCGTCCTGGGAGAACGAAACCGCCTTGTCTTTGTCCGCGGTGCGCTCCAGCCGAATCAACATGGCGTCGGCGTTCGGCGTTCGGGCAACGGCTTCTTTCAACCCGCAAATGCAGTCCCACGAGTGCGTCGTCGCAACGACCTGAATGTCTTGATCTGCCGCCACGCGCAGAATAAACTCCCAGAGCTTCGCGTGGACACTGTAATGGAGGCCATTTTCGATTTCGTCGATTAGCAACAACGGTTTCCGATTTGTGCCCTTTTGATGTTGCCGGAATAACGCCGTTTGCTCGTCAAAACCAGGATGCGCGTTTATGCGAGACCTCTCAATGGCCAGTGCGACCTGAAAGATTCTGCTCATGCCATCACCAAGTGATTTGAGCGGAACAGGCAGAGTCTCATTCCGTAGCTTGATAATCGGAAATCTGGTTGATCGTGGATACGGCCGTTCGACAAACGCCACTCGTTCAACTGGGGCAATTAAACTCAGGCACTGCAACACGCTGGCTTCGTTGTTCCTGATTGTTGCGTCATCCCACCACTTGGCAAGTTTGCGACCGGTGATTCCACTGGCGGGAATGAATGTCGGCTCGTTGAGCACCTCTTCGGGAATATCGATTTCACGACGACGTATATGCTTAAATTGAGTTAAACTTTTTACTCCACCATCGGTAATCTCAAGAGTCGGAAACAGCCTTTTTACAAAGGAGCGCTGATCTGCCCAGTATGCAACTTCTGCATCTGTTGCGCTCTTTGCCGATTCATTTTCGGCCAGTCGCACAAGCACAGGTTGAATATGTAATTGAGTAGAAGCATCGCCGATTTCGCCGAGAATGATTTTGGGTGGATTTCGCTTGGTCGAACGTGCACTCAATTCACGATTAAAAAGCGATTCGGTTCGGATTTTTTGTTCCAGATCTTCTTCATCCTGAGCTTGTTCGATTAGAACTTCATCCCGCTCCAACAAAAGGTTTTTGATAGCTTGAGCGTTTCCTCCCGAGTAATAGAGGCGCAACGCTTCCAAAAACATCGTCTTGCCGACATTATTGCGGCCGACGATCAAATTGACCCGGCCGAGTTTCGGCACCTCTAAGTGGCGAAACGCCCGGAACCCTTGAATTTCAAAACTGCGAAGCACACCTCGGCCCTCTCATTGATTCAAGTCGAAATGGCAGCCCTTGCTACTTGTCAGTAATCCGTCCGCCCCAAATTCTCCAGCGCCTCGCGCATGGCCCCGGCGGTGGCGAACCGGGCGGCCGGCTCGCGGGAGATGGCCTTGGTCAGGACGGCGGCGATGTCGTCGTCCAAGTCCGGGTTGATGTCCTTCGGGGACCGCGGGGGGACGTTCAGGTGCCGGCGCAGGGTCTCCTCGGAGGTCATCGCCCGCTCCCACGGCATTTGGCCGGTGAAGATTTCGTAGGCGGTCACGCCGAGGGCGAAGATGTCCACGCGGTGGTCGGTGGACTGGCGCTTGATGATCTCGGGGGCCAGGTAGTCGGCCGTGCCGGTGCGGTTGCCGGGCTTGGTGTAGTCCGGCGTGTACGGGACGGTCAGGCCGAAGTCGATCAGCTTGATGACGCCGTCCTTCGTGACCATGATGTTGCGCGGGCACAGGTCGCGGTGGATGTACTTCTGCGAGTGCAGGTAGTCGATGGCCTTGCAGAGCTGGATCAGCAGGCCGACGCGGTTGCCGGCGAGCTGGGCGCTCTTGGTCTCGATCAGGTAGTTCAGGCCCATGCCGTCCACCCACTCGAGGATCAGGACGGGGGCCCCCTCGGGCGTCAGGCCGTGCTCGTAAGCCTGGACGCAATTCTCGTGGCGCAGGGACGTGGAGATTTCCCCCTCGCCCGGCTTGCTGAGGCCCTGCGACGTGAAGCGCTCCTCGAATTTCTTGGTCTTCTCCTTGTCGAGCAGCTTGACGCACACCATGCGGCCGAGCTTGCTGTCGTAGGCGTTCCACACCTTCGACATGCTGCCCTGGCCGCTCTGGTTCCGCATTTCGAAGCGCTTGGCGACATTAATGACCGCCCGCTTGGCCCGCTTCTTGAACGCGGGGCCGGCCCTTTTGGCCGCCTTGCCGCCGAAGAAGTATTTCAACCCGTCGAAGATGCCCACGGCCGGACCTCGCCCGATAAAGATTGGGTGTATTGTACGCTCTGCGATTGAATTGTTCACTCCCGCTTGGGCGGGCGGCCGGCCTTGGCTTTCGTTGGAGTCCCGGCTTCAGCCGGTCTTCAAAACTTTCCGCCGCGAACGGGGTCACCCGTGTCGTCGAGACGCCGCCCAAGACCGGCTGAAGCCGGGACTCCAACGAAAGCCGAGACGGGCGAACGGTCACGCCTTCTCGCAGTAGTCCACGAGGCGGGCCAACTCCGTCCGCAGGTCGTGGCGGTGGACGATGCGGTCCACGAAGCCGTGCTCCAGCAGGAACTCGCTGGTCTGGAAGCCCTCGGGCAGTTCGATGCGCACCGTGTTCCAGATGGTGCGGGCGCCGGCGAAGCCGATCATCGCGGCCGGCTCGGCCAGCGTGATGTCCCCCTGCAAGGCCCAACTGGCGGCCACGCCCCCCATCGTCGGGTGCGTCAGGACGGCGATGTACAGGCACCCGGCCGAGTCGTGCCGGGCGATGGCCCCGGACACCTTGGCCATCTGCATCAGGGACAAGATTCCCTCTTGCATGCGCGCCCCGCCGCCGGACCCGCTCACGATGATGAGCGGCAGTCGGAGCCTGGTGGCCTCCTCGACGGCCCGCGCCAGCTTCTCGCCGACGACGGACCCCATGCTGCCGGCCATGAACTGGAAGTCGGTGATGCACAGCACGACGGGCCGGCCGCGGATGAAGCCCTTGCCCACGGTGGCGGCGTCGGTCATGCCGGTCTTGCGCTGCTCGTCTTCGAGGCGCTGGGCGTAGGGGATGCGGTCCACGAACCCGAGCGGGTCGCACGGCATAATGTCGGTGAACCACTCTTCGAAGGAGTCTTCGTCCAAGAGTTGGCGGACGCGCTCGCGGGCCGACAGCGGCATGTGGTGGCCGCACTCGGGGCAGACGTTGAACTTCGCCTGCACGTCCTTCCGGTAGAGCGTGGCCTTGCACTTGGGGCAAGGCATCCACAGCCCCTCGGGGACGCCGCGACTCGGCCGTGTGCTCATCGGTTCCGCCACCCTGGACTCCAAATCATTTCTCTTCTTAGCCGTCGATCTGGGCGAGCGACTGGAACTTCTTGCCTTCCACGTAGGCAAGGAAGGCCCCGCCGCCGGTGGACACGTGCGTCATTTTGGCGTCGTAGCCGAACTGCTCGACGGCCTCCGCGGTCTCGCCGCCGCCGACGACGGTGACGGCCGCGCTCTCGGCCATCGCCTTCGCGATGCCCTTGGTCCCGGCGCTGAACGCCGGCTGCTCGAACCAGCCGACCGGGCCGTTCCAGATCACCGTGCCGGCGGCCTTGATCTTCTCCGAGAACAGGGCCAGCGTCTTCGGGCCGATGTCCACGCCCTCGTACCCGACCGGGATCGGCCCGTCGAAGACTTGAGTGGCGGTCAGGTCGTCCGACTTGGCGCACAGCCAATCGACCGGCAGGGTGATCTTCTTGCCGACGTGCGGCAGCAAGTCCTTGGCGGCGGCCACTTCTTCGTCCGGGATGGCCATGTTGCCGACGGCGACGCCGGCGGACTTCAGGAAGGTGTAAGTCATCTTGCCGCCGATCAGCAACGCATCGACCTTGCCGAGCAGGGCGTTGATGAAGGCGATCTTGTCCGACACCTTGGCCCCGCCCATGATGGCAACGACGGGCGACTTGGGGGAGGACATCAGCCCTTCGATGATCTCGATTTCCTTCGCCACCAGCAGCCCCACGGCCCGCGGCTTCCCGGCCGCCTTCAAGTTGGCCGGGACGGCGACCATGCTGGCGTCCTTGTCGTTGTGGCACGTCCCGAAGGCGTCGTTGACGTACACGTCCCCCAAGGCGGCGATGGTGGCGGCGAACTCCGCGTCGTTCTTCTGCTCCCGCGCGTCGAAGCGGACGTTTTCGAGCAGCATCACCTCGCCCGGCATCAGCGCCGCCGCCGCCGCCCGCACGTCGGGCGAGACCACGTCGCCGGGGAGCTTCTTGACAGTCTTGCCCAGCAAGTCGCCGAAGCGGGCGGCCACGGTGTCCATCTTGAGGAAGGCGTCCTTGGCCGGGTCGCCGGACGGCCGGCCCAGGTGGCTCATCGCGATGACGGCCGCCCCGCGGTCCAGCAGGGCCTTGACGGTCGGCAGCGCCCCGCGGATGCGGCGGTCGTTCTTGATCGCCCCGGTCTTCTTGTCCAGCGGCACGTTGAAGTCCACGCGGATGAGGACTTTTTTGCCGGCGAGGTCGGGGAGGTCTTTCAGCGTCGTTTTGGCCATGTGTTATAAAACCGAATGCGTCTGGAGATGCGCGAAAGCTCACAAAGCCCACGGACGGCCGTCCGTGGGCTTTCTTCCCGGTTAGCCCCGTGAAATCATGAACTTAATCAAGTCCACGCAGCGGTTGCTGTAGCCCCACTCGTTGTCGTACCAGCTCACCAGCTTGAAGAACTTGCTGTTCAACTCGATGCCGCTCGTGGCGTCGAAGATGGACGAGTGGTTGTCGTGGATGAAGTCCGTGGACACCACTTCGTCGGCCGTGTACGCCAGGTAGCCCTTGAGGTACGTCTCGCTGGCCTTCTTCATGGCCGCGCAGATGTCCTTGTAGCTGGTCTCCTTCACGGTCTTCACCGTCAGGTCCACCACGGAGACGGTCGGGGTCGGCACGCGGAAGGCCATGCCGGTGATCTTGCCCTTCACTTCGGGGATGACGAGGCCGACGGCCTTGGCGGCCCCGGTGGCGCTGGGGATGATGTTGATGGCCGCGGCCCGGCCGCCCTTCCAGTCCTTCTTGGACGGGCCGTCCACGGTCTTCTGGGTCGCCGTGTAGGCGTGGATCGTCGTCATCAGGCCTTCGTCCACGCCGAAGCCTTCCTTCAGGAGGACGTGGACGACGGGGGCGAGGCAGTTCGTGGTGCAGCTCGCGTTCGAGATGATGTGGTGGGCCTTCGGGTCGTACTTCTCGTTGTTGACGCCCATCACCACCGTCAAGTCTTCGCCCTTGGCCGGGGCGGAGATAATCACCTTCTTGGCCCCGGCCGTGATGTGCCCCTTGGCCTTGTCGGCCTCGGTGTACAAGCCAGTGGACTCGATCACGTACTCGACGCCGAGGTCTTTCCACGGCAGGGCGTGCGGCCCTTCGCGGACGGCCAGGCACTTGATCTTGTGCCCGTTGACCACCAGCACGTCGTCTTCCGCGACGGAGGGGGAAGACTTTTCGCTGCGGACTTCGCCCTTGAACGTGCCTTGGGTGGAGTCGTACTTCAGCAAGTACGCCAGGTTGTCGGCCGGGACGAGGTCGTTGACGGCGACGACGTCCAGTTCCTTGCCGAGGTGACCTTGCTCCACCAACGCCCGGAACACCAAGCGGCCAATGCGCCCGAACCCGTTGATCCCGACTTTGACGGCTGCCATCAGACTCCACTCCTTGAACTTGTGATTAGCCGACTCATTTCCCGTTCGCTAAATCAGAGTTTATTGCCGCGTCCCCCTTAGTCGAGAGTGAACCCCATGTCCAAAGTCGTCCGCGTCGCCGTCACCGGGGCCGCCGGTCAGGTCGCCTACACGCTGTTGCCCCGCCTCGCGTCCGGGGAGGTGTTCGGCCCCGACGTGAAAGTGATCCTGCAACTGCTGGAAGTGCCGCGCTCCGTGTTCCCCAAGGCGATGGAGGGCCTCGAAGGCGTGGCGATGGAGTTGGAAGACTGCGCCTTCCCGACGCTTCAAGAAATCATCGTGACCGACGACGAGGCCACGGCGTTCAAAGACGTGAACTACGCCCTGCTCGTCGGCGCCGCCCCGCGCGGGCCGGGCATGGAGCGCAAAGACCTGCTGATGAAGAACGCCCAAATCTTCCAGAAGCAGGGTTCGACGCTGGCCGCCAAGGCCGCCACCGGCGTGCGGATTCTGGTGGTCGGCAACCCGTGCAACACGAACTGCCTGATCGCCTACCGCAACGGCCAGGACATCCCGGCCAACCAGTGGGGGGCGATGACGCGCCTCGACCACAACCGGGCCGTCGGGGCCTTGGCCAAGAAGGCCGGCGTCGCCAACGAAGACGTGACCTGCGTGACGATTTGGGGCAACCACAGCAATACGCAGTACCCGGACTTCACCAACGCCAAGATCAAGGGCAAGCCGGCCACTGAGGTGATTACGGACCGCACTTGGCTGGAAACCGTCTACGTCCCGCAGTGCCAAGAACGCGGCAAGGCCATCATCACCAAGCGCGGCCTGTCCAGCGCCTTCTCGGCCGCCAACGGGGCCTTGGACCACGTCAAGGCCCTGCTCAAGCCCACCGCCAAGGGGGATTGGACCAGCGCCGCCCTGATCTCCAACGGCGAGTACGGCGTGCCGAAGGGCCTCGTGTTCGGCTACCCCGTCACCAGTGACGGCAACGGCAACTACAGCGTCGTGAACGGCCTTACCTTGGACGCCTTCGGGAAAGCCAAGTTCGCCGCCACTTTGAAGGAACTGCTGGAAGAACAGGACGCCGTAAAGGACTTGCTGCCGAGCTGAGGGTGCGGCAAGCATCCCCGGGGTTCGCAAAGCCTCACCCACGGGCTACACTCCGTCGCCCCTCCGGGGCTCAAAGCCAAGTCTGGGCATTAGCCCCGGAGGGGCGACGGAGTGTAGCCCGTGGGTGAGGCTTTGCGAACCCCGGGACATTGGCCACGTTTCCCATTCATCCTTTCATCCTTCATCCCTGCTCCTATCTTCCTTGCCCCAACCCCTCCCGTGTGGTAAACCCATAAAGATCAACTCTTTTGGCGCGAACCAGGACCACGCATGTCGTCTCCCCGGCTGCTCCTTGAACGGATGATGCACCGCCAGAGCGTGGCCGTCCCCGGAGACTCGCTCGCCAGCTACGCCCTCTTGAAGTTAATTCCCACGGGCGAGGCCGGCGGCGGGCTGCCGTTGACGCTCGTCTTGTGCGTGGACATTTCCGGGTCGATGTACTGGGCCGACGGGGCCGGCGTGTCCCGGCTCGACCGCGTGCGGGCGGCGGCGACGGCGGCGGTCGCCAAGTTGAAGCCGACAGACCGCATCGCCATTATTGCCTTCGCCAACGGGGCCGAGGTCGTGCTGCCCGTGACGGCGGCGGCCGAGGCGCAGGCCATCGCGGACACGCTTCAGAAGATCGACGGCTTCAACGTCGATCAGGCCGGCACCACGATGAACGAGGGGCTGCGCCAGGCGCTGGCTCTGCTCAAAGACCCCGCCGAGGCCGGCCGGCTTCACCAAGTCGTGGTGCTGACGGACGGCGAGACGTCCGGCGAAGGCGAGTGCCGGGACATCGCCGGGCAGGCGGCCGGCCAGAACGTGCGGTTCACTGTCATGGGCGTCGGCACCGAGTGGAACACCGCCCTCATCAAGGACATGGCCGCCCGGTCCAACGGCCGCTGGTACTACATTGATGCCGACCAAGCCGACGAGGCGATGCGCGTCTTCCTCGCCGAGTTCGACCGTTTGGCCGACGCCGGTCTGGTGAACGTCCGCTTGGAAGTCCGGCCGATGAAGGACATCAAGCTGAAGCGCGTCCGCCAGGTCGCCCCGCAGATCCGCGAGTTGGCGCTGACGGCCGACGACAAACTGCTGACCGCCGACCTCGGGACGCTGGAGCGGTCGGCGCCGTCGAAGTACATTCTCGACCTCAGCTTGCCGAAGCGGCCGGACGGCAAGTACGTGGTCGCCCAAGTGGAAGTGAAGTACGACATCGGGGACGGCACGACGCTCTCCGCCGGGCCGGTGCCGTTGGAGATGACCTACACGGCCGCCGGCCACGGGTATGTGAACGCGGAAGTCGCCCGGCACATCGACGAGGTGCAGATTTACGAGTTGAACGCCAACTTGCAGACGGCCATCGCCACCGAGAAGGTGGAGGAGATCCGCAAAGTGGCCCAGGCGATTTCCCGCAAGAGCACCGTGCTGGGGCCGCGGGGCGCCCGCAAGACCATGCTCGCGGAGCAAGTGCTGTCGGAACTGGACGGAGCCGGCAAGGTGAGCCGCAAGACGATGCTGGCGGTCGACGACGCCGCCCGCACCGTGGACGACCCCGAACTCCCCGGAGCCACGCCATGAAATGCCCGGCATGCGGACACGACAACGAGGACGGCGCGCCGTTCTGCGACCGATGCAAGGCCGACCTGGACATGCCGGCCGCGACTTCCCCGACCTCACAGGCACCCATGACCGACGACGACAAGACCGACGAGACCGTTGTCCCCCTGACGCTCAGCGACCTGCTGCCCGACGGCACGACGCCGATCCTGCTGGAGCCGGTCGAGCCGGCGCCGCCGGTCGCCTTGGAGATGATTACCCCGGTCAGCCCGCCACCGATTCCCGGCGACGCGGCCCCCGCGACGGTGCGGGGGGACGCCGTCCCCCCGCCGGTGATTGACTTGCCGTCGCCGAACCTGAAGCCCCGCTTAGTGGTGCTGCGCGGCATGAAGATCGACATGGTGTACCCGCTGTACGCCGGCAAGAACTACCTCGGCCGCACGGACGACAAGCCGGTGGACATCGACCTCGACGACCAGGAGGCCCCCGACCGCATCTGGTGTTCGCGCCAGCACGCCGTCGTCACCTTCGAGAACGGCCAACTGACCCTCGAAGACCTGAACAGCCTCAACGGCAGCTTCGTGAACCGCGCCCGCGTCTACCCCGGCCAAGCCAAGGAACTGCGGGAGAACGACGTGCTCCAGATCGGCACCGTGCATTTGAAGTTGCTGCTGAGTTAAGGGCCGGCGACGTTGTTTATCCGCGACGCGGAGTCTTCGGAGCGGAGCGCGGGGGCCGGCGCCCGTCATTCGCGTCACGCATTCAAAGGACGACCGGCGAGCGTCGAGGCGTAAGCCCGACGTGTCTGGAAGACAAGAC
>JAYTTY010000289.1:0-1777 GCA_043744795.1 Zavarzinella sp. | reverse complement strand
CGGATGCCAACAGCGACCCCCGCCTAAATTTCCCTCTGCCCCGGCCGGAAACCTACCCTTGTAAGCCCCCCGGCCCCCTCTCCGCGGCGGAGAGGGGGAGCACGCGGGCGGCGGCCGATTTGGTTTGGTCCCCCTCTCCGCCGCGGAGAGGGGGTTAGGGGGTGAGGTTGCCTTTCGGCCGCTCGCCTTGATTATCGCTGTCGGTAGCATGTCTGGGACGCCTCACCCCAGGAGCTACTCCCTTGTCGAACGCCACGCACACCTTTTCCGCCGGCGGGTACCGCCAGCTTTACATCGACGGCCAGTGGGTCGATTCCTCCAACGGCAAGCGCAACGCCGTCAACAACCCGGCGACGGAAGAACCGATCGGCGAGGTCGCCTTCGGCACGCGGGACGACTGCAAGCGGGCCATCGCCGCCGCCAAGGCGGCCATGCCGGCGTGGGCCAAGCTCACCGCGTGGGACCGGGCCAAGATCCTCAAGAAGGCGGCCGACCTGATCCGCGAGCGGGCCGACGGCATCGCCCGCACATTAACAATGGAGCAGGGCAAGCCGCTGCCGGAGGCCAAGGGCGAAGTCATGCAGTCGGCCGACACCTTCGAGTGGTTCGCCGAGGAGGGCAAGCGGGCCTACGGGGACGTGATCCCCAACAGCGTGCCGGGCAAGCGGCACCTGACGCTGAAGCACCCGGTCGGCGTCGTCGGGGCCATCGGGCCGTGGAACTTCCCGGTGTCGCTGCTCGTGCGCAAGATCGCCCCGGCGCTGGCCGTCGGTTGCACCATCGTGTGCAAGCCGGCGACGCAGACGCCGTTCTCGCTTATCAACATCTTCGACTGCCTGATCGAGGCCGGCCTGCCGAAAGGGGTCGCCAACTTCGTGGTCGGGCCGGCCAAGGACATCGGCGACGAATTCATCGAGAACCCGGCCGTCCGCAAGATCAGCTTCACCGGCTCGACGGCCGTCGGCAAGATGCTCATGGCCGGGGCGGCCGGGCACGTCAAGCGGCTAAGCCTCGAACTCGGCGGCCACGCCCCGTTCATCGTCTTCCCGGACGCGGACCCGGAGGCCGTCGCCAAGGCGGCCGTCAGCGGCAAGTTCCGCAACAACGGGCAGGTGTGCATCTCGCCGTCGCGGTTCTTCGTCCACAAGGACATCATCAAGAAGTTCACGGAAGTGGCCGTCGCCGCCGCCAAGAACCTGAAGATGGGCAACGGGCTGGACGCCGGCATCGAGGTCGGCCCGATGTTCGAGAAGAAGGCGATGGAGAACACCGTCAAACTCGTCGAGGACGCGGCCGGCAAGGGCGCCAAGCTGCTGACCGGCGGCAAGCGGTGCGAGCAGTTCGGCAAGGGGTACTTCTTCGAGCCGACCATCCTGAGCGGCCTGAGCGACGACGCGAAAGTCCTGACGGACGAGCCGTTCGCCCCGGTCATGCCGATCATCGAGTTCAGCACATTGGAAGAGGTGATCGCCAAGGCGAACAACACGCCCTACGGCCTCGCCGCCTACGTGTTCACCAACGACATCACGACGGCCTTCCACATGGCCGAGGGCCTGGAGGCCGGCATGATCGGCATCAACGACCCGGTCCCCGTCGCCGTGCAGGCCCCGTTCGGCGGCATGAAGGAGAGCGGCTACGGCCGCGAACTCTCCCGCGAGGGGCTGGACGCCTACCTGGAGACGAAGCACATTAGCTTCAAGCTGCGGGACTGATTGGCTTGAAGCCCCGACGGGGCGGCCGGTCGTAGCCAGGCCCGGGAGGGCCTGGAACACATGGG
>JAYTTY010000288.1:0-6817 GCA_043744795.1 Zavarzinella sp. | reverse complement strand
GTCGCGGCGTAAGCCCGACGTGTCTTTCTTCAAATGCAAGACACGTCGGGCTGACGCCGCGACGCTCGCCGTTGACAGCGGCGGGGACGATTGCCGTGGGAAGTCCGCGCTCCACTCCGAAGCGTCGCGTCGCGGCTAAACGAAGATTCCACCCCTCCGCACATGGCGTCCCCCCGGTCGCCCGTGTTATAACATCCCCATCCAAAACCTCTTCCACGGGATGACTTCCCATGCCGACCATCTCCGGGCAGGCCCTCGGGCGCAAAAAGCCGCTGGCCGTGGAGGACGCGGTGCCGACGCCGACGACGGCGCGCTCACGCCCCGTGACTTGTTGACGCACGTCGCCTCGGCCGAAGCCTCTGCTCACCGCACCGATTTTGAAAAGTTTACCGCCTCACAGCCGCCCCGCCGGCGCATCTATCTGATTGGGAGCGAGTGGCCGCCGTGGACCATGAGACGGAAGCGGAGTGCGTGCGGCGGTCACAGGCGGGCGACCGCGCGGCCTTCTCCGCGCTGGTGGACCGGTACTGGTCCCCGGTCCGCGCGTGGCTGGACGGCCTGGCCGGGGACCGGGCGCCGGCCGACGACTTGGCGCAAGAGACGTTCCTGAAGGCGTGGCTGTCGCTGCCGCAACTGAGCGAGCCGGCCGCGTTCCGCGTGTGGGTGTTCCGGATCGCGAAGAACGAGGCCCTCGCCCACCTCCGCAAGCCCGCCCGGCGGACGGAGGCCCTCACGTCCGAACCCGCCACGCGCCAGCCGGGGCCGGCGCAGGCGCTGGAAACGGCCGAGGCCGGCGCCGCCTTGGCCGCGGCCGTCCGAGGTTTGGCGGACCCGTACCGGATGGCGTACTTGTTGTGGACTCACGACCGGCTGGCCTACGCGGAAATCGCCCGCGTTCTGGAGACGACCGAAGAGACGGCCCGCTGGCGCGTCTGCGAGGCGCGGCGGCGGCTGGCCCGCGTGATGGCTCCGCATTTGGAGGAGAAGTCGTGAATTGCGCGTTGGCCGAGACGTGGCTGCTCGCCGCCCGGACGTTGGACGACCTGCCCGCGGACGTGCGCGGGCACGCGGCCGGGTGCGACCACTGTCGGGGCCTTCAGCGGCTGGTCTCCGTGATCGACCGGCAGGCGGCCCGGGCCGTCAGGCCCGGCGACCCGGCGGCCCGACGGCGTCTCGACGCGACATTGGCGGCCGCGCCCGGTCCCAACCCACAACTGAGCCGCCGGCGAGCATCCCGTTCCCGGGTGCCGGCGCTGCTGTTCGTGGCCGTCGGCGTGGTCGGCTGGCTGGTCGGCTGGGCGACGGGCCGCGTGACCCCCGCCCGGCCAGTCGCGCCGACCGTACCAGTTGTGGCGCCGCCGGCCCAGCCTGACCCCGCGCCGATTCCGCCGAACAGCTTCGACCTCCAGTTGGCGCATTTCGCCGCGGACGTGACCGGGCAGGCCGCCCCGGCCGCCTTCGCGGCGTCGCTGGCCGCCGTGGCCGCGGACATCCGGGCCGAGGCCGTGCGGACGGCCGAGGCGGGCCGCCTCCGGGACGCGCCGCGTCTGGTCGCGATGCACGACCGGGTGGTCCGGCACGGCTTGGCCGGCGTGGTTGCCCGGCTGCCCGCCGACGCTCGCCGCGCCGCCGCCGCGAGCGTGTCGGCCGACCTCGCCCGCGCCGGCGACGACCTGACCCGGCGGGCGGACGCCGTCGCCCCCGCGGTCGGCGAGTTACTCCGGCCGTTGGCGAACTCTTGCATGCAGGGCGCCGACCAGATCCGCGCGGCCAAGGGGCCGGCCGCGACGGTGCCCGGTGAAGTCGGCGGCGGCCCGGAAGACGAGTTGATCCGGCATTCCGTGCGGTTCGTGCTGGCCGAGTCGTCGCTGGCGAAGGCCGACGCCTCGGCCGACGTGTCCGCGGCGGTGGCCCAACTCATCACTTCCGTCGCCTTCGCCGGCCGGCCGGACGAGGCGTCGCAACTGGGGGCGTCCCTCGACACGATCATCCTAAAGGGGGTGGCGGGGAACCTCGACCGGACGCTGGCCGGCCAGCCGACGCCGGAGGCCCGCGAGGAAGCGGCCGGCATCCGGCAGCGGTCCGCCGGTGCCACGCAGGCGCTGGAGCGCAACTTGGCCAAGGCCCCGCCCGTGGCCCGGGCGGGTTTGGAGCGGGCGCTCAACGCCTCGGCCAAGGGGCGGGAGCGCGTGGGCAACCCCGCCGACGGGGTCAAGCCCGCCCAGAAAGGCCCCCCGTGGAAAAAGGGGGACTTCGAGCATCCCGGAAAAGGAAACGCGCTCCCGCCGGGGTGGCAGAAGAAATCAGCGCCGTGACGGGGCGCATCGCCCCCGCCGTGTTGTCGCAGAGTGTGTCCGTTCTTCAGTATTCAGTTGGGGGATTCCATGATTTACCGAATATTCTCGCGGGCGGTCCCGGCGCTGCTGTGCGCCGTGGGGATCACGGCCCTGACCGGGGGGCCGCTCTCGGCCCAAGTCGTCAAGCCCGCCCCGGGGGCGGCGTTCGCGCCGGGCAACAAGCTCCCGGGCCAAGTCGCCAAACCCGTCGCGGGCGGGGGACTCATGCCACGGAACAATCTGATTCCGCCCCCGGCCCCTAAAAACTTGGCGATCCAGAATCAGGCCCTCGGGCCGATGAAGCCGCCGGGCGCCCCGCTGCAACTCGTCAAAGCGCCCGGCCAGCCCGTCGGCGGGATGATGCAGGGCGTCCGGGCGGGGGGCGGGGCCGTCCAAATGGGCGGCCAGAAGGGGATCGGCGGTCAAGTCTCCGCGCTGGCCAAGAGCGGCGTTCACGGGAAAGACCTCGCGAACATGATCCACCAGATGAAGGGGAAAGGCGGACAAGGCATGGGGCAAGGCGCTCAGAAAGGGAAAGGCGGACAAGGCATGGGACAAGTGGCCGGCGGCCAAGGCATGAATCAAGCCGGCGGCCAAGCGATGGCCAAAGGCGGTCCCAAGGGCAAAGGCGGCGGTCAAGGCATGAATCCAGCCGGCGGGCAAGGCGGGGGCCAAGCGATGGCGAAAGGCGGCGCCCAAGCAATGCCCAAGGGGGGCGGCGGTCAGATGATGCCCAAGGGCGGCGGCCAAGGCGGCAACCCCGTCGGCATGGTCGGCGGCAAGGGCGGGAACCGGCCGGCCAACGGCGGCGGCGTCAAGCCCAAGGGCAAGTGATCCGACGGCCCCGGACACTGTGCCTTCCGGTCGGCGGGACACCTTGCGTCCCGCCTTGTGTGTTTGAATCCCAGCCCTTTCGTTTCCCTCCGGAGAGATGTCATGCTCAAGAATCAACGGTTCGCCGCGTGGGCGGCCGGAATGATGACGGTTCTCGGGTGGGCCGGCGCGGGCCGGTGCCAAGCCCCCGCCGAAAAAGCAGACGCCGCCCCGCCCGCGCCCAACGCGGTGCTGACGGAAAGCGTGGGGCTGTTCGCCGGCGTGCAGTTGTACCAAACGTACTTGAACATCGGGCTGCTGGCCGACGCCCGCGCCGCGGGCGTTTACGAGGACGCGGACGCCGGCCATGTTTTAGGCTCCGTCCTTGAGCCGCTCAAAAAGGTTGACAAGCAACTGGAAAAATTGGCGGCCCTGAAGGGTCTTGACAAGGAGGACGCGGCCGCGGTCGCCCGCCTGCGGAAAATCGCCGCCCTGCTCATTCTGCAAGGCGATTCGTTGGCCGCGTTCTGGACGACGGACCAACAGGCGCCCGCCGACAAGTACGAGGCGGCCCGGCTAAAGGCGTGGGCGGAACTGGAAGATTTTTTGGACATGAAGCCCAAGACGGTCCTGCAAACCGGGCCGCCGCCCCGCGAGGTTCCCGCGAAGAAATAGCCGGCGTTCCTTCGCCCTTCGCGGGGATAGTTGCGGGGGCGACATGGTCAATTCTCAATCTGACACTTCGGCAGCGCCTTCTGAAGCGCCGCGACGCCAACGGCCGTCACCTTCGAATCCGTCAGGTCGAGCGCCGTCAGCGACTTCAACCGCGTCAAGTCCTTCAGCCCGGCGTCTGTCACCTTCGTGTAGCGGAGGTCGAGCGTGACGAGTCCCGTGGCCGCCGAGACGTGTTTCAGCGCCGCGTCCGTGATGTCCGTGGCGCTCAGGTCGAGCGCGGTGACATTTTTCAGCGCCGCCAGATCCGTCAGGCCGGCGTCCGTGGCCGCGGAGGAACTCAAGTCGAGCGTCGAGAGGCGGCTGAGGCCGGCCAGATGCTTCAGCCCGCGGCCGGTCACGTTCGTCGTGCCGACGTGCAAGGTCGTCAAATTCTTCAGGGCCGCCACGTCCTTCAACCCGTCGTCGGTGACTTCTGTCGCGGTCAGCACAAGTGTGTTGAGAGTCATCAAGGCGGCGATGTCCTTCAGCCCAACATCTTTCACGCGAGTGTGGTTGATGTTCAGCTTCACGAGTTCTTTCAGGCCGGCGACGTGCTTCAAGCCGGCGTCGGTAATTTGCGTCCGCCCGATGTCCAAGTCGGTCAAACTTGTCATCCCGGCGAGATGCTTCAACCCGGCGTCGGTGACGGCGGTGGCCCCGATGCCCAGCGTGGTCATGTGTTTGAACCCGGCCAACGCCTTTACCCCGTCGTCCGTCAGTTCGGAGGCGTAGAGGCCGACTTCCACGACCGGCTTGCCGGGCTTCTTGTCGTCCCGGACGGCGACGCCGTCGAGGGCCGCCACGAACTTGGCGGCCTTGTCCTCGGCCTCGTCGGCCCGCCCCGGACTCGGGACCATCGTGGCCCCGAAACAAAGCAGGAACAGCGGAACGGCGTGGCGCATGGAGTCACCCTTCGGGAAGCCGTTGGGCGTTCGCCGGCATGTGTGTTGCGGCGGGGCCACGTGGCATGGTCTTGATTAGGACGTGATGAACGGCCGACGAGGGCGATTTGCCACGGCGTCACGCCTGTCGGCGCGGAACAGTCCCCCGAGATGATGAACTTACGCTCTGGGCAAGGCCGGACGCCGTGAAGTTTCACCCGCGGCCCGTCCGCCCGTTCCGAAACGAGCCGTGGCGAATGTGTCCTAACCGGACGGGTGGTCCGCCGACGGCTAGGAACCGCGCGAATGCCATGCAGTACGGTGCGATGAATTTCAGAAACCCGGAACGGTCCCATCAAGACGGATGCGCCGGGCCGAAAGCCGTGAGAGATTTTGGGGATTAATTTTGGCGATCACGTCATCACGGGCCTGCCACCCCTTCGCCGACGACGACCCCCGCACGGCCGAAGTCGTCTCCAAGGTGCTGCTGCTGGCGCGGGACCAGGAGATCCAAGACCCGACGATTCTGAGCCAGATTGCCGGGCGGTGAGCGGGGGTTTTCGGAACCGAAGCGTCAGCGAGGAAGGCGAGCCAGTAGCGTTAGCGCCTGGAGGGCGAGCGTGAGTAAAGATACAAGAGGGCGAGTCTTCGAAGCCCGACCCCTTGGGCGAGAGGCGTCACCCCTGAATGCGAACCTCGAAGACTCGGTTCGTGGCGCACTTACTCAGGGAGTTCCTCCAGGCGCTAACGCTTCTGGCTCGCCTTCCTCGCTGACGCTTCGGTTCCGAAGAGCGCCCGGTTGATAAAATGCCATCGCCCACTTTACCGCTTCCCCGAGCCATCCCCCATGAAACGCCTCTCTCTTCTGCTCGCCCTCCTGTTCGCCGGCGCGGCCGCGGCCCAATCCAAGAGCCGGGACCGCGGGCGGTTCAGCATTCAGGGGTCGGCCCCCACCGTGCTGGCCGTGGACGGCACCGGCAAGTACGTCCTGGGGGCGTTCGACTCCGGGCAGGCGTGCGTGTGGCCGATGGAGCAGAAAGTCGTCCACCTCTTCGGGTTCCAGTTCGACCAGAAGTACGACGCCAAGGCGGCCCCGGCCCGCAAGGCGCCGGCCGTCACCGGCGGGACATTCCTGCCGGACGGCAAGACGTTCCTGTTGTCCGGGGCGGACGGGACCGTGAAGTTTTTCGACACGCTGGCCGCCCGCAAGCACCACGAGGAGTGCGAGAAAAACAACGGCGACCCCAGGCCCGCCAGCCCGGCGCCCGTGAAGACGATCAGCGCCCACCTGAGCTACACCGTCGTCGCCGTCAGCCTGGCGCCCGACGGCAAGACGCTGCTGACGGCCGGGTCGGACAACGTCGTCAAAGTGTGGGACGTGGAAGAGGCGAAACTGCTGCACACGGTCAAAGACGTCCACGGCGTCGGCGGCATCAAGGCCATCCTCTTCGCCCCGGACGGCAAGCGATTCGCCACCGCCGGCGGGGACAAGTCCGCGAAACTGTGGGAACTCGACGGCGCCCCGCCCAAGCTGCTCTTCAAGTTGGACGGCCACGAGGGGGCCGTCACGTCAGTCAGCTTCTCCCCCGACGGCAAGCGGCTCGCCACCGGCAGCGGCGTCCCCAAGAAGTCCGGCAGCGTCCGCGTGTGGGACACGGAGACCGGCAAAGTCGATTACACGCTGGAAGGCCCGCAAGACGCCGTCACCGCCGTGCTGTTCTCGACCAAGGGGGACTACCTGGCCGCCGGCGGCCTCGACCTGAAAATCCTCGTCTTCACCGTGGCCGACAAGACCGTGAAGTACACCGACGACCACTCCGAGGCCCCCAAAGGTTTCATGAACACCCCCGACGGCACCATGTTCGGCATCTGGAGCAAAGGGTCGCTGCGCTGGTTCAGCGGGCTGGGGAAGTGACGGCGTGGTAGAATGGAATTCCGGACAATGTGGCGGGGTGCCGCGCGCGTTCCGGCGTTGACCTCACCCCCTAACCCCTTACAGGGGTAGGTCAGGCGAGAGCGAAGAATTCAGGCGGAAGTCGCAATAGTGCGACCATGCCGCGTTTTCTCGATGTC
>JAYTTY010000287.1:0-6835 GCA_043744795.1 Zavarzinella sp. | reverse complement strand
GACGTGTCCGACAAAACGCGAGGGCGGGTTCCGCGGGTCTGTTCTTATCAAGTCGCTTGGCGGGTGAGGACGGGCGATTTCGTTCGTCCGGGCCATCGACGGGGCGGGGAGTTCCGGCCCCGGCTGAACCGCGGGGCCTCCGGGCCGGCCGAGGAGGCCCCTGCCGGCCCGGCCGTCGTCGCGGAACTAGTGGCGATGGCGTTCGAGGGGGCGGTCGCCGCGTTCGTCGGCGCCGGGTTCGAGACGGAGGACAGTTCCTTGGCGGGTCGGCCCTGGGTGGGGCGGCAATGCTCGCCGAGCGACCGGGCGGGCATCAGCTCCAAGAGCACGGCCCGAAAGATCGCCGGCCAGCCCTTCTCCAGCCGCCGGCGGGCGAGGGGCGAAAAGACGCCGGCGAAGGCGTCGAACAGGGAGAGGCACCGGGGATCGACGGAATGACGAATTCGAGCCATAAATCAATGCGTTACATGATGTTATGATAGGGCGGCTTGGCCGGCACGCCACGGCATGATTGACATGTCATTTTACTGAGTAATATGGGGCGGCAAACCGACATTTGTCGGACACGTCAGAGAAGTCGGAAGCAAAATCCTCTTTGGTTTTCTCCGTGAACCTTTGTGTGACCTTCGTGCCTTTGTGAGGAGTCTTCTCTAATCCCCACGCAATCGGCGCAACAGGCCCAGGTTGACCGGGTCCATCGGCTCGTCGGCGGCGTTGGTCTTGGGGGTCTCCAAGATCATCGGCAGTTTGGCGAAGCGCGGGTCGGCCACGATTAGGCGGAACGGCTCTTCGCCCAGGTGGCCTTGGCCGAGGTGTTCGTGGCGGTCCACCCGGCTGCCGTGCGGCTTCTTGCTGTCATTGAGGTGGAACAGTTTGAGCCGTTTGAGGCCAATGAGTCGGTCGAACTCGGCCATCGTCCGCTGGTACTCGGCCTCCGGGGCCAGCGGGTAGCCGGCGGCGAAGACGTGGCAGGTGTCCAGGCACACGCCCAGGCGCTTCGCGTCTTCCACGCCGTCGAAGATGGTGGCCAGATGCTCAAAGCGATGGCCGAGGGAACTCCCCTGCCCGGCCGTCAGTTCGAGGAGAACTTTCACCTTGGCGCCGGGCGTCTGCCGGTGGACGTCGTCAATCGCCCGGACGACGCGCGCCAGCCCGGCGGCTTCCCCGCTGCCGACGTGCGCGCCCGGGTGGGTGACGAGGTACGCCAGCCCGAGTTGCTCGGCCCGCTCGATCTCGTCCGCGAAGGCGACGACGGACTTTTGCCAGAGTGTGTCGTCCGGCGAGGCGAGGTTGATGAGGTACGAGTCGTGGGCGGTCACGAACTTGAGCCGGTGGGCTTTCACCAGTCGGCGAAACTCGGCCGCCACTTCCGGCGGGATGGCCTTCCCGGCCCACTGGTTGTTGTTCTTGGTGAAGAGTTGCACCGTCTCGCAGGCGAGGTCGGCCGCCGCGTGCAAGGCATTGCACACGCCGCCGGCCGTCGAGAGGTGCGCGCCGAAGAGCGGCATTTAATCTCCTTTGCCACCCGCGCCCGATTCCGGCTCGGGTGCGGGCGCGGGCGCCGCCTCGCCGTCGGATCCTTGCGGGCTGCTTTCCGCCGTTGAGACGGAAGGCAGCAGGTCAGCCGGCGGGGAGGCGGCGACGGCATCGGCAACGGCGTCGGGCGCGCTCACCGCCGGGGCGGGGAACGCGGGCGGGGCCGAAACGGCGGGCGTCCGCGGCGCAAGCGGTTTGAGTTGGTACGCGCTGAAATAAACCGCGTACCGATATCCCGTCTTGGGGTAGTTCAAAACGACCCGGACCTCGGGCGTCGTTTGCGTGAGGCCGTCGGCGATGGCCCGGGAAGTCTCGCGGGCGTCAATGTTATTGAGGAGGGCCGACTTCGCCTCGATGATGTGGCGACTGGGCGACCCCGGCGAGCCTTGGATCGCGTTCTCCCGGGCGAACTCCGCCCCGCAGCGCGCCTCAATGACCAGTTCCCTCGTCACGAACGGGATGTCAACCGTCAGGAAGTCGCCCTGGGCCGTCAGCGCCCGCGGGAACCCGTCGGTGATTGCGACTTTTAAGACGACCCGGGACCGCGTGTCTCCCTTCGCCATGTTGACCGGGATATCGATGGTGGCCTTCACCATCGACGGGACGTTCGGCGCCGGCCCGATTGGCGTGTAGATTTGCTTGTAGATGATGCCGGTCCGCTGGGTGGCGTCCTCGCGGTCAACGGTCAGGCTCAGGAGGCGCACTTTCTGCCGGAAGTCCGTCCCCGCGCCGTCCGCCGGCCCAATCTCGAATTCCATGGGCCAAACGATGTACGTGTACGACTCGTCCGCGTCGGATTCGAGTTCCAAGTCCCAAGTGAGATGTGCGGTGTTGGCGTCGATGATTTCCAGCGTGTCCGTCCGCCGCTTGAACCGGATCGAGTCCGGCGTGGTCATCCGGTCATCCAAGGAGACGCGGCGGTCGTTCTCGGCCTTCAGGTGGATCAGGATGTGCAACCCGGAGATTAAAATGACCAGCCCGAATAGCCCCCATATCACGAACAGCAAGACATTTTGATGGGTGTGCAAGTCGGCGTCGCTCGACCACAGCGAACTCATCCGGCCGATGAGGATGCCCACCACCGTGGTGATGATCGACAGCGAGCCGGCATACGCCTTGGCCGTGGCCATCCGCGGGACCATTCGCCAAATGCGTCGCCAGAGGCGGTGGAACATGCGGTCACCGGCGCGGGAATGAGACCCTAAAAAGAGAAAGGCGACCGCCCGCGGGGGGAGGCCGCCTCTAGGGTATGTGTATCAATCCCACGTCGGGTTTCAACTTCCGCCGCCCCCCTCGTAAGAGGCGTGGCCCGGCCGTCGGACATCCCCGCATGGCGGGACGAGGAACCGTCGCACGATTTCGGTCCAGCGGCGCATTTTCGTCATCATTGTCATACCCCTCGTTCCATAGTCGAACTTGTGATTAGCCCGACCACATCATTATCTTAGCCCGCGTGGCCCGAAAGCCCAAGAGTTGCGGCCCCCGAAAGAGTCAGAGGGGCGCATCGCCGGTCAGGTTCAAGGAAATGTACCGAATACGGGGCCGCCGCCCGGGCGTCGGCCCGCATCGCTCACCGCCCGCCCGAGCGGAGGAAGTACGTCAGGCCCACTTGCACGCCCACCGTGTCCGAGGCGGCCTTGGAGCCGCCGAAGTGGTTGACGCCGGTCTCAATGTCGAGGAACAGGTTGTCCCGCAGGAAGCAGTGGACGCCGACGCCGGCGAACAGTCGGGCGCCGAGCCGGCGCGTCAGGCCGTCTTCCGGGTCCGGGTCCGGGTCCGGGGCCGTGTTCATCGGGTCTTTCTTTTTCTTCGTCAACCCGCCCGCGTAGGTGAACCCGGCCCCGGCCTGGGCGTAGGGGACCAGCCAAGCGTTCGGCTGCACAAAGTTGTACCGCAAGCCCGCGGCCGGGCTGAACAGGTAACTGCCGGCCCCGCCGGTCACGTACCCGGCGGTCAGGTCGCAGATGGATTCGAGGTTGCCGCGCCACGGGGCCTGCGTGTCCGGCGGCGAATAGAGCATCAAGCCCGTCCGCAGCGACACCGGGACGTACTCGAATCGGGCCGTGGATGTGGCCCCCATCTTAGTGGCCGAGTACCGTCCAACGAGGATTTGGACCGTCGAGAAGTCCGGGGAGAAGAAGTCGTCCCCGCACCAGACGTTGAAGTTGCACCCCGACGTGGCGTACGTCGCCGGCGGCGGCTCCGGGTGGTACGGCGTCACGAAAATCGGGTGGCCTTCCGTCAGCGACCCGGCGGCGGGGCCGTCGCCTTCCTTGACGGCCCCGACGGGCGGGAGGTCCGTCGGCATCTTCGGCAGCGCCCGCGGGCCGGGCACGCCCGAATCCGGCGGCGGCGGCAAGGCCGGGATGTTCGGCTTGATGATCGGGAGCGTGGCCCCGGCTTGGATGACGTCCAGGGTCGGGCCGTCCGGGATTGGCAACGGGATCGGCTCTTGGCCAAACCCGACGCGGGCGCCCAACGCGACGATCAGTAGCACGCCCGCCCCGCGACCCCGCATGTGCGCCCCCGAGAATGTCCCCGAATCGGTGGGCCGCATACCACGGCCGGGCGCGGGGTGCAAGGGCGGTCTTGGCGAGCCGACGTGTACGGGCGGGATTCCGCGGGCGGCCGCGAATACCCGTTGACGTTCGGCCGGGCAGCCTTAGAAAAGTCATCTTGGAACAGTCAGGCGGCCCCGGCGCGGGCCGCCGACGTGAACACACCGGACAAGGGTACAGACGATGGCGACGAAGTTTACGACCGGCGGCCAGCGCGTGGTCCCGAGCAAGGGCAAGCGGGCGTTCGTGGGCACCCCGAAGGGCTACGAGCCGCGGCCCGCCTTCATCGACTACAAGAACGCCGGCATGCTGCGGAAATTCCTCACCGGGCAAGGCAAGCTGATGAGCCGCAAGCGCACCGGCCTGAGTTCCGCCATGCAAAAGGAACTCGCCTCCGCCGTCAAGCGGGCCCGCATCATGGCCCTGCTGCCGTACGTCGCCGAGTAAGGGATTGGGGTTTTTGCCCCGAACGGGGCGGCACATCATCGCCAGGGTCGCGCTTCGCGCCCCGGAAAAACACCGCCATCACCGAATTTCCACCCCGCGGACAAGGCGGTCGGGCCAGCGGTCATCTTCTCTAAAAAAGTTGGTCGTGCTCGGCGCGTCGGCTTGGATTCACGGGCGCCGGCTACTTCTTCGCCTTGGGCACGCTGGGGACAATTGGCGTGTCGTCCGCGTTGCCCCACTCGGCCCAGCTCGCGTAGTAATTGCTCACGGCCTTGGTGCCCATCAGTTCCATGCCGAAGGCCATCACCGCCGCCCGGCCGCCGGACTGGCAGTGCGTGGCGGTCGGCTTGTCCAGGGCGATGCCGGCGTCCGCGAACAACTTCCGCAGGTCCGCGGGCGGTTTGAATCGTTGCGACTTCGGGTCCAGCAGGTCAGTCCACTCCAAATTCTTCGCCCCCGGCATGGCCCCGGCCCGCTTGTTGGTCAGCTTCTCCAGCCCGCAGTGTTCCTTTTCCGAGCGGGCGTCCACGATCTGCCACTTGTCGGCCTTCAGCGCGGCAAGCAGTTGGCCCTTGGTCGCCAATCGGTCGGCGCGCGGCGTCGGCGTGAACGGCACGGCGGCCGGCGCCTCGTCCGTGTCGGCCGTCGGAAACTTGCCGGCCTGCCAGGCGGCCCACCCGCCGTTGAGGAGTCGCACGTCGTCCACGCCCCAGTAGCGCAGCTCCCACCAAATGCGGGCGGCGTCCTTGGTGAAGTTGTCGTCGTACACGACGACCTTGGAATCCGCGGCAACGCCCAAGCCGCCGATCCGCTTGCCCCACGCCACGGCGTCCATTCCTTGGCCGAATCCCTTGGCCCACTCGTCGTGGTTCACCCGCCGGGCGCCGGGGACGTGCCCGGTCTTGTACTTCGCCGCCGGCCGGGCGTCGAGAATGACGAACTTTTTCGCCGTGTCCGACTTGGCGAGGTTTGCCGGTTCGATGAGGAGTTCCGGCTTGGGGTACGCCGCGTCGTCGGCGCGGGCGGCGCCGAGAAAGATCAGGCCGGCCAGAAACGTCGAACGGTTCATCGTGGACTCCGTACTCGAGGGCGTCTCTTGTCTTCCAACATCCGCTTCTAATAGTCAATCCGCACGGGTTCGCGTCAGGAGGCGGTCCTACTTCATGAACGCTCGACAGGCGACGTTCTTGCTAAGATGGCCGCACGGCTGAATCACCGGAAATCGGAGTTGTGGACATGGTGCGCATCGGCTTGGTCGGCGTCGGGTTCATGGGGTGGATTCACTACCTCGCCTACAAGCGGCTCACCGGCGCCACGCTCGCGGGCGTGTGCAGTCGGGACGAGAAGAAGTTGGCGGGGGACTGGCGCGGCGTGCGCGGGAACTTCGGCCCGCCCGGCGAGCAAGTGGACCTGTCGGGCGTGAAGAAGTTTCGCACGATTGAGGAGATGGTCGCCGACCCGGACATCGACCTGATCGACGTATGCAACCCGACGCACTTGCACCCGGAGACGGCTATCGCGGCGCTCAAGGCCGGGAAGCATGTGCTGGTGGAGAAGGCAATTGCCCTGACGACCGCCGAGGCCGACGCAATGGTGGCGGCGGCCAAGAAGGCGGGCAAGTTGTTGATGGTCGCGCATGTGTTGCCGTTCTTCCCGGAGTTTAAGCACGCGGCGAACGTCATCACGTCCGGGGAAGACGGCAAGCTGCTCGCGGCCCACTTCCGGCGGGTGATTTCGCGGCCCGACTGGTCGGCCGACATCGGGGACGCGGCCAAGACCGGCGGGCCGGCCGTGGACTTGCACATCCACGACACGCACTTCATCGGCCTGGTCGCCGGCGTGCCGAAGAGCGTGTCCAGCGCCGGCGTCGTGGAGAACGGCGTCGTGCAACACCTCACGACCATTTACGACTACGGCCCCGGCGGCCCGGCCGTTACTTGTACCAGCGGGGCGCTGGCGATGAGCGGCCGGCCGTTCACGCACGGGTACGAACTCTACCTGGAGAAGGCGACGCTCGTGTACGAGGCCGGCGGGCCGATCACGCGGATCACCGCCGGCAAGGCCGAGCCGGTGACGCCCCCCGGCGGCGGGGACGAGATCACCGCCTTCGCCGAGGAAATCCAAACCGCCGTGGACGCCGTCGGCACGGGCAAGACGCCCGACTGGCTCGCGGGCCAACTGGCCCGCGACGCGCTGGTGATGTGCCACAAGGAAATTGAATCGGTCGTCACGCGGAAGCCGGTGTCGATTACATCATGACCAATGACCGCCGGTCGGCCCCCTGTACTCCGCAC
>JAYTTY010000286.1:0-25744 GCA_043744795.1 Zavarzinella sp. | reverse complement strand
TTCAACTGGAATCTAGGCGAACCGGTCCGCCCTCAGCCGAGGACGACGGGTGCGAGACTCCCGCGCGGACCGCTTCGCCTAGATTCTTTAGCGTTCGGTCCGTTTCATCCCCTGATCGATGACGGCCAAGATTTGTTTGCCGATGTCGGCCGTGTAATACTCGCGGTGCCGCGTGATCCACTCGACCGCCTTCGGGTAGATGAGCAAATCCGCTTGATGCTCGGCCGGCAGTTTCTTGACGGTCGCCGCCACGGCTTCGTCCAGTTTGACCTTCTTCTCGGCGATGAGTTTTAGCGTGTCGGCGTCCGGAGATTTCGGCGGCGGCGGGTCGAAGTTCTGGGCGAACATGGGAATTGTGAGACTCCCCAGCAGGAGCAGCGAAGAGCGGAACGGCATGGCGGAGTTCTTCCGGACGGGTGGAATCGTCCAGACAGGCTAACCGGGCGGCCGGGGAGTTGCAACGACGGAACGCGAAATCGCTCAGCCGTTCGGCGGCGGCGGCAGCGGCGGCGGGCCGTTTTCGTCTGGCGGAGCGGGGAGGGCCGGGCGGTCGAGGGGGCCACGGGGAACGGGCGGAATGTTTTCCGGCGGGAGCGTCCGGCGCGGCGGGCCGGCGGAATCGCCGGGGCGGTCCGGCGACACGGCCGCGGGCCGCAGCCAGTCCAGCGTGTCGGCGACGGGGGCGGAACTGCACCCGGCCGAGCAGACGAGAATCGCCCAAGGCCACTTCATGATGAGACCCGATACCACCCCCGGCGGTTTCACGCAAGGACGATCCGGCGGTCAGCGGCCGAGAAAATCGGCGAACGCTTCCAGAATCAGGTCAATCTGCACATACCGATCATTCTGGTCGTCGGCGGCGACGGCCCGCTCGACCCACCGTTCGATCTTCTCCAGCCCGACCCGGTCCGCGAACTTCGTGAGGACGGCAATCAGGTCCGTGTCGGCCACCACCGGCGGGACGCCGTGGACGATGCGCACCGCATCCTGCAAGAGATTGACGAATAGTTTGAGCGCCAGCGCCGCCCGCTTGCGCTTCGGCCCGCTTTCCTTGCCGGCTTCGTCCACGAACTGTTGCCATTGCTTGGCGAAGTCGAAGCTGTCGATTTTCTCGGATTTCAACAAGCCGACCAGCACGTTGCGGAAGGCCCAGAGGTCCGGGTCGTTCAGGTCGAGCGCTTGGCCGGGGCTGCCGCCGCTGAGGCGCGCCAAGCGGTCCCGGAGGATTGGCTCGTCGATCCCGTGCCGGCTCAGGAGTTCCCGCACGTCTGGCGGCTTGAGCGGGGCGAACCGCACCACTTGGCAACGCGACCGAATGGTGGGAAGCAGTTGTTCCGAATCGACTTTACTGAGCAGGATCAAGACCGCTTTCGCCGGGGGTTCTTCCAATGTTTTCAGGAAGGCGTTGGCCGCCCCGGTGCTGAGCGTCTCCGCGTCGTCCAGCACGGCCACCTTGTAGCCGCCGCGCAGGGACTTCATGCCGAACTGTTCGATCACCTCCCGCACGAGCGGAATGGGGAACTCGTTCTTGTCCGCCGGCTTTGTCGCGTACGAGTAATCCGGGTGCGTATTCGCCTCGAACAGTTTGCACCCCGCACAGGCGCCACACGCCGCGAACGAGGCGCCGAGGTTTTCGCACAGCAACGTATGGGCCAATTCCCGGGCAAACGTCTGTTTGCCGATGCCCGAAGGGCCGGCGAATAAGTAGGCGTGCCCCAACCGGCCGGCTTCCCACGCATGGGCGAACTGCTGGACAATCCGGTCGTGGCCGCGGATGGTTTTCCAGCTCATGAATAAACCGGGACGGACAAGCCGCGAGCGCGGAGCAAGGGGGCGATGAGTCGCCGAAGGCTGGATTGAATTTCGTCCACGCCCGGCGACGCATTAAGCACTTGGAAGCAGTCCGGTTGGGCGGCCGCTTCCGTCAAGAAGCCGGCGCGGACACGCTCGAAATACGCCTCGCCGCGGGCTTCCAGCCGGTCGGCGGCACGGCCGCGCCGGGTGGCCGCTTCCGCGATGGGCAAGTCCAGAATCACGGCGAGGTCGGGGACGAGGCCGCCGCTGGAGAAGCGGCCGACCGCCCAGATTTCTTCGGGCGAAAGACCTCCCGCGTAGCCTTGATACACGACGTTGGCGGCAATGAAGCGGTCCGAAATCACCACGGTTCCGGCCTCCAGCGCCGGCCGAACGATCCGGTGAACCAATTCGGCTCGGCTGGCCATGAAGAGCAACGTTTCCGTGCGGTCGCCCATTGGAACATCGGAGGTCAGCAACATCTCCCGCAATCGGTCGCCGACGGGCGTGCCGCCAGGGTCGGCACATCGCAAGGCCGGGATGCCGATGCCGTTCAGCCAATCGACCAACAGCCGACATTGGGTGGACTTTCCCGTCCCGTCGATGCCGTCCAGCGAGATGAACGGGGCCAGCGCTCTCATGCCGTCACTTCCGCGTGTGGCACCATTTCGTCCGCGTGGTAACTCGACCGCACGAACGGGCCGGCGACGACTTGCTTGAACCCGAACCGGCGGGCCTTGACGGCGATCTCGTCGAACTCGGCCGGGGGAAGGAATCGGGAAACCGGGATGTGCTTAAGCGTCGGTGCGAGGTACTGGCCGAGCGTCAACACGTCGCACCCGACCTCGCGGATGTCGGCGATCACGTCGAACAGTTCGCTGATCGACTCGCCGATGCCGAGCATGAGGCCGGTTTTCGTCACCATGTCGGGGGCTTGTTCACGCACCCGCTTCAATACGCCGAGACTGCGGCGGTACTCGGCCCGGCCGCGGACCTTCTTGTGCAGGCGGGGGACTGTTTCGAGATTGTGGTTAAATACGGCCGGGTTCGCTTCGATCACGCGGTCGATGGCCCACGGGTCGCCGTTGAAGTCCGGCGTCAGCACTTCGACGGCGGCCCCGGTTCGCGCGCGCACGGCCAGCACGCAGCGGTAAAAGTGGTCGGCCCCGCCGTCGGGCAAGTCGTCCCGCGTCACGGAGGTGATGACGACGTGCTTGAGTCCCAAGCGGTCGGCCGCCTCGGCGACGCGGGCCGGCTCGTCGTCTTCCACACCTTGCGGCGTGCCCCTTGGGACCGAGCAGAAGCCGCACGGCCGGGTGCAAATGTTCCCGAGGATCATGAACGTGGCCGTCCGGCGGGCGTAGCACTCCGGCCGATTCGGGCACTTGGCGCTCTCGCACACCGTTTCCAGTTTTAAGTCGTCGATCAACTGGCTGGTGAAGAAGTTCTCGTTGCCCTTGGGGAGCGTCCGCTTCAGCCACGCGGGCAGCCGGTGGCGGGGGGCCTCGGCGGCCGGCAGGCTCGAAATGACGGGGAGGGTCAACATGCGGGCGGCGTTTCCCGGGTAAGCGGTCGGGAGTCGGTCTCACATATCCTAGCAGGGCGTCCAACCGTTTCATCCGCTTCGGCTTGCCAGACCGACTTTCTTTGGCGGGGCCTGCCGGCACAATTCCCCTTGGGTGCAACCCCCGTCATTTGTCATATTGGAGGCTGAGGGCGAACGCCCGCAACGAACAAGCGACTAGGAAACCGCGTCATGAGAATGTCCGTCCGTAAGAGTGCGCTGGCGTGGTGCGCGACCGGCGCGGCCCTGCTCGCCGTCGAACAAGCGGCCGTCGCCCAAGCCCGGGACTTCCGGCCGATGGACCAGGAGACGACAAAGAGGCTCCAGGCTATCGTCCCGAAGTTGAAGGAATCTGTTCGGAACGGCAACACGGTCGCCCAGAAAGCAGGGCTCACACTCATTGCCGATTTGCCGCCGGCCATCGTGGCCCAAGCCGACTTAGGCCCCACGATTCGCGCGTTGTTGGAACAAAAGCCCGCCGACCCGGAGGTCGTCCGACTGGCGGTGCGGGCGTTCGGCAAGAGTTACCCGGTCCCGGGGGAAAATGAACCGGCGGAAATTGATAAAGTCTTCAAACTCTACGAGGGGACCACCGACCCGGCCCTCCGGCAAGCCCTCGCGGACGCGGCCGAGTCCTTGGTCTCGACATCCGCCCCGGCCAGCAAATCGGTCCGGAACATCAAGCCATTTGCGGACATCGCCGTCGCCGTTATGCCGCATCTTTCCACGGCGTTGGCCGCGGCCCAGCCCAAAACCCGCGCGACGGGCCTGAAAGGGTATCAAACCATCGCCTCGGTGTTGGCCGACGTGTTCGCCTTCGAATCCAACCCCGGCCGAGACCTCTTGCCCGATGACCCGAAAATGAAGGTTAATCGGTGGGAGCCGCTGGAACCCCTGTTGAAGAAGCTGGACACGGAATTGCCGAAGTTTGACCGCGTCTTGAATGACCCGGATCCCGCGACGCGTTTAACGGCCATCCAAGTCGTGGAGACGTTCGCCAACGCCCGCCGCGGGGCGATCAACGCCGACTTGTCCGCCGGCTTCGGGGTTGAAGGCTTTAAAGCTCTGATTACCCCCCTCGCGGCCCGGTTAACCGACGCCGATCCGAAGATCCGCTTGGCGGCCGTCGAAGCCTTGGAGCCGTTAGGCTCCGCCGTGGTGCCCCCGAGCGTTTTGATCCCCGTGACCTCCGACCCTGATCTATACGTGCGGTGGGCCGCCGTGCGGGGCGTCGGGCGCTTGGCCCCGGCCAAAGAAGGCGGGGCCGGGTCGGCCGAGGCGGTGGCCGCGCTCGCCAAGCGGGCGAACGACCCGGACGTGGACTTGCGCACGGCCGCGTTGCTCGCGTTGCAGCGGTACGGCTCGGCGGCGAAGGCCGCCGGCCCCGAGATCGTGCAGGCCGCGACGACCGGCGACGTGGAACCCCGCATCATCGCCATGCGGACGCTGGTCATCCTGGAACTCGATTCCGCCATCGCCGTGCCCGCACTCATTGACTCGCTGGACGACGACCTGCGCCTGGCCAAAACGGCGGCCGTCGCCTTGGGCTCGTACGGCTCAGACGCCAAGGCGGCGGTGCCAGCGTTGCGCGTGGCCCTGTTGTCTACCGACCAGGAATTGCGACTGGCGGCCGCTGAAGCCCTGTTCCTGATCGAGAGTCCAAAGAAGCCCAAGGATTTCTGAGAACGGGGAGTGACCGGCGTCACTTTTTGCGGTGCGCGCGCAACGCCGTCAGCAGGCCCATCATGTCCGCGGGCATGGGGGCTTCCGACTCGATCCACTTTCCCGTGCGCGGGTGCTGGAAGCGAAGGCGGAAGGCGTGCAGGGCTTGCCGGGAAATGATCGCCCGGTCGCCCTCGCCGCCGGGGAAATGGCCGTTCAAGTCCGAGAGCATCACGCGGTCCCGGCCGCCGTAAACCTTGTCGGCCAGCACCGGGCAGCCGACGCTGGCCAAGTGAATTCGGATTTGGTGCGTCCGCCCCGTGCGCGGCTGAACCTTCACGAAGGTGTGGCCGCGGAACCGCTCGACGACTTCGTAAAAGCTGCACGCGTCTTTCGCGTCGGCGTCGTCGGCGTCGGTCGTGGCGAGCATCTTCACCCGGTCGTGCGGGTGGTGCTTGATCCGCGCTTCGATGTAGTCGCTGTCCCGGTCCAGTTCCCCGGACGTGACCGCCGCGTACTCCTTGAACACCCGCCGCTGCGCGAAGGCCGCCGCCAAGTCCCGGTGGGTGTGTTCTTCCTTCGCGATGAGAATGACGCCGCTCGTGTCGCGGTCCAGTCGGTGGACGATGCCGGCCCGGTACGTCCCGTTCGCGTTGCTCAAGGCCGCGAAGCGGAATTGCAGGGCGTTCACCAGCGTCCCGGACCAGTTGCCCTTCGCCGGGTGGACCACCATGTCCGACGGCTTGTTCACCAGGGCGAGCCACTCGTCCTCGAACAGCACGTCGAGCGGGATGTCTTCGGGGACCGGGGTGTCGTGCGTCGGCGCGGGGAGTTGGATGTCGAGCTGGTCGCCGTGGCGGACCTTGTAACTTGCCTTGGCCGGCTTGCCGTTGACGGTGACGTTGCCGGCTTCGATGGCGCCTTGGAACAAGCTCCGGCTGAAGTCGAGGAAGTTTTGGACCAAGTAGCGGTCGAGCCGCATCCCCTCGGACCGTATTTTCACGTCGATGTGGATCGGCCCGGAACGCGAACTCCCCGCCGTCACCGGCGGGGAGAGGTCGTCTTCTTCCAGATTCTCGGCCATGAAAGCTACTTCGTCTTCGGGTCCGCCGTCTTCGGGTCCGCCGTCGGCGTCTCGGCCGTCTTCGGCTCCGGCTCTTTCTTCGATTCGTCCTTCTTCGGCTCGACCTTGGGGAGGTCGATTTTGGGAATGTCGAATTTCGGGAAGTCCAGCTTGGGAATGTCGAATTTGGGCGTTTCGGTCTTCGGCTCGACCTTGGGGAGGTCCGCCTTCGGCTCCGGGGGAATCGCGTAGAAGACCTTTTGGGCCTTGATGAACTCGGTCTTGTCGTCCTTCAATTCCTTGGCGCGAGCGGCGTACCGCTTGCTCAGTTCCAAGTCGGGGAAGATGGCGGCCGCCTTGGCGTAGGCGTCGATGGCCTTGTCCGCGTCCCCACGGGAATCAGTCCCGCCTTCGGCGCTCGGCAGGCCGACCAAGGCTTCTTCCGCTTGGGCGAGGCCGAGCCACGACTCTTGCAGGAGGGCCGGCTCGTCGCTTTGCTTGAACTCTTTCGTGAGGTCGGCGAAATAGATGCGGGCCTGATCGAGGCTGGCGGCGGCCTTGCGGCGGTCTTCGACCTTGTCCGTGCCCAACTTTTCCAAGCCGTCCACGGTGAGGGCGCGGCGGGCCATGTGCAATTTGGCGATGCTGCCGAAGATCGTCCCGCGCTGCTCGTCCATCAAGACTTTGAGCTTTTCGGCGGAGTCGGCCGTCTCCAGTTGCAGGATCGTCGCGTCGCGGGTGATGGTTTTTTGCTTCGAGAAGTAGCGGAAGAGCAGCACGACGGCGACAATCAGGACGGCCGTCCCGCCGACGTAATAGAGGACACGGCTGTCGAGCTTGCCCTTCATCGAACTCAAGGAGTGAGCGAGGGAATTCGTTTCCAGTTCCTTGCGTTCGTCGGCCTGCATGACCGTCTTCTCCCCGCGTCGTCCGCGCGACTTTTTCTCGTGTCGCTAAGGATAGGGGATGCGGCGGAGCGGTCAACGTGTAAAGAATCCGCGGCGGGCGTCAATTTCCCGGCGCGGGGCCGACAGCGTACCCGATTGGCGCCACCAAGCCCGCGAATTGGTCGCCGAGCGCCTTGGCCTCGGCGGCCGTCACCTTCGCGTGCGCGATGGCCGTGTACCAATACCGTTGGCGGTCTCGCGGCGGCAGGTCGTCGGGATTCAGGCCCAATTCGCGGACGAGTTCCTTGTCCCAGCGGATGACCTGAAAGATCTTTGCAAGTTCCCGCCACGTGACGCCGGAGGAGACAATTGTTCCGTCGGCGCTTCGAATCGTACGGCCGATGACGACGTGTAAAATGGCGAGGAATTGGCCGCGCACCAATTGGTGTCGGCGTAGGGTTTCCAAGAAATCGACCAGCCGATCCATGATTTAGGGTGCCGCCGCTTCCCGTGGACTCTTGTCTATCTTACCCATCCAACCAATTTTAGGCAGTCTCACTAGTCATCGGCGACATTCGCACTGGAACTTTAATGTCACTTATCCCATCATCTTGACGAGTACCGATTTGGGTATCGAGTCGAAGTTGGCGTCCGCGATGAAAACGGCCCCGCTGGAGGTGGCGACTCGTCTCATATCATCCGGCATCCCTTCCAGGGCCGTGGTGAATATCACTTGTGACTTCCCATGCCGGCTCGTCAAGTGAGGACATGTCACGCGCGGCGCGCCGGGCAATCGCCATTCACCGACGGTGGAACCCGTCGCCAAATCATAGGCGACGGCCAGCCCGAACTCGGCCGGCGCGGGGTTGTAAAAAGCGATCAAGGCGGAGCCGTCTCCCGTGTCCGTCATGCCGTCCGGAAAGCCGATGGCACTGGCGAGGTCCAGAGGCGTGGAAAGATATTCGAGGCGCGGCGGGGAGACGTGCAAGTGGAACTTCCTCACTTGCCGGGTCGGCGTGTCGATGTCGAAAAGCGTGTACCCCTCTGCGGCTGACTGAATGATTTTGCCATTGGAGCACGTGTGACCGTCGGCCAGTACATGGATCGTCTTTTTCTCCGTGTCGAACAGGTACAAGTGGGCGATTGGTTCCTTGAACAGCACGTCCTTCGTTCCGAAGACGACGTATCGCCCGTCCGGCGTCACCGCGCCATCGTTGATGATCGCCCGCGGGTTCGCGGCGGGAATCTCGGCGAGCGGTTGCCACGCCGACGTATTCAAATCGAACAAACCCACTTGCTTGGTTAAGCCGACCAAGACGACGTTGGGAATCGTCGTCGGGAGAAAGAACCCCGGGCGTCCGGGCACAGACCGAGACTGCATTTGGCCCGTGTCCCAATCCCACAACCAGATCGCCCCCTCGGTCGCGTCAGGTGCGGTCTGGATGTTGACCCACCCGAGCATCGACTTGCCGTTTAGCTCGACACCGCGCGGCCCTTCGGGCAGAAATCCGTCGGCCAACGTCGGCGGCGCGGCCAACACTTCGGCAGTGTGAATCGGGTGGCTCATGGAAAATCCCCGCGGCTCGGAATACGGTTTCTGGAGTCAGGATCATCGTACCGGCCCCCGGTGAAAGGTCTCGCATGTGGCTCGCGGGCAAAAAAGCGCTCATCACGGGCAGCACCAGCGGCATCGGCGCGGGCGTGGCCCACGCCTGCGTGAAGGCCGGGGCGACGGTGGTCGTCACGTCCGAGCGGCCCATCGTGGATTTGCCACACATCCGCGCGTTCGCGGACGGAAAGCAGGCCCATTACGTTCAAGCAGACCTGAAAACCGAAGGCGAACCGTCTCGCCTTGTCGATGAGGCTTGGGAAAAGCTCGGCGGGTTTTCGATCCTGATCAACAACGTCGGAACGTTTCGGGAACCGAACTTCGCGGACCTGACGTGGAAAGACTTCGAGTTCATTTTTCGGCTGAACGTCTGGTCCGCCATCGCCACGACGCAGCAGTTCGTGAAACGGTGTCGGCAGGCGGGGCAGGGGGGGCGAATCCTGTTCACCACATCGCTCAACGGCACCCGGTCGGAGCCGGCCCACACGCTGTACGACGCCAGTAAGGGGGCGATCAACGCCTTGACGCGTCAACTCGCCGTCGAACTCGCCCCGGACTTCACGACGGTCGCCATCGCCCCCGGTCTGGTGGAAACGCCGTTGACGGACATGGGCCTCCGCTCCGACCCGGCCGCCCGCCAAGCCGTGTCGGATCAAATCCCCGTGCGGCGCATCGCCACCGTGGAGGACATCGCCCAGTGGTTCGTGTTCCTCGCCTCCGACGCGGCGAGTTATTCGACCGGCAGCGTCATCAACGTGGACGGCGGCTTGGACGCCCAGCAGATGCCCACGCGGCCGCTCAGCGGCGGGGAGCAACAAATCGCGCGGCCGTCATGAACGCCCGTTGAGAATGGCGAGCAACTCGCGCGCGGCCTTCTCCGGGTTAGCCGCTTGCGTGATGGCGGCGGACACGGCCACCCGCGTCGCCCCCGCTTGAACCGCTTCCCGAATTGTGTCGCGGTTAATTCCGCCGATGCCGAACGCGGGAACGGAACTTCGCCCTAGGGCATGGCGGAGGTATTCAAGCCCGGGGAATCGTTCAAACTGTTTCGTCGTCGAAGGGAACGTCGGGCCGACGCCCACGTAGTCGGCCCCGGCGGCGACGGCCTCGGCAAGCTGCGAGGGATTATGCGTGCTGACGCCAATCAACATCTGCGGGGAAACGAATCGGCGCACGACCGCGATGGGCAAATCCTCTTGGCCCAAGTGGACCCCGTCGGCTTCCGCAATTCGTGCGACGTCCGGCCGGTCATTGATGACAAACAGCGCCCCGGCGTCTCGGGTCCATTGCCGTACTTGCGTCGCTGTCATCAGACGGGTGCGATCTTCGCCGCTTTTCTCCCGCAACTGAACCACGGAGACGCCGCCGGCGATGGCGCCGCGGACGGTCGCCTCTAAGCCGAGGGGGCACGCATCGGACGAGACGAGCAGATAGAGTTTCGCGTCGGCTAAGCGTTGCCGGGCCGGGGCCGCGAGGAACAAGTCCTTTTCGGCGGTGTAACTGCGATACCGCAGTTGTTCGATCTTTGCCGCGGCCGGCGCGTCGATGACTTTGCCGAACTCCTCCAGCGAACGCAAAGCTTCTTGGAGCCGTTTCACGTTCACGCGGGCGACCTCGTGAACGTCCGCGCGTTGGCCTTCCCCCGGCGTGGTGATTGTTGTGCCCACGTCGTTAACGGTGTCCCGGCTTTCCAGCGTGGCCAACGACGGGTGTGCCCGCAGGACGGCGGCAAAGTCGTGCCGCAGCGACTTGACGGCCTGCGCCCCGCGCGCGTCGTTGCACACGAAGCGGGCGTAATCGTCCAACACGCGGAGCGCCTCGCGGACGCGGTTGGCGTTCGCGTCGCACACGCGCTGAATGGGCGTGTGGTCCGCCAATATCGGCGTCGGTTCAGGCTCCGCGGTGCGGATCACTTCCGCCGTCACGGCCCGCATGAGTTGGTCGGGCTTGCCGCCGTGCTTCTCGACCAGTTTTCGCCAAGACGAATCTTGGGCCAGCATGGTCAACAGCAAGTATTCGCCGGTGACGACCGCTTCACCGTGGTCGGTAGTCATCTCTCGCGCCAAGGAGAGAAGCGTGCGTTGGTATGTCAGGTTAGGGGGCAGGGCGACCAAGTCCGCGCGCAAATCGGCCACGCGGCAACCGGCCGCGGCGAGCAGTTCGGCAGAGTGAGAGTCGTCGTCGGCGATCAGGGCGGCGAGAAGGCGGGCCAAGTCCAGTTCTTCCACCGCCGACGCGGTCCGGGCGGCTTCGACGGCCCGCTCCGCGGCCGGGCTGAGTTCGGTCTTCATGGCGATTATCTTAACCCGATTCCGCGAAATGGGTCGCTCAATGTCGGGGCCGACCGGGCGCCCGCATAATCGGCATGACATCTACCACCGAATGGCGCGGCCTTCAATCTCTCCCGCCCGCACCTTTCCCACCTTGCGCGGTCTGCTGACCAAAGCCGATAAAACAGTTCGCGGCACGGATCGCCGCGTTGTAGGTCGCCCGTGCGGCGCGGAAGGGATTCCATGAGGCAGCTTCGACCGGCCGGCGTCGCGCTGATTGTCTGTGTCCTCGGCGGCTTCGCCCAAGGTCAGACAGTGATGCCGCGGAAAATGGGCAAGCCGATTGACTTGCCTCCGGCCGTGGCCAAGGCCGACGGGGACACATCCGCCAAGCCGGTCAGCGTCATGCGGTGCACGCTGGCTGACGCCCTGCGCACCGGGCACGACAGACACCCGAGCATCCACGCCCTTCAGTCAAGTCTCAAGGCCTCCCAAGAGAAAATGAAGGGGCTGAAAGAGGTCCACTACATCAGTGTCGGCTTGCTCCCCGATCTGAAAACCCGCAAACAGCAACTGGAATTGGGCATTCAGGCCGCGGTCGCCGAACTCGGCCAAGCGGAGCACGACGTCACCTACGCCGTGATCCGGTGCTACTACACGGTGATCTACGCCCGCGAACAGGCCAAGGTGGGCAAAGACCTCGTCGATCAACTGGACTTGTACCTCGAACAAGTCCGCAAGATCGTTAACAGCAAAGGGGGCGGGGTCAAGGGCGTCAACAAGGACACCGAGGACAAACTCGTCATCATCATCGGCGAGGCCAAGGGCAAAATGCTGGACGCCGAGTCGGGTGTGGCGCGGGCCAGGGCCGCCTTGCGGGAGGCGATGGGCTTGGGGCCGGACGTGGAAGTGGACGCCGCCGACGAACTGCTGCCGGACGTGCGGGCCGAGTTCACCAAGGCGGCGATCATCGCCCACGCGGTGAGCCGCCGTGGGGAAATCCAGTTGGCCGGGATCGGGGCTCAGGTGACGCAACTGGAAGTCGTCGCCCAGTGGTCACGGCAGTTCAACATCCGAGTCGAGACGTTCGCCAACGGCGGGGACATTCACGCCCGGCAAGTGCCAGTCGCCTCGCGGGAGCCGGAGTACCGTCCGGGGGCCATCCCCCCCGAAATGCCGTCCCAATTGGTCGGCCACCGCACGACGCGGGCGGGCGTCGCCCAACAGTACTACGAGCGGTCCGAAAAGGTCGCCGAACAGGCCCGGAACTTGGTGGTCCTGGAAGCCGAGGTTGGTTACGCCCAATACGCGGAAGCCTCCAAGAAAGTGGCCACCTTCAAGGAAGCCTCCGCGGCCGGCCGGTCCCTGATCGAGCGGCAGCGGGAGGCCGCCGGCGGCAACCTCACCAAGGAGGACATGTTGATGAACGAAGTGTCCGCGACCCGTTCATTCGCCGCATACAACTTGGCGCTGTACGAGCAGATTATCGCGTTGGCGAACTTGGAACGCATCACCGCCGGGGGAGTTCGGGTCAACTTCCCCGGCCGGTAGGCCGATATTCCCTTGTCCGCCTCGGCGGTTGCCCAAATAGCCCCGCCGGGCCGTTCGGCTACCATCTGTGGCCGGCCGGCGCCTAGGATTTCAGAAATTGGCCTTTGCGAGGAAGACCCCGTGACCCGCCGTTGCCTGACGCCAGTGGTCTGTTGCGTGATTCTCGCCGCCGGCCTGCGCGCCGACGCCGGGGAGCCGGTCAAGATCGGCATCGCGCGCAGCCTTTTCCGGGACGTGCCGCCGGCCCTGTTGTTGTTCGCCAACCAGCCGTTCTTGGACCTCATGAAGTCCCAGACCGGCTTGGACGGCGAGGTGTTTTGCGACGCCGAGGCGATGAACATCGCCCGCGACGTGAACGGCGGCAAACTGCAACTCGGCGTCATCTCCGGCCATGAGTATGCGTGGGCCAAGCAAAAGTACCCGGACTTGGAGCCGCTCGTTTGCTCGGTGCCCAAGCCGCGGGAAGTGCAGGCGTTTATCCTCATTCGGCACGACAGCAAGGCTTCCGCCTTGGGCGACATGAAGGGGGCGAAACTGGTGCTGGCCGTTGGGCTGAAGGATCACGCGAAGTTGTTTTTCGAGAAGCGCAAGTCGGAGGAACTGGGGTCGGAAACCTTTTGCAGCCTTGCAAAAACCTCGACGGTCCACGACGCCATTCACAAGGTCATTGACGGCGATGCGGACATTACGGCCGTCGATCAAGCGTCGTGGAGCTACTTCCAAAAGCTCTACCCCGGCCCGGCCCAGAACGTCAAAGTGTTGGCCAAGTCGGACGTGTTCCCGCCCAACGTCGTGGTCTGCAAGAAGGGCGCGCTTCCCGAGGTCATCATTAAGAAGTTCCGGGACGGGATGCTGGCGGCCCACCAAAACCCGCGCGGCGCCAAACTCTTGCTGACCGTGAAGATCGACCGATTCGACAGACTGCCGGAAAACTATGCGGACTTGGTGAAGGACAGCCTCAAGAACTATCCGGCCCCGCCCCAAGACCAAGCGCGGGCCGACAAATAACCCGACTTCCTGTTTCAAATGACCTAATCAGAAACCCTCGGCCGCTGCCGGGGGTTTTCTCGTTGATACTGTACTAACGTACATTGGTTGAACGGGGCGGGGCGGTTATCATTTCACCTATTCCTCCCAAATTCAACGCTCAGTGAGGGGCGGGTCCGGGGTATGGCCGAGAACATTCAGACGGTTTCCATCGCGAAAGAAACGCACGAACGATACCTGCGCTACGCCATGTCGGTCATCACGTCGCGCGCGCTGCCCGACGTGCGGGACGGCCTCAAGCCCGTGCAGCGGCGCATCTTGTACGCGATGTACAACGACCTGCGACTGACGTTCGACAATCGGACGCTCAAATCGGCCCGCATTGTCGGGGACGTGATGGGGAAGTACCACCCGCACGGCGACTCGAGCATTTACGACGCGATGGTGCGCATGGCCCAGAGTTGGGTGATGCGGGCGCCGCTCGTTCACGGGCAGGGGAACTTCGGCTCGGTGGACGGCGACCGCCCGGCCGCCCATCGCTACACGGAAGCCAAGTTGACGGCCATCGCCGATTACCTCATGCGGGAGTTACGCCAGGAAACGGTCGAGACGCGGCCGACCTATGACAGCCAAATGCGCGAGCCGGTCGTCCTGCCGGCCGAGTTCCCCAACTTGCTCGTCAACGGGTCGTCCGGCATTGCCGTCGGCATGGCGACCAACATCCCGCCGCACAACTTCGGCGAAGTGCTGCGGGCGTGTGTCTTGATGATCGATCAGCCGGATGTGACGACGGCCGTGCTGATGGAGAAGATCAAGGGGCCGGACTTCCCACTCGGCGGCAAGATCGTCACGGACCGCTCGACGTTGCGCCGAATTTACGAAGAGGGCGACGGTAGCATCAAGGTGCAGGCCGAGTGGAAGACGGAGGCCGAACGGGGCAAAATTCCGCAGATCGTCATCACGTCCATCCCTTACGGCACGGACAAGGAGAAGATCGAGAACGACATCGGCATGATTATCGAGACGCGCAAGTTGCCGGGGGTCGTCGGGCTGACCAACGAGACCACGCAGAAGGAAGGCTTCCGCATCACGCTGGACTTGAAGCCGGGGACCGACCCTAACTTGGTGATGGCCTACCTGTACCGGCACACGGACTTGCAGTCGAACTTCGCCTACAACCTCACCTGCCTCGTGCCCGGAAACGACGGCTCCACGCGGCCGGAACGGCTGGGGCTAAAGGCCATCTTGCGCCACTTCCTCGACTTCCGCTTCGTGACGGTGAAGAAGCGGTTCGAATACGACTTGGCCGTGCTGCGCAAGCGAATCCACATCTTGGAAGGCTTCCGCATTATCTTCGACGCGCTGGACCGGGCGATCAAGCTCATCCGCGAGTCGAACGGCAAGCAGGACGCCGCCCAGAAGCTGATGAAGGAATTCGACTTGGACGCGATCCAGACGGACGCCATCCTCGACTCGCAGTTGTACAAGATTGCCCAAATGGAGATCCGCAAGATTCTCGACGAACTGCGGGAGAAGTTGGAGCAAGCCGCCCAAATCGAGGCGATCCTCAAGTCTCCCAAAAAGTTGTGGGGCGTGATCCGCGGCGAACTCGAAGCCTTGGAGGCCAAGTTCAGCACGCGCCGCGCCACACGGATGGCCCAAGACGAGGACGTGCTGGAGTTCAACGAGGAAGCCTACATCGTCAAGGAGAACACGAACGTCGTGCTGACGCGGGACGGGTGGATCAAGCGCGTGGGCCGACTCGTCAACGTGGACACGACGCGCGTGCGGGAGGGCGACCAAGTGATCGCCGTCGCCCCGGCCTCGACGCTCGACCACATCGTCTTCCTCGCCGACGACGGCACCGCTTACACGATGCGCGTCAACGAGATCCCGGCCAGTTCCGGGTACGGCGAGCCGATCACGAAGTATTTCCGCGTCGCCGACCAAGTAAAAGTCATCGCCGCCGAAACCACCGACGAACGCTTTGTCCCCGCCGAGGTCAAAGGCGCGCGCGGCGACGTGCCCGGCCCGTACATCTTGGTCGGCACGAGTGACGGCTATGTCCTCCGCACGCCGCTGTTGCCGTTCCGCACGGCGTCAACGAAGGCCGGTCGCCGTTACGTCCGCCTCAGCGACGGCGAAAAGGTGATCTACGCCCAGACGCTGCTCGGCAACGAGGAGAGCATGTTCCTCGCCTCGCGGGACGGCCACGTAATTCATTTTGACCTGAAGGAAATCAACGTGCTGTCCGGGGCCGGCAAAGGGGTCATGGGCATCAAACTCGGGGACAAGGATGCGTGCATCGGCGGGGCGGTCATCTCCAACCGGCACGACGCCCTGCGCGTGGAAACCAGCGGCGGCATCAACAAGGAGTTTCGCCGCGGGGCGCACAAATTGGTCGGCCGCGGCGGCAAGGGCACGGAAGTCGTCAAGCGCGCGGAACTGGCCCGCGTGATCCCGCCTGGGATCATGCTCACCGATTGGGAACTCGTGGAGCAGGGGAAGATCAAGGAAGCCCGCACCCGCAGCGAGGAACGCAACGGGACGGCGGACGAGGACGCGAACGGGGAACTGTTCGAGTAACGGCGAAAGCCACCTCACCCCCCAACCCCGTCTCCGCGGCGGAGAGGGGGAGCAAGTAGTGAGCGGGCGCTTTTGGATTTGGTTTGGTCCCCCCTCTTCGCCGCGGAGAGGGGGTTAGGGGGTGAGGTTGAACCTTGCCACCAAAGGAATGACTCAAGCACCGATGTTTTGTTAGGACTGCGACCATGTCAACAGGAACCGCCCCCAAGGCGTCGTACACCACCGAATCGTCCATCCAAGTGCTGGAAGGTCTCGAACCCGTCCGCAAGCGGCCGTCCATGTACATTGGCAGCACGGACGTGAAGGGGTTGCACCACCTCATCTGGGAAATCGTCGACAACGCTGTGGACGAGTACCTGAACGGCCACGCGGACGCGATTCAGGTGACGCTGCACAAGGGCGGGGACGCCATCACCGTGCAGGACAACGGCCGCGGCATCCCGGTGGACATCCACCCGAAGCACAAGAAGTCCGGGCTGGAACTCGTCCTCACGGTATTGCACGCCGGCGGCAAGTTCGGCCAGGGGGACGGGTATTTCTACTCCGGCGGCTTGCACGGCGTGGGGGCGTCCGTGGTCAACGCCCTCTCCCGTAAACTGGTCGCCACCATCCGGCGGGACGGCTACGAGTGGCGGCAGACCTACGCGAAGGGGACGCCGACGAGCAAGGTGGAAAAGCTCGACAGCTTCCGCGGCCACGGCACGCTGATCTACTTCGAGCCGGACGAGACGATCTTTAAGCACACGAAGTTTTCGGGCGAGGACATCAAGGAACACTTGGAGGCGATGTCCTACATCCACTCCGGGTTGAAGATCGTGTTCAAGGACGACACGACCGGCGAAAGCCACGACCTGACGCACCCCGGCGGCATCCCCGACTACCTGCGCGAACTCATCCGCATCACGCAGAAGCCGACCATCACGGAGTCGCCGTTCACCCTGAAGCGGGACGACGGCCAGCGCATGGAGTGCGCCTTGCAGTGGACCGAGTCCACGGAAGAGACACTCCGGTCCTATGTGAACGGCATCCGCACCGCGGCCGGCGGGACGCACGAGAACGGCTTCAAGAGCGCGCTCGTCAAGGCGATCCGCAACTACATCGAGACGCACAACATCAAGATCAAGGACTTGTCAATCACCGCCGAGGACATCCGCGAGGGGATCGTCGGCGTGCTGTCCGTCTTCGTGCGCGAGCCAATGTTCCAAGGGCAGACCAAGGAGAAGTTGAACAACCCGGAAATGACCGCGCTCGTCGAAGCGTTCGTGCGGCCCGGCTTGGAAACGTGGCTCAACGGCAACACCTCGGCCGCTGACCAGATTGTCGGCCGCATCGTGCTGGCGGCCAAGGCCCGGCTGGCGTCGCGAGAGGCGGCGACCGAAGTAAAGCGGAAGGCCATCGGGCAACGGCGGCTCAACTTGCCCGGCAAACTGGCCGACTGCAAGGCGACCGACCGGGACCAAACCGAGTTGTTCATCGTCGAAGGAGACTCGGCCGGCGGGTCGGCGAAGCAGGGGCGGGACAACCGCACACAGGCCGTGTTGCCGTTGCGCGGCAAAATCCTGAATTCCGAGGGGATGGCGACCTCGAAGGCTCTGAACAATCAAGAGCTGAACGACCTCGTGACGGCCATCGGGACCGGGGCCGGGGACCGCTACAACCCGGCCGGCCTGCGCTACAGCAAGATCATCCTGCTCATGGACGCGGACGCGGACGGGCACCACATTTCCACGCTGCTGCTCGACTTCTTCTTCCGCCACATGACGGACCTGATCCGCAAAGGGCACGTCTACGTCGCCCAGCCGCCGTTGTACCGCATCGACGTGGGCAAGGAGACGTACTGGGCCAGGGACGACAACCACAAGGAAGAGATCATCACCAAACTGCGGACCAACGCCCGCTACGAGGTGACACGCTTCAAGGGGTTGGGCGAGATGGACGCCAAGGTTCTGAAAGAAACGACGCTCGACCCGAAGCAGCGAATCCTTCTGAAAATCGAGATCGACAACCCGCTGAAGGCCGACGAGGTGTTTGACCACTTGCTCGGCAAGGACGCCTCGCACCGCTACACCGAGATCATGCGGAACGCGGAAAAGGTGGCCGCGGAAGAAATCGACGTGTGAGGGGAGCCGATGACATCGGAAGACGTGCGGGTGGATGTGGTCGCGGTCGCCCCGCACCCGGACGACATTGAACTGACTTGCGGCGGCACGCTCGCCAAATTGGTGAGCCAAGGGTATACCGTCGGCATCATCGACCTCACCAGCGGCGAGCCGACGCCGCGCGGCAGCGAAGAAATTCGCTTGAAGGAAGCCGAAGAGGCGCGCCGCATTCTGGGCGTGCAGCACCGCGTCAATCTCGGCCTGCCCAACCGCGTGCTGATGGACGGGCCGGACGTGCGCTTCGCCCTGGGCGCTCAACTCCGCAAATGGCGGCCGCGGGTGATGATTACCGTCGCCGGCCGCACGCCGGCCGCGTCACCCGACCACCACCAAGCCCACCTGTTGGCCGAAGCGGGTCGCTTCTACTCCCAACTCACCAAATGGGACGACCGCTTCGGCGGCACGGCCGCGTACCGCGTGCCGCAACTGGTGTACGCGCCGCTACCGTTCGACGCCGAGCAGCGGTTGTGGCACAGCACGTTCGTCATCGACATCACGGACACGATGCCGCAAAAACTCGCGGCCGTGCGGGCGTACCAGTCGCAATTCGACGAGTCCCGCGCCAAGATGGTCGATCACTTCCTGACCGGCTCCAACGCTTACCACGGGGCGCGGTGCGGCTTCACCTATGGGGAGTTTTTCGCCCTCCCGCAACCGCTCGGGGCGACCGATTTGGTGTCGTTGGTGGCCGGCGCCGGCGGCAGCGCGGGGCAACTTTCTCCCGGCAAAGATCACCTGCCGATGGGGTGACGTGGTTCCCCGTCGCCCACGCCGTCTAAGATTCTCGGTACGCTCACCGGATTCGCACCCGCGCATGAAGTCCCCCCCGTCGGTCATCATCATCGGCGCCGGCCCCGGCGGGTTGGCCGCCGCGCTGCTCTTGGCCCACGCCGGGGTGAGCGTCCGCGTGATCGAACGGCTGCCGTGCGTCGGCGGCCGGTGTTCGGCCATCGAAGAGCAGGGCTTCCGCTTCGACCTCGGCCCCACGTTTTTTCTATACCCGCTCGTCCTCGAACGCATCTTCCGACTGATCGGCCGCGACCTGCACGCCGAAGTCCCGATGGTTCGCCTCGATCCGCAATACCGGCTGGTGTTCGGCGAAGGGGGAGAACTACGATGCACCGCGGACATGACGCGGATGGCCGCGGAGATCGCCCGCTTCGCCCCGCGAGACGCCGCCAATTTGCCGAAGTACCTCGCCGAGAATCGGCACAAGATGGCGTCCTTCCGGCCGATCCTGGAACGGGCTTTCCTCGGGTGGAAAGACCTCGCGTCGTGGGACTTGATGAAACTGTTGCCGGTCCTGCGGCCGTGGCGGTCCGTGGATTCGGACCTGCGGCGGTTCTTCGCCGACCAGCGGACGCGGCTCGCCTTCTCCTTCCAGGCCAAGTACCTCGGCATGTCGCCGTTCAACTGCCCGAGCCTGTTTACGATCCTTTCGTTCCTCGAATACGAGTGGGGCGTGCATCACCCCATTGGCGGATGCTCGGCCGTCTCGGAGGCGATGGCCCGCGTCGCCGAAGAAATGGGCGTAACCATTTCCCTCGGTGAGGAAGTGACCGGGCTAAACTTCGACGGCCGTCGCGTGACCGGCGTGAAGACCACGCAAGGGGAGTACGCCGCCGATAAGGTGGTCATCAACGCGGACTTTTCGCGGGCGATGTCTCGCCTCGTGCCCGACCGCTTGCGGCGGCGGTGGACGGACCGCAAGCTGGCGAAGAAAAAATACTCCTGCTCGACGTTCATGATGTACCTCGGCATCGAGGGCCTCTACGACCGCGTCGATCACCACACGATCTACACGGCGAAAGACTACGTCGGTAACCTCGCGGACATTGTCGGCGGCCGACGGCTGTCGGACGACACGTCCTTTTACGTGCAGAACGCGGGTGTCACGGATTCCACGCTCGCCCCGCCGGGGCACAGCACGCTTTATGTGTTGGCCCCGGTCGCCCACCAGAGCGGCCGGATCGACTGGAAGATTGAGACGGCCCGGTTCCGCCGACAAGTGCTCGATCAACTGCCCAAGGTCGGCATCGACGATGTGGAACGCCGCATTCGCTTCGAGAAGGTGATTACCCCCGCCGACTGGGAGGGGAGTTACGAAGTCTTCAACGGGGCGACGTTCAACCTCGCCCACAACCTGCGGCAGATGCTCCACCTGCGGCCGCGAAACCGCTTCGAAGACTTGGACTCCGTCTACCTCGTCGGCGGCGGGACGCACCCCGGCAGCGGGTTGCCGGTGATCTACGAGTCGGCCCGCATCACCAGCCGGCTGTTGCTCCAAGATCTTAAAATAGACGCCGGGTGGTTGGACGATCAGGAGACGGCGGCGGTTTGAATTTGGCGAGGATTTTCAATGAGTTCGCCCGGGCGGGTGGCAGTGATTGGCGGCGGCCTCGGCGGTTTGGCCGCGGCATGCACGCTGGCGGCGCGCGGGCGCTCGGTCACACTGTTCGAGCAAAGCTCGTGGGTGGGCGGCAAGGCGGCCGTGCTGGAAGCCGACGGCTACCGCTTCGACATGGGGCCGACGATCCTCACCCTGCCCAGCGTGCTGCGGAAAATCTTCGGGGAGGCCGGTCGCCAACTCGAAGACTATCTCGATCTCATCCCCGTCGATCCGCAATGGCGAAGTTTCTTCCACGACGGTTCCGTTCTCGACTTGTCGGCCGACGTGGACAAGATGGCCGCCGACATCGAGCGGTTCTCCCCCGGCACGAAGTCGGCGGCGGGGTATCGGCGATTCATGAAGTTTGCCGAGCGGATGAACAGCGTCAGCAACCGCTTCTTTTTCTGGAAGTCCGTCGGCGGGATGCGCGACCTCTTTGACCTCAAGAATTCGCTCTCCTTCAAAAGCCTTGCCGACGTGTTGGCGATGCGAATGGGCAAGTCCGTGAGCGAGACCGTCCGCGATCATGTGCCGGACGAGCGCGTGGCCCAAATGCTGGACCACTTCACGCAGTACGTCGGCTCCTGCCCCGACGCCAGCCCGGCCGTCCTGTGCGGCATTGCCCACATGCAAACAGATGAGGGCGTGTGGTACCCGCAAGGCGGGACGCGGGCCGTCCCGGCGGCCTTCGAGAAGCTGGCGGGCGAGTTGCGTGTCGTTATCCGCACGAACACCGGCATTCAGCGGATCATGACGGCGGGTGGGCGGGCCGTCGGCGTCGTCACAGACGGCGGCGAAGAATTGCCGTTCGACTCGGTGGTTTCCAACGCCGACGCCGTCCGCACGCACCGCGAGTTGCTCGACAACTCTTCGCCGACGTTTGAAGACCGCCGGCCGTACGAACCGGCGTGTTCCGGCGTCGTGCTGTACCTCGGACTTAAGAAGCGGTACGACCACTTGCTGCACCACAACTTCGTCTTCTCGCGGCATCCCGAGGACGAGTTCCGCGAGATTTACCAAATCGGCGAACCGGCCCAAGACCCGACCTGTTACGTCTGCGCCCCGGCCGTCACGGAGCCTGGCGTGGCGCCCACCGGCGGGGAAGCGCTGTACGTCCTCGTCCACACACCGTACCTGCGGCCGCACCACGACTGGGAAAAAATGTACCCCGCGTATCGGCAAGTCATTCTCGACAAGTTGAAGTCAACCGCCGGACTCACGGACATCGAAGACCGCATCGCGTTTGAGTCTCACCTCACGCCCGAAGACATTCACCGCCGCTATCGCGTCCTGAACGGGGCCATCTACGGGCTGGCGAGTCACGGCAAATTTCTCGGGGCGTTCAAGCCGACGAACCGCAGCCCAGACGTGCGCGGCTTGTACTTCGCCGGCGGGTCGGCCCACCCGGGGCCGGGGATGCCGATGGCCCTGATGTCCGGGTGGATCGCGGCCGACGCGCTCGACCACGACGCGCGGGGGGGCCGGACGCCGTGACCGACCGTGACCCCGCGATGCCCTCGCACTCGGAATGGCTTGTCCGCTGGTTCCAACGGTACTGCCGACGGTATGCGGCCAAGCACTTCCACGCCGTGCGACTCGCCAAGGACGGGGCGGCTTTCCCGCCGGCGACGGGGGAGCCAATCATCTTCGTCATGAACCACCCCGCGTGGTGGGATGTCATCACCGCCTTCGTCTTGTCTTCTCTGCTGCCAAGTTACCGACACTACGCCCCCATTGATACCGTGATGCTGAAGAAATACGCCATGTTCCGGCGACTCGGCCTGTTTGGCGTGGACCAGACGCCGCGTGGCGGCGCCGTGTTCCTCCGCACCGCGAACGCAATTTTTTCCCAGCCCCACCGGGCGTTGTGGGTGACTGCGCAAGGCCGATTCGCCGATCCACGCGAGAGGCCGTTGCAATTGCGGCCGGGGGCCGGCGCCGTTGCCAGCCGATTGACCGCGGGGCAGGTGGTGCCGATTGCGGTCGAATACCCTTTTTGGGACGAGCGCAGACCGGAACTGCTCATCCGGGTTGGGGAGTCGATTCCCATCCAAACGCACGCCGGCGATTCGCGGGCATGGACATCGGTCATCGAAGATCGCCTGACCGAGACGATGGACGCTCTCGCCAAGGATGCCATCAGCCGGGACGAGGGACGCTTCGAGACGCTCATCCCGGGCCGTGTCGGCGTCGGCGGCCTGTACGGTTGGTGGCAAGCCGTGCGTGGGCGAAAGGGGCGCGCCTCATGACGCACGTTGTTCTCGCCGCGGTCGCCTTCGCATTCGCCTTGGCGCCGGCCGTCTTATACTTTCGCAACGTAAAGGTGTACCGGCCCCCACCAACGCCACTCGGGATACCGCCGGATGTCTCGGTACTCATCCCGGCCAGGAATGAAGAAGTTAACATCGGCCCGGCCGTGCGCGCGGCCTTGGCTTCTGCAGACCCGCGCCCGGGGCCGTTTCTGTCAGAAATCGCCTTTGTTGAAGTGATCGTATTAGACGACCATTCCGAGGATCGCACCGCTGCCGTCGTGCGTGAGTTGGCGTGGGACTACCCGGAGGTCGTGCGAGTGGTGTCGGCGCCGCCGCTGCCGGCCGGGTGGTGCGGCAAACAGCACGCCTGTGACATCCTCTCATCGCTCGCCGGGCCGGACTGCGACATGTTCCTCTTTATCGACGCGGACGTGCGCCTGACGCCGAACGCCGTGGCCCGCGCGGCCCAATTTCTACGGGGGGGCAACAGTGCCTTGGTCAGCGGCATCCCGCGTCAAGAAACGGTGACGGTATTGGAACAGTTGCTGATCCCGCTGTTCCACTTTTTGTTGCTCGGCTTCTTGCCCTTGAGTCGAATGCGAAACTCCACTCTGCCGGCTTACGGGGCGGGGTGCGGGCAGTTCTTCCTCACGTGGAGGGAAAATTACGAAGCGGCCGGCGGTCACGCGGCCATCCGGGCGTCGCTGCACGACGGGCTGACGCTGCCGCGGGCGTTCCGCCGGGCCGGGCTGATGACCGACCTGTTCGACGCCACTTCCATCGCCTCGTGCCGCATGTACCGCTCCGCGTCGGAAGTGTGGTTCGGGTTGGCGAAGAACGCCCGCGAAGGGTTGGCGTCCACGAAATTGATCGTGCCTGCCACGGTAATTCTGCTCGCCGGGCAAGTCTTGCCGTTCGTGCTATTGTGCTGGTGGGATCAAGTCGAGTGGCTCCGGAACGGTCTGACGGTAGCGGCTGCGGTGTGTGCGTTGGCGCCGCGAATTCACGCGGCGTTCAGGTTCCGGCAACCACTCTGGGCGGCATTTTTTCACCCGCTTGGCATCACGCTCGTGGTGGCGATCCAGTGGTTCGCGGTGCTGCGAGACGTGTTCGGAGTTCGCCCGACGTGGAAGGGGCGCCGGGCCGTCAGTCCGTCGCCGTCCGGGCCGGCAGGCGATTCCCCTTCGTCATGATTTCTTGGGCGTGCAAGCTCATTGGCATCACGGTAAAGTTCCCCGCGTAAGTGCGGAGAAACTCAGTCGCCCAAGCCAATTTTACGCGGCCGGGGATCTTCATGGCGGGGAAGAAGTCCAACCCTTGCACGTCGTCGTTTCCCATGAAGTCGAGCGGGTGAAGCAATAGCGACGGCTGCGTGCGGGTCAGCTTGCAGGCCAAGATGAACAACCGGAAGTACAGGCGGGCCAGCCACGGGCTGTAGCAGGACAGGTAGAGCAGGTAGCTCAAGTGAACCGGCACTTTCGCCACCGGAAACGTCGTCACCGGGATTTCAAGAATGGGGCCGGCGGGCGTTTTCCAGCGGTAAGCGTTCAGCCGCCGGAACCCTTCCGCGAGCTTGCCGAACAGCTTGGACCGCTGCTTCTTCTCCGTCGCGGACATCTTGCCGGCCTTGGCGAAGTAGTACAGTCGGGCCAACGGCCCAAGAAACGTCGGGAAGGTGGAGGCGTCGTAGAGGTAGTTCCGCTTCGCCAGAATCCGCAGAACCGAAGGCGACAGACTAAAGCCGGGGCCGCGGAAGCCGACCGGCGTTTGCCCGGTCACGGCCAGCAGTGCGGCCTCCGTCTTGGCCAATTCTTCTTCGATCTCCGCGTCTGAATAGAGGTGCAGCCACGGCTCGTGCCGAAAGGAGTGATTGCCGACTTCGTGGCCGCGGCGGGTGATCTCGACCAGCACGTTCTTGTCCGCGGCTTGGTCGGCGTCCAAGCCGACAATGAACCACGTGATTTTCAGCGAGAGTTGGTCGAGCAGATCGAGGACGCGCGGGACGACGATGGACAAGTAACTGGGCAACGCCTCCCAGCCGGCATCCCCGTGGGTCTTCATGTACGACCACTTGTTGTCGAGGTCGAGCGATAAACTGGCAATTGGTTTGGTCATGATCGTTTCAAAAGAAAGGACCGCTAATTTGCGCTAATTGACGCTAATGAAGAAGAACAGGTTTTGTGTTCATTAGCGTCAATTAGCGAGGATTAGCGGTTCAAGTTGTTTTGTTTCTGGTTCGTGTGTTCGCCGGCCGTGCGCGGCGAGGTCCGGCAGCAGCAGTTCTTTCACAGCGTCTTCCGCCAGCTTCACGGTCTCGTTGACGTTCAGCGTACCGTTGACGATGTGAGCGGAATTCACCGCGAAGACTCCCGGCAGCGAGGTCTTCATCGGCGGCAAGTTGTCCGAGTAATTCAGTGTCGTGAGGGCCACGACATGCCGGACTCGCGAGACGCGGAAAGCTTCGACGTCTGACTCGCAGAAGTCGGGATACATCTTCTTCAACGCGGCGATGAACGACGTTCGCAGGTCTGCGTCACTGACTTCAAACAACGGGTCATCGGGCGCGACGTACTTTGGCAGATAGACCAGCGTCCGGCCGCCGAACTCGGCGGGATCGACCAGCGTGGTCATCTCGATCACGGCCGTGAACGGCACCCAATCATCGGTGATGTTCGTGACATAGAACTTCGCCAACGGTTTCTTCAACAGTAGCGAGGCACACACGATCCCCTGATATTTCACACCGTCCCAGCGCTCGCGTTCCGTTGTGGTCAACTCGGGAATCAGTTTGGAAACGAGCGGGGCGGCGGCGGTGCAGATCACACGATCGAAGTTGAGAACTTCGCCGGAAGCGAGTTCAACGGTCGGCCCTTCGGCGATGCGTGCGAGGGCATTCGTTCGCATCTCGATTCCGCTCGCTTCCAGAGCCTTGGTGAAGTGATCGAGGATCTTGGCGTAGCCGCCGCGAACG
>JAYTTY010000285.1:0-1791 GCA_043744795.1 Zavarzinella sp. | reverse complement strand
GCGTCCCATCGCATTCTCCTGGCTGTCTGGGCGGACTGGAGGAGAAATACACAATTCAGACCGTCAGGGGAACCCCGTTTCGGTCGGGCACATCTAGTACTCGCAAGGGTGTGCAGGTTCAACTCCTGTCCTCGGCACTCACCGGATATGCAAGGGTTTACGGCGAAAGTCGTAAGCCCTTTTTTCGTGCCCACCGCCAATCCCGTCCCCGTCCTGAGAAGGTTCTGGGAAGGTCGTTGGACTTGGGTGGCGCTTGCATTAGGGGTCGGCACGCCGTCACGCAGACGGCGTGCCGGCCGCCGGCGTGGCGGGGTACGAGCGGGCGTACTTCAACGGTCGCGTCGGCCTGCAGGCGACGTTCCGGGCCGTCGGGGTCCGCGGCCTGTTCCCGGCCGACGACCCGGGGCCGCTGCTCGAGGCCGTCGGCTACCACGGCGGCCCTCTCGTGCTCGACCTCGTTATGGCGGTCATCGTCGGTCGCCGACGGCCGCCCGTACGCCGAGACACGCCGTCTCGGCGCCGGACTCGGCCGTGGGTCTCAGCCCGGCCGGCGTGCCGGCGTGGCTTTGCACGCGCGTTCCTTTTGGATCGCCGCGGAGTACACAAGAAGCATGTCTGCCTCCGTCCCGGCAGGGCAAGATTCGCCGGCGACCATTCGAGAGACACTCATGACCACACTTCGATGTCTGTGCGCGACCCGGTCCGCGTTCGTCCTGGCGGGCCTGTTGCTGGCAAGTTCGGCGGCCCACGCGCAGCAATTCGTGCTGTTCGACGCGACCTTCACGTTCACGAAGGAGGACGCGGACAACTCCAAGCCGAGCAAGTCGCACTACTATGTGACCGGGAAGATGCTCAACGCCGAGCGTCCCAAGGACTGGACGGCCCCCGTGGACTACCGCAACGGCACCGTCCACATCCGGGCCGAGGTGATCGAGAAGCCGGCGGGCGGCGCGCCCACGACCTGGACGCTGTGCTACATCCCGAACAAAGGCCAGAAGGCCGGGTACGGCTGCGCCGGCACCGAGGTCTACAAAGAGAAGGGCGTCTACGAGCGGGACGTGAAAATGACCTCGTTCTGGCAGAACGACAACATTGTCTGGGAAGAGGGGATCAAGGAGATGCACCTGGTCATGAAGGACGACAGCGGCGGCGGCGGCCACGCCCACAAGCGGACCGACCCGGAGAAGTTCTTCCCGACCAAGATGCGCATCACCATGATCCAGGTGGCGAAGGGGTCCACGTATGACCCGAAACTCGTGCCGGGTTTGCCGGAGAAAAAGTGACCCCGCTGGAAAGCCCCGGCAGCGCGGCTTACAAATCACGGGTGACGGCCGGAGACGGAATTGGCGGTCGCGGAAGCGCCCGGACGGAGGCCAACATGGTGATCGTGATCATGGGCGTGTCAGGCTCGGGGAAGACGACGGTCGGCGAGATATTGGCCGCCGACCTGGGGTGGAAGTTCGTCGAGGGGGACGACTACCACCCGCCCGAAAACGTCGCGAAAATGAGGGGCGGGACCCCGCTCACCGACGCCGACCGCAAGCCGTGGCTAAAGGCGCTGCGGGCGCGGATCGACGCGGCGTGTGCGGCTGGCGAGAACCTGGTCGTGGCCTGTTCGGCGCTGAAGGACGAGTACCGCGATTTCCTGGAGCAGCACGACCCGGCCTGCGTCTTCTACGTCTACCTGCACGGCTCTGACTAGTCTTTCGCACTTTTCAGGGCGCATTGTCCCCGTTGCCGGAGCCAGTTTTTTGGCTTGGTGAACAAATCAACACTCGTTGATCCGGCTTG
>JAYTTY010000284.1:0-6867 GCA_043744795.1 Zavarzinella sp. | reverse complement strand
GCCATGTTCCCCGCCCCGAACTCCTTCACCAGCACTTGCTGCACGTGCGGCCACGTCAGCCCCGCGAAGTTCAGCAGGAAGGCGATCTTCCCGTCCGGCGCTGCCAACTTCGCCGGGTCGAACGCCATCGTCAGCGCCGATGTCGAGGTCGAGTTGCCCACCCACTCCAGCAACTTGCCCATCAACACTTCCGGCTTGGACATGTTGTCCAAAATCTCTTTCACCGCCCCCGTCACGCCGCCCTCCAGGGCGGCGAAGAACGCCCCCGGGTGGTCCATGACCGCTGACACGAGGGCCTGGGCCTTGGCCCCGAACCGGGTCATCATGCCCTCGATCGTCGCCCGCAGGGAGTCGATTTGCTCCAGCAGCGTCTGTGTCCGCGGCGTGTGGATGTTGATGACGCCCGCCGCCAAGCCGGTCCCGGCCGTCCACTGGCCGTTCACGTTCACCTCGAACCGCCCGACGACCGTAATGTCCTCGTTGTTCTGGAAATTCCCGACCTGCAGGGCCCCGTCCGGCATTACCTGCGTCAGGTCGTCGATGACGGCTCCGCTCTGGGAATTCATGATGTTGACGTGGAACACCGTCCGCACGGCCGTCCCCAGCGCCGCCGCCTTGGCTTGGGACGCCGCGCCCACGTGCATTTCGACGGCGATGCCGCCGCCCGCGTAGTCCTTCAACTCTTTGACCGGGATCCCGTAGCGGTTGTATCCGCCCGGCAGCGACTCCCCCAGGACGCCGAAGGAGCCGTACGCCATGGCGGAGGCGGCCGCCCCGCCGGTCTGCTCCCCCTTCCCGGCGACCGAGACGACCATGGACTCGTGGGCCGATTCCCCGCCGTCCTTGTCCGTCACCCACCCCTCGACCTGATAGGCCGACCCCGGCTCGTACGCGGGCAGAATCATCCACGGGTCCTTGGAGGCGACGGCGTCCCCCGGCGCTTCGCCGTCCGCGCTGATGCGGAAGTGGAAGGTCAGGTCGTTCGCGTCGGCCTTTGACGCGTCCGCGATGGTGTTGAACTGGACCGGCCCGCTGGCCCCGATGTTCCAGACGTTTTCCAGCGCGCCGGGCGACTGCGGGACTTGGTACCCGGCCGTCAGCGTCGCCGTCGGGGCGACGTTGTTGACGAACAAGTCCACGGGGTACGGCGTCGCCTCCCCGGACTCGTTCTCCACGCGGACCACCGCGTGGTAGACGCCGGCGGCCAACCCGTCGGCGTACTTGTGCCGGAACGAGGCGACGCCGTTCTGGTAAGCGTTGCCCGCCCATTCGTCGGCCGGCACCAAATCGAATTCGCCATTGCCGGTCCAGTCGGCGTAAATGCTCGCGGAGTCCAGCGCGTCCGTGTCGAACTCCTGGAGCGTGAACGTGACCTCGCCCCCTTCGTTGATCGGGCCGGACACCGCGACCGACGCCGTCGGCGTCGGCTCGTCGGCCGTCACGTTGAACCAGGTCTCCCCCGACTCCCCGTTGGCGTCCGTCGCCACGACCCAGAAGCCGTAGTTGCCGAACGTGTCAAAATGGTAGGCGGGCGTGAGCGTTGTCATGGCGTCGTCGCGCTCGTAGTCCTCGCCGTCGAAGCTCACCCACCACTCCACCTTGGTGATCGGGACGGCCGGGGTTCCGGTGTCGGCCGTCAGGGTCAGGGTCGGCGTGTCGCCGGCCGTCACGCCGAAGTCGGCCGGGGCGGACAGCACGGGGGCCGGGTGAAACACGGTGAACGTCACCCACGCGAGTTCCGGGGCGCCGGCGGCCGTCACGCCGCGCGCGGCCACCGTGACCGGGCCGAGGTCGGCGAACGTGTGTTCGACCGTCGGCCCGCCGGCGGTCGCGTCGGGCGTGAACGCCTGCCCGTCGTAGTTGAAATCCCACGCGACGGCCGCGTACGCGACCGGCAGCGCCATCGTGGACGCGAAGTCGAACGTGACCGCCGCGCCGGCGTAGACGCGGTCGGCGTCCCTCGTGACGGCGGCCGCCCCGAGCGACGACCCGCCCCCGCCCGTCGCCGGCGGCATTGTTGGCGGCGGCGTGACCGGCGGCGGCGTGACTGGCGGCATTGTTGGCGACGGCGTCGTCGGCGGCATTCCCGGCGGCGGGCCGCCGGCCCCGGTCAAGGGGACGAGCAGTGTGTGCGTCCCGCCGTCCGGCACGGTGAACATCCCCGTGGCCATGGCCATGCCGCCGGGGGCCGCGTACCCGGCCGGGAAGGTGGCGTAGTACATGTACATGCTGCCCGACACGGCGGCCGTCGCCGTCCCGTCCGCGCCGCTGGTGAGCGGGGCGAGCGCCGGCTGCGAATAATCGTTGGCCGTGACCACGACCCCGCCGACGCCGGCCTCCCCGGCGTCCCACGCGCCGTTCGCGTTCTGGTCGTTAAACGCCTGAAGGAGCAGGTCACCGGCCGGCACCTCGCGGGCCTCCAAGGTCTCCAAGCGCAGCCGCCGCGCCGCGGGCTTGGCCTTCGGGGCGCGCATGCGGGCTGAAAGAAATTGGGAGAGGGGGGATATGGAAGAACGTCCTGTCTGTGCGTCGAGTCCAAGAAAGCGGTTAGACAGTAACACGGCCAGTCAACTGACCGCAACAGAATTCTGTTGGGATTTTGGGCAATGTCTAAATTTTTCAACCGGGCCGCGAGATACGATCCATCGGCAACGTGGTCATTTTTTGCTGGTATTCCGCCGGCCGGGAGGGTAACTTCTAAATAGTCCCCACCCGCCGATGACCTTCCCGCCGATGACCTCCTCCCCGCAGTCGCCATGAAGCTTTTAACCGGCCTCCTCTTGGGCCTCTCGTTCATTCCGACGCCGGCATTCGCGGACGACGCTCTTCGTGAGGTGATCGACCGCGAACTGGCGGCCTTTTGGAAGACGAAGAACATCGTCCCAGCCCCCACGTCCGCCGACGCCGAATTCCTGCGCCGTGTTTACTTGGACGTGGTCGGCACGATTCCCAGCCAAGAGGAAGCCAAAAAATTTCTCGCGGACCCCGATGCAGCCAAGCGGGAAAAGCTGGTCGATCAACTCGTTGCCGACCCGCGCTTTGCCACGGCCCAAGCGGACGTGTGGGACTTGGCGCTCTTCGGCCGGAACCCGGGGAACGCCGACGCGACCCGCAAGCGGGACGGGTTCAAAACTTGGCTGGCCAAACAATTCGCCGACGGCGTTTCTTATGACCGCGTGGTGAAGGAACTCCTCCTCGGGGAGCAACCTGGCAGTGAGATGTTCCAAGTGCAATTCCGCGGCCAGCCCGAGGAGGCCGCCGTCGTGGTGAGTCGCCTCTTCCTCGGCACGCAACTGCAATGCGCCCGCTGCCATGACCACCCGTTCGACCGCTGGACCCAAAAAGACTTCTACGGCCTGGCGGGCTTCTTCGTCCGGGTCGTCGTGCAGGAATCGAGTGCGGGGAACGTCAAAACGTACACCCTCGGCGAGAAGTCCACGGGCGAAGTGCTGTTCAGCGGGGCGGCGAAGGATCAGGCCCCCGGCAAAAAGGGCGACCCGGTGAAGCCGAAGTTCCTCGGCGGGCCGGAATTGGCGGAGCCGCCGACGCCCAAGGATTTCAAGGAGCCGGCCGCCCCGAAGAACGGCGAGAAGATGCCGCGGCCCGCGTTCTCCCGCAAGGAGAAATTCGCCGCGTGGGCGGCCGCCGCGGACAACCCGTATTTGGCCAGGGCGGCTGTCAACCGGGTGTGGGCGCAGTTCATGGGCCGCGGCCTCGTCCACCCGGCGGACGACTTCACCGAGCAGAACTCTCCGTCCCACCCGGCGTTGTTAAAGGCCCTCACGGCCGGCTTCACGGCCCACCAGTTCGACCTCAAATGGCTGATCCGAGAGATCGTGAACAGTCGGGCGTACCAGTTGGCCGGCACGGGGTCGGTGCGGGAGGCGTTGCCGGCGGCATTCGAGCGGGCGCGGGTGCGGCCGCTGTCGGCCGAGGAGATCGTGACCGCGATGCGCAAGGCGACCGGGACCGACACGCCCAAGGCCGGCTCGGGTGACAACGGCGGAGCCGAGTATTTCTTGCGATACTTCGGCGAACCGACGAACGGACTGGGAGAGTTTCAGGGGTCGCTTTCCGAACACTTGTTCGTGAACAACGGCGAACACGTCCGCGCGTTCGTCCGCCGCAAGAAGGGCAACCTCGCCGACCAGTTGATGTCTTCGGCCGACCCGTGGGAACAGAAAATTGATCGCCTGTTCCTTTCCGTGTTAAGCCGCCCGCCGAAGCCGGCCGAGTCGGCCAAGTTCTCCGAGTATCTGAAAAGTGACCCGAAGCCGGAGCCGCGTCTCGAAGACGCCATCTGGGCGCTGTTGAACAGCAGCGAGTTCCGCTTTAACCATTGATCCGCTCTTGTCCGCATTCTTGGTGGTGACCAATGACTCCACACACATGCCACTCGCACACGTCCCGCCGGGCCTTCATGAAGGCCGTGACCGTCACCGGGACGGGATTGGTGTTGCCGAACTGGGGGGCGTTGGCCCAAGCGCGCAGCGCCACGGAAGCGGCGCTCAAGAACAAGAAGCGCTGCATCATGCTCTGGATGAACGGCGGCGCCAGTCAGATCGACACGTTCGACATGAAGCCCGGCCGGCCGACCGGCGGACTGTTCCGCCCGGTCGCGTCGAACGTCCCCGGCATGCCGGTGTGCGAATACTTGCCGAAAGTCGCGGGCGTGGCCGACAAGTTGGCGGTCATCCGCAGCATGAAGACGCAATCCCCCGACCACCCGGACGGGATTTACCACATGCACACCTGCTACAAGATGAGTGAGCGCACGCCGCACCCGGAGATCGGGGCGGTGGTCGCCAAGTACAACGGCAACCCGGATTCGGACCTGCCGAGTTTCGTCCGCATGGGCTCGACGGGCAACGGCGGGGCCGGCTACCTCGGGCCGCTCTACGAGCCGTTCGGCATCGGCCGTGACGGTAAGCTCGGGTCGTTCACGTCGTCGTACCTCCCCGAGGAGGGGGACAAGAAGCGGGCCGACCTGTTCCGGTTCGTCGAGGGCGAATTCGCGGCCGACCACAAGGCCGACACGTTCGCGTCGCACCGCACGGCCAAGGAGCGGGCGTGGCGGCTGTTGCGGGCGAAAAGCGTTTTCGACTCATCGAAAGATTGGCCGGCGGCGAAGGAGCGGTACGGCGACACCGAGTTCGGCCGCGGCTGTTTCATGGCCCGCAAGCTGATCGAGGCCGGCGTGCCGTTCGTGGAAGTCGGGCAGGAGAACTACGACAGCCACGCGGACAATTTCGTCTGCCACAAGGCGAACATGCAAGTCCTCGACCCCGCGTGGAGCGGCTTATTGCTCGACTTGGAAGAGCGGGGCTTGTTGAAAGACACGTTGGTGATCTGGATGGGCGAAGTCGGCCGCACGCCGCAGATCAATAACCGGGCCGGCCGGGACCACTTCATCCGGGCGTGGACGGTCGTGTTGGCGGGGGGCGGCATCAAGGGGGGCCAAGTTTACGGCTCGACCGACATCGACGGCAAGGAAGTGAAGGACAACCCGGTGAGCGAGGGGGACTTGTTCGCCACGATCTACACGGCGCTCGGCATCAACGCCCGGGCGAAGCACTACCACGGCGTCCGGCCCGTCTGGCTGACCCCGGAGGGGACCGGCCCCGTCAAGGAACTGATTGGCTGATCGCAAACCGGGGGCGACTGATGGCCGATCTTTCCAAACCGACAATGGCGTGGAACCTCACGTGGGACGCCGACTGGGTGTCGGCCGTGACGTTCCTCGGCCCGTCGCGTCGCGTGGCGGCGGGGAACAACCTCGGGCAGATTCTGCTCTGGGAACTGCCCGCGAAGGCCGGGGGCGACCCGCCGAAGCCGGCGGCGCGACTGGACGGCCACACCAACGTGATTTCCCGCCTCACGGCCGCGCCGGACGGCAAAACCCTGATCTCGGCGAGTTACGATCACACCGTCCGCTTCTGGGACATCCCCGAGACATGGCCCGGCCCCGCGGAATTGGTGCTGTTGAACGCCCGCACCATTGAGGACACCACGCGCCGGAAGTCGAACGGGGCGAAAGTGCCGCCCCCCATCGAAGCGAAAGTGGCCGTGCTGAAATCGGCCCGGACCTTCGCCGGCCACAAAGAATGGGTGGTCTCGTTGGAACTCTCCCGCGACGGCAAGACGGTCATCAGCGGCGACGACGGCGGCCACGTGTTGGTCTGGGACCGCGACGCCATGACGGTCCGCAAGAAGTGGCAGGTGAAGGGGTGGGCCAACGCCGTGGCCTTGTCGCCGGACGGGAAGCAGGCGTGCGTCAGTGAGCGGTACCCGCTGGTGTTCGACTCTGGCCGACACGCCGCCGTCAAGGTGTGGGACGCGACGACGGCCGAGGTCTTCAAGGACTTGTCCGCCGACTACAAGGGGATGCACTTCGCGGCGGCGGCCTATTCGCCCGACGGGTCGGTTCTTGCCATCGGCCGCGGCGGCGAACTCGACGGCACGAACGGCTTGGTGACACTAATCGACCCGGCCACGGGAAAGAAACTTCGCACACTGGCACCGGGCCACTTGAGCGGCCTCACCGATTTGGCATTCCACCCGGACGGCAAACACCTCGCTTCAGCCGGCCGCGACACGGTCGTCCGCGTGTGGGAAACGGCGTCGGGCAAACTTGTCTCCGAACTCGGGAAGCCGCGCGGCGGGCAATTCAAAGATTGGATTTGCGCCATCGCATGGTCCGGAGCCGGCGATTGGCTCGCGGCCGGCGACATGGCCGGGGCGGTGCAAATCTGGACCTTCCCGGCTTGATTAGGAGTTACGCAGTTGGTCGTTTTTTGGTGGCATGGGCAAGATGCTGACTTGCCCATCTTGCCCAAACGCATCCAGTTTCCGGTCATTTGAGGCCCA
>JAYTTY010000283.1:0-6911 GCA_043744795.1 Zavarzinella sp. | reverse complement strand
GGAGAGGGGGAGCAAGTGGGCGCGAGCCGTCTTGGTTTGGTCCCCCCTCTCCGCCGCGGAGAGGGGGTTAGGGGGTGAGGTTGCCTTTCGCCTCGCTGCTTAAATAGTCTTCTTCATTACATGCCCCGCCCCCAGCCGTTCAAGGGCCGCCGCCGTCGCGGCGTTGTTCCCGGCCACCGTCAGCGGGTGGCCGCCGTGGCGATACATCGGGGCCGTCGCCAACGGATACGCTTCCGGCCGGCGGTGGGCCAGCATTTGGTGGCCGACGCGCCGTTCGCGCTCGGCTCGCAGCGCCAGAATATCAATCGGGGCGACGACGATTTTTTCGACCGGGCCGGGGTCGGCTTGGGCGAGGATGCGGCCGTCGTAGTCCACGACCATACTGCCGCCGGGCCACGAGAAGGGCGGGTAGTGGCTGGCCCGCGCGGCCTGGTTGGCGGCGACGACGTAGGCGAGATTTTCGATGGCCCGGCAACGGTTCACGACGGTCCACCAGTCCATCGGGGCGGTGGCGCCCCACGGGTCCATGTAGGCCGACACGCGGATCAGCACGTCGGCCCCTTGCAACGCCAACTCACGGATCGCCTCGGGGAACAGCCAGTCGTAACAGATGGCGCAGCCGAGCTTGCCGATCTCGGTGTCCGTGACGGGGAACAGCGGGTCCGGGAAGTCGGGGATGTCGTGCGGGCTGGAATGCACTTCCCACGGCACCCACGGGTGGACCTTGCGGTACTTCGAGAGCAACCCGTCCGGGCCGATCAGGCAAGTCGTGTTGAAGACGTGGCCGGGGAAGCGGCGGTCGGCTTCCAGGAAGGAACCCGTTTGGATGTAGACGCCGTGCTTCTTGGCGGCGTGGGCGTAGCGGTCGGTCTGCTCGTTCGGGAGTTCGACGGCCAGCTTGTCGGCCAGTTCCGCGACGGTCTCGTAAATCGGGGCCGCGTGGGCGAACTCCGGGAAGACGAGCAGCCGCACGTCGCCGAACGGCTGGTAGCCGGCGACGGCCCGCTCGATGGTCGTGAGCATGCGGCCGACGCGGTCGGGGATTTCGGCCCGCGTCGCCGGGTTGGGGAAGTCGGTCTGGCAGGCGGCGGCCAAATAGCGCCCGGTCATCGGTTTTCCTTTCGAGCCAAAGACATTTCACGCAAAGCTCGCAAAGAGGCAAAGCTCGCAAAGAAGAAAATGAAAAATAGACCGTTACCCGACGATCCACTTGCTCAGACGACAGTGGCTCTTTGCGAGCTTTGCCTCTTTGCGTGCTTTGCGAGAAAAGAGTATTGTCTCGGTGAGCTTTGCGAGAAATGCCTTTTGCCTTAAGCTATCAAGTATCCTCTCTGCCCCGGCCGCAAGTGGGCGACATTACTTGGGAAATTCGATGGCCCGCACTCCCTTCGTCTATGTGCCCACCGTCGGGCCGAAGCTCCGCATCCTGTTGTTCATGGTGTTCGGCAGCTTCGCCCTGCTCGGGGCCACGGGCGTCTACCTCGCCGGGCTGTCCGTGCTGAACTGGGCGAACAGCCCGCAGAGCCACACCACGCCGTTCTCGCTGTGGATGTTCCTGGCCCACACGGCCATCGGCGTCGTCGGCACGCTGCCGTTCGTGCTGTTCGGCGGCATCCATTACGTCAACGCCCACAAGCGCACGAACCGGCTGGCCGTCCGCACCGGGATCATGCTGCTCGTCACCGGGGTGGTCATCATCGTCACCGGGTTCGCCCTCGTGCAACTGGAAGGCATGCCGCAACTCCCGACGGGGTCCGTGCCGCGCAGCATCACGTATTGGCTGCACGTCCTCGTCCCGGTGTTCTGCGTGTCGCTGTACGTGACGCACCGCAAGGCCGGGCCGCGCATCAAGTGGGGGTACGCCAAGTGGTGGGGCGCCGGCGTCGGGGCGTTCACCGCCGTGATGATCGCCATGCACTCGCAAGACCCGCAGACGTGGTACCGCGAGGGGCCGAAAGAAGGCGCCAAGTACTTCGAGCCGTCGCTGGCCAAGACCGCGGACGGCAAGTTCATCCCGGCCGACATCTTGATGATGGACGAGTACTGCACCAAGTGCCACCAGGACACCGCCAAGGACCACTTCCACTCGGCCCACAAGTTCAGCTCGTTCAACAACCCGCCGTACCTGTTCAGCGTCCGCGAGACGCGCAAGGTGTCACTGGAGAAGACGGGCAACGTGAAGGCGTCCCGCTGGTGCGCCGGCTGCCACGACGTGGTGCCGTTCTTCAGCGGGGCGTTCGACGACCCGACGTTCGACGACGTGAGCCACCCGACCGCCCACGCCGGCATCACCTGCACGGCCTGCCACGCCATCACGAACGTCAACAGCACGCTCGGCAACGCGGACTACACCATCGCCGAACCGGCCCACTACCCGTTCGCCACCAGCAAGTCGGGCGCGCTGCAGTGGATCAACAACCAACTCGTGAAGGCCAAGCCGGACTTCCACAAGCAGACGTTCCTGAAGCCGTTCCACAAGACGGCCGAGTTCTGCTCGACGTGCCACAAGGTCAGCCTGCCGGCCGAACTCAACAACTACAAGGAGTTCCTGCGCGGCCAGAACCACTACGACAGCTACCTCCTCAGCGGCGTGTCCGGCCACGGGGCGCGGTCGTTCTACTACCCGGCCCAGGCCAAGGAGAACTGCGCCCAGTGCCACATGCCGCTGACGCCCAGCGGCGACTTCGGGGCCAAGGACTTCGACGGGTCCGGGACGCGCAAGGTCCACAACCACCGCTTCCCGGCCGCCAACACCGGGCTGTTTGAACTCCTGAAATTCGACGCCCGGTACAAGGACCACGCCGACGAGTTCCAGAAGACCATCGACATGCACGCCGACTACCTGCGCGGCAAGGCGGAAGACGGCAGCGACAAGAAGGTGCGCATCGACATCTTCGGCCTCAAGGAAGGGGCGACGACGGACACGGCGGCCCTGGTCGCCCCGCTGCGGCCGAATTTGCCCAAGCTGCAGCCGGGGCAGTCTTACTTAGTTGAAGTCGTGGTCCGCACGCTCGGCCTCGGGCACCCGCTCTCGCAGGGGACCGCGGACTCCAACGAGATTTGGGTGGACTTCCAAGCCACTGCCGGCGGCAAGGAGTTCGCCCGCAACGGCGCCCTGCGCGACGGCGCCGCCGGGCCGCTCGACCCGTGGAGCCACCAGATTAACGTCCACATGCTGGACCGCGCCGGCAACCGCATCAACCGCCGGAACCCTCAGGACATCTTCACGCCGCTGTACGACAAGCAAATCCCGCCGGGCGCCGCCGCCGTCGCCCACTACCGCATCGACGTGCCGGCCGACATTAAAGAGGCCGTGGAATTGACCGCGAAGGTGCGCTACCGCAAGTTCGACTACGAGTACATGAAGCTCGTCCACGAGGGGAAAGAACCGCCGGCCCTGCCGGTCGTGGACGTGTGCGTGGACAAGGTCACTCTCCCCGTCGCGGGCGTCGCCGAGAGCGTGCCGGAGCAGACATCCCCCGTGAAGCCGGGGTGGCAGCGCTGGAACGACTACGGCATCGGCGAGTACCTTGAAGGGGGCGTCACCGCCAAGCGCGGTCACTACAAGCAGGCCGAGGCGGCGTTCAAGGCGCTGCTCGCCCTCGGGGACAAGGACGGCGTCCCGCACGCCCACGTCAACCTGGCGCGCGTGTACATCGACGAGGGGCGGTTCGACGAAGCCGCCGCCCAATTGAAACTCTCCGGCGAGTGCGAAGTCCCGGCCGCGTGGTGGACGCGGGCGTGGTTCACCGCCGTCGTCAACGGCGAGACGGCCACCAGCAAGGAGCACCTGGAGGCGGCCATCGCCGACCTCGAACGGCTGCTCGACCCGGCCAATCAGCCGCGCGACCGCAAGTTCGACTTTACCAAAGACTTTGTCGCGTGGGCGCGCCTCGCCAACCGCCTGTTCAAGCGCAGCCAGTACGAGGCGCCCGACTCGGCGGGCCAGCGCGACTACCTGCAGCGGACGATCACGGCCGGCGGGCGTGTGCTGGCCTTGGACTCCGAAGACGTGGAGACGCACGACTTGCTGGCCCGCAGTTACGCCCGCCTGTCCGGCGGCGCGGACACGCCGCCCGCCGCCGGCAAGTCGCTGGCCGAGATGGCCCAAACCGCCGCGGACGCGACGGCCGGCAAAGACGCGCGACTGGCCGCCGCCAAGGGCTTCGCGGACGGCCTCCCGGCCACGAAGGAGCCGGCCCTCCCGGTCATCAAGGAGCAGCGGCCGACGCTGACGGCCGCCTTCCGCGACGCGAACGACCCGGACGTGAAAGCCGCCCTCGCCGAGGCCTTGGCCGCCCTGCACCGCGCCGCCCACGGCATCTACAAGCCGGACGAACTGGCGCAGGCCAACGCCACGCGCATCTACCGGGAGAAGAACCCGATCGCCAACTACGCCGCCCGCGAGCGCGTGATTTACCCGACGACCCCGGCCCACCGGGATATGATTTTGAAGACCGGGAATTTGCCGGCGGTGAAGTGACGGCCGCACGACCGCCGCGAGGCGGACGTGTTGGAGTCCCACTTTTCAGCGGTCATGGGCGAATGTCTGTCACCGCCGGGGAGGGTTTTGTTTTCGTTGGAGTCCCGGCTTCAGCCGGTCTTCGGCGGACGAAAACGGGACACCGGAGACCGCCATTTATTGGCGGATGCCCCGAAGACCGGCTGAAGCCGGGACTCCAACGAAAATGAACGCCGGCCACCGTGCGATTGGTGTCTCGCGTTTGCCCAAGACCGCCTGACGGCGGGACTCCAACGCGGCCGCCTCGCGGCGGTGCATGAGTACGTGACCCTTACGCCTTTTGGAACGACATGCACGCGAACTCCCCCCGCCGCCCGGCGGCCAGCCGCCGACCCGTCCTCGCGGTCCTCGCCCTCGCGGCCCTCGGGGCCGGCGGGTATTTCGCCTACGACCGGTGGTTCAAGAAGAAGGATGTCGCCCCCGTCGTCGTGACGCCGGAAGACGCCCACCCCCGGCAGGTCGCCGACGTGCCGCCGCTCCCGTTCACCGACGTGACCGCGGGGGCCGGCATCGCCTTCACGCACCAGACCGGGGCCACCGGGGTGAAGCTCTTGCCCGAGACGATGGGGGGCGGCGTCGCCGTCCTCGACTACGACGGCGACGGCAAGCCGGACCTCCTGTTCATCAATTCCGGGCTCTTCCCCGGCGAGCAGTCGAAAATTCCACAGCCCACGCTGGCCCTGTACCGCAACAAGGGGGACGGCACGTTCGAGGACACGACGGCCGCCGCCGGGCTGACCGCCCCAATGTACGGCATGGGCGTGGCCGTCGGCGACTTCGACAACGATGGCCGGCCGGACGTGTTCGTCTCCTGCGTCGGCAAGCACCACCTCTTCCGCAACGTGGACGGCAAGACGTTCGAGGACGTGACGGACACCGCCAAGGTCGGCGGCCCCGGGGACATGCCGGCCGCGACCCGGGACGAGTTCCTGAAGTGGCGGCTGCCGATCCCGTTCGGCAGTTCGGCCACGTTCGTCGACTACGACGGCGACGGCCGGCTCGACCTGTTCGTGTGCCACTATGTGACGTGGTCCCCGGCCAACGACCTCGCCATCAGTTCCACGCACGAGGGGTTGACCCGGGCGTTCAACCGGCCGCAACAATTCGAGGGGGCGCAGGCCACCCTGTACCGCAACGTGGACGGGAAGCGGTTCGAGGACGTGTCCGCCGCGGCCGGCGTACAGGTGTTCAACAAGGAGGGGACCGGCGACGACGCCCGGCTGCGGTCGGTCGGCAAGGGCCTCGGCGTCGTGGTGTGCGACCCGGACGAGGACGGGTGGCCCGACCTGTTGGTGGCCAACGACTCCGTGCGGAACTTCTTCTTCTCCAACCAGCCGGGGCCGGGCGGGACGCGCGTCTTCAAGGAGACGGGCGAAGTGAGCGGGGCCGCCTACGCGGACGAAGGCCGGGCGCGGGCCGGCATGGGGACGGACTGGGGCGACTTCGCCCCGCGGCGGGCCGGGGCCGTCGTCACCAACTTCGCCACCGAGCCGCTGACCTTCCTCGAAATCACCAAGTCCAAGGCCAACAAGCCGCAGTTCTCGGACACGGCCGTGACGGTCGGCCTCTCGTACCCCAGCCGGGCGGCCCTCAAGTTCGGCACGTTCTTCTTCGACGCCGACAACGACGGCCGGCTCGACCTGTTGGTGGCCAGCGGCCACATCGAGCCGGAGATCGCCAAGATTCAGTCCTCCCAGCGGCACGCCCAGCCGGCCCAACTGTATTGGAACACCGGGAACCCCGCCTGCTTTTACGAGCCGGTGACGGCCGCCCAAGCCGGGGAAGACCTCTTCAAGCCGATGGTCGGCCGCGGCTGCGCCTACCTCGACTACGACGGCGACGGCGACCTCGACGTGGTCCTGGTCGCCAACGGCGGCCCCGCCCGCCTGCTGCGCAACGACGCCCCGAAGGGCAACCACTGGCTCCGGCTCGACCTGCGCGGCAACGGCAAGACCGGCAACCGCTCGGCCATCGGCGCCACGGTCGAAGTGGAAGCCGGCGGCCAGACGATGCGCCGCACCGTCGCCGGCGCCCGCGGCTACCTCAGCCAGTCCGAACTCACGGTCCACGTCGGCCTCGGCAAGGCCGACAAGGCGGACAAAGTCACCGTCCGCTGGCCGGGCCAATCGGGGGTCAAGACGTATGAAAACCTCGCCGTGGACAAGGTGCATGTGCTGACGCAGGAGTAAGGGCGAACCGCCGTTTCACCGCGACGCGGAGGCTTTGCGCAGCGGAGCGCGGGCCGAGACACACGGGTGACGGCCGCCCGCCTGCCGGACCTCACCCCCTACCCCCTTACAGGGGTAGGTCAGGCGAGAGCGAAGAATTCAGGCGGAAGTCGCAATAGTGCGACCATGCCGCGTTTTCTCGATGTCGGCGAACAAACGCG
>JAYTTY010000282.1:0-6937 GCA_043744795.1 Zavarzinella sp. | reverse complement strand
AGTCGTTGCCGGCGAGAGGGCGTCCCGGACGAGTTGCAGGGCGGCCGGCGGCCCGCCTTCAAAATCCAGCGAGATGATCGTTGCCAAGGAGTGTTTGCGGATCTCCGTCTCGGCGTACTCGTCACGCGGCCCCATCAGGACAATCGCCGCGGGGACGATTTCAAAAATTCGCAACGCTCTCAGCATCGCCAACGCCCGGCCGACGGCACCGACCGTGGAGCGGCCAACCAAGACCGTTGGCAACCGCAGTAGCTTGAGGAGTTCCACTTGCAATTCGTCGTCGTTCAACGGCGAGAACGGGCCGCCGAATGATTCAATCAGCAACGGCCGGTCACTCGCGGGGCGCGCCGCCGCGATGGCCGCGGCCGAGGGAATCACCCGCCCTTCTCGGCGGGCCGCCAACGCGGGAGCCACCGGCTCCGCGAACGTCATCAACGGGGGGTAAAGGTGGGTTCGCGGGCAATTTCGGCGAACGGTTTCGGTGTCCGACTCGCCGGTCTCCAGCGGCTTCCAGTAGGCGTATTCCGGGAACGCCGTCAGCCACTTCACGGAGAATGTCGTCTTCCCCGCGTCCGTGTCCGTGCCCAAGACGATGAAGTCACCCATGTCTCAACACTTCCGCGGTGTCCGTCGCCAAGCGGGCGAGCGTTTCCGAATCGTGGTCCGCGTGGATGGAGATGCGTAAGCGGGACGTGCCCGGCGGCACGCTCGGCGGGCGAATGGCCCGCACGTCGTACCCTTTGGCCTGCAACGCCTTCGCGGCGGCAACAGCTTTGGCATCGTCACCCACGATTACGGGGACGATATAGTGTTCGCCGACGGCGGACACGCCGTGCGAGGCAAGTTCCCGGCGAAATAGCTGGGCATTCGCGTGCAGTCGGGTTCTGCCTTTTATATCGGCCTCCACATGGGGGAGCATGTGCTTCCACGCCAAGCCGGTGATTGGTGGCAGAGCCGTGGTGAAGATGAGATGTCGGCACTTGTTGATGAGGTATTCGCGGAGCAATTGGGAACAGGCAAGGTACGCACCGGAGACGCCGAGGGCTTTGCCGCCTGTGTGCATGGAGGCCAAAACACGATCTCGCACGCCGGCGGCGTCCACACAGCCGGAACCTGTTTCCCCGAAGCATCCGGTCGAATGGGCCTCATCAACGATCACGTGAGCGTCGTACCGCGTCGCCAAATCGACGATGCCTTGAAGATTGGCCGAATCGCCGTCCATGCTAAACAGCGATTCGGTGACGATGAACCGCTGCCGCTCCGCGTCGTTGCGGGCCACTTCCGCTTTCAAGCCTTCTTCGAGGTGGGCCAAGTCGTTGTGCCGATAGGCGAAGCGCCGTGACTTGGCGAGGCGCAGGCCGTCCACGATGCAGGCGTGGTTGAGTTCGTCACTGGCGACCCAGTCGCCGGGTTCCATGATCGTGGAAATCAGCCCCTCGTTTGCCGCGTAGCCGCTGGTTAGCATCAGGGCGGCTTCGCTGCCGTGCCACGCGGCGAGGGACCCTTCGACTTCTTCCCAAATCGCGTGATGGCCCCGCAACAGCCGAGACGCCATCCCGGTCACTGGGTAATCGGCCAAGTCGGCGGCCGGCATTGAAAACCGTCGGGCGGCTCCGTAGCCGAGATAATCGTTCGAGGTGAAGTCGATCCCCTTCGGCAAGGCGAACGAGCGGTAGCGCCCCTGCGTGCGGAGCGTGTCGAGGGCGGTAGTCCAACGGTCGGAGAGGTTCATGCCGGGCAGGCCGGGACGGCCGGCATCCCCATCGCCCGGAACAGGGCGGCGTCGGCCGACTCGTCCGGGTTGCCGGCGGTCAGCAGTTTCTCGCCGAAGAACACGGAGTCGGCCCCGGCGAGGAAGCACAGGGCTTGGAGTTCGTTGCTCATCTTGTCCCGGCCGGCCGAGAGGCGGACGCGGGCCTTCGGGAAGGCGATGCGGGCCGTGGCGATCAGGCGCACGAGTTGGAACGAGTCCACCTTCGGGGCCATTTGCAGCGGCGTGCCCTGCACCGGCATCAGGCAATTGATCGGCACGCTCTCCGGGGGCGTGTCCAGATTGGCCAACTCCATCAGCAACATGAGGCGGTCGTCTTCCGTTTCCCCCATGCCGACGATGCCGCCGCAGCACACGGAAATCCCGGCCGCCTGCACGTGCTTGAGCGTCTCCAGCCGGTCGTCGTAGGTCCGCGTGGTGACGACTTCCCGGTAGTAGCGGCGGGACGTGTCCAAGTTGTGGTTGTACGCAGTTAGCCCGGCCTCTTTCAGCCGCTTCGCCTGCGAGTCCGTAATCATCCCGAGCGTGACGCACGCCTCCATGCCGAGGGACTTCACTTCGCGCACCATGTCCAACACACTGTCGAACTCGGGGCCGTCCTTCGGGCCTCGCCACGCGGCCCCCATGCAAAACCGTGTCGCCCCGCCCGCCTTGGCTTCGCGGGCCTTCTCGGCTACGTCGGCGACGCTCATCAGCGGCTCGCGGGCCACTGGCGTCTTGTAGTGGGCGCTCTGGCTGCAATACCCGCAGTCTTCGGGGCAGCCGCCGGTCTTAATGCTGAGGAGGGCGCAGCGCTGAATGTCCCCGGCCGCGAACGCCCGCGTGGCGGTCATCGCCCGGTGCATGAGTTCCGGCAGGGGCAGGCGGTAAACCGCTTGGAAATCGGCGAGCGTCTTCATGATGTCTGATTTAGCGACGGGGCCGGCGGGCGGCCATCCATTCACTTAACCCGCGCGGCGACACTCGCCATGATCTGGGCGCAGAACACGGGCAGGTCCGGGTTGCCGCGGGCGGTGATGACGTTGCCGTCCACGACCACCGGCTCGTCGGAATACTGGGCGTCGCAGTTGCGGATGTCGTCCCGGATGCCAATGTCGCCGGTCGCCTGCTTGTTGCTGAGGATGCCGGCGCTGATGAGCAGTTGCGTGCCGTGGCCGATGGCCGCGACGATGCCGCCGTCTTGCGCGAACATACGCACCAGGTTGACCGCCTCCTCGTCCACGCGGAGGTGTTCCGGGGACCGCCCGCCGGGGACGATCAGCAAGTCGTAGTCGTTCGGACTCAATTCCGGGATCGACATGTCCGGCTCGACGGCGTACCCGTGCAGGCCCTCGGCGACGAGTGTTTCCGCTTCAGCCGCCACCGTGACGGCAATGCCTTCTTCGCGGAGGCGGTAGTAGAGGTGAAAAAATTGCAGGTCTTCAAAGTCTTCGGCGATCAAGAACAGGGCTTTCATGAAAACGGGTTCCCGCGGAGAGGGAGGATGATTTCACGGCCATCTTATACCCACCCGTCAACGGCGTCGCTCAAAACTCGATCTGCTTCAAGTTCCGGTACCCGGCCCGCATCGGAATCCACGTCGCCAGTACGCAGGCGACCGTCGCCACGGCCACGCCGCCGACAAGCCAGACCCACGGCGTTGTTTCGTCGCCCGTGACTAACTGGGTCGCCCGGCCGAGGTGGTACGGCCCGCACATGGCGACGATGACGATGACCAAATACCCCAACCCGAGCATCATGTTCACGGTGCCGCCGAAGCCGAGGACGATCTTGGACGGGTCGGTTTCCCGGAAATTCGGCAGCACGGCGCTGATGCCGACACTCAGCCCGCTCAGGCCCAAGCCGAGGTAAATGACGGTCAGCAGGTGCAGCCCGACCACCATCGGTTCCAACCCCAGAACGAGGTCGCTCACGAGACCGACCGACCCGGCCAGCATCAGCGACCCCGTCACCGCGAAGGCGAACTTGCCCCACAAGATTTGTTCCCGCCGCAGGGGGAGCAAACCGAGAATCCAGAACTTTCGGCCTTCCAGACTCATGAGCGGGTAAACGAACCGCCCGAGGAAGGCGCACATCAACAGCCCGGTGGCGGCGATCTTCAACAGGCTGAGGGCGTGGACGTAGGCCGCCGGGATGTCGGCCTCGAAGAAGCCTCTCATGTTCACAACAGCGAGAAGCAGCAGCCCGCCGAAGATCACGACTTGGCCGATCTGGGCCGGCTCCCGCCGGAAGGTGCGAAAGTCCTTCACGATCAGGATTCGCGTTTCGCGGCTCAGGTAAAAGACGCTCCACTCCATCAATTGGTCTAACCGGGACCTGCCGTAGACTCGCCGCAGATCGCCGCCCGTGGCCATGCGGTTGAAACCGCGGCGGTACATTTTCTTGGCCATGTACGTGGCCAGCAAATTGAGCATCAGGCCATTCGACCACACGACGGCCAGCGCCTGAAAGGTGTCCCGCATCTGACCGCGGGACGCCGCGAGGACGCCGTGCGTCAGCCAATCGCTCGGGGATAGGACGCCCTTGGTGACGGCGAACAGGTCGAACAGCCCTTGCAGTTGTTCGCGGTCCGAAGCGCTGGCGCGGGCGGCCATCACGGTCCTGTAGCCCCAGTAACCCAGGATGGCCGCGAGCATGAGGACCAAGACGATCAACGCCTGCTTGCGGCGGTGCGGGAAGAAGTTCACCAACAGCAAACACAGAATGGCCCCGACGGATCCGGGGATGAACACGAACCCGAGCAGGTGCAGGAAGAGCAGCGGGTAATAGTGCCACGGGGCCTCGAAGACGATGCCGTAGGCCAGCAACACCGGCACGCCCAAGACCAAGAACGCCCAACTGCTAAACAGGCTGGCGCTCTGAAACTTGCTGGCGAAAATGTGATCCTCGCGCGCCGGGGTGGACAGCAAAAACCGCGTCTCGGCCCCGTTGAAGAGGCTCGCGTACAACACCAGCCCGGTGGAAAAGACCAGCATCGTGCCCAGTGTGAAGAACATCGCGTTGAAGATCAAATCGACGATGGCTCCGGGGGGGATCTTCTGGGAGTTCAGCAGTTGAAACCCGCCGTGGGCGATGGCGTACACGCCGGCCCAGACGACGACGCTGCTGGCGACCATCGTGAACAGCCGCACCCGCGAGTTGCCGAACAACTGCGTGCCCGCGTTGCGGACGAGGCGCCGCCGCAACTTCCAAAAGGTGCCCGCTTGACTCATGGCGTCACCACATTCGGCACCGGCTCGGCGGCGGCCTCCTCCGTCAACTTCAGGAACACTTCTTCCAGTGTCCCCTCGTGGCTGGCCTTCTTGCGCAGCGTGTCCAACGTGCCCAAGCCGATCAGGCGGCCGTGTTCCACGATGCCGATGCGGTCGGCTAATTCTTGGGCAATGTCCAGTGAGTGCGTGGACAGGAAGATGGTGACGCCGTTCTTCGAGAGGTTCCGCAGCACGTCCTTCATCAGGCGAATGCTCTTCGGGTCGAGGCCCACGGTCGGCTCGTCCACGATCAGCAATCGCGGCTCATGCAGCAACGCGGCGGCGAAGACGGTTCGCTGCCGCATGCCGTGGGAGTACCGCTCCGTCAGGTCGTTCACGAAATCTTGCAGGCTGAATAGCTCGATCACCTCGGCCATGCGGCGTTGCCCGTCGGCCCGCGACATGCCGTACAGATCGGCGATGAACTCCAAGAACTCCCGGCCCGTGAGTTTCTCGTACAGAAACGGCTGGTCCGGCACATAACTCATCAGTTGCCGGGCTTGCTGGCCGTGCGTTTGCAGGTCGAACCCGCCGACCGTCACCGTGCCCTCGGTGGGGAACAGCAGGCCGCACATCAACTTGATGCTGGTCGTCTTGCCGGCCCCGTTCGGCCCGAGGAAGGCGAACAATTCGCCGTCGGGGATGGAGAGGGTCAAGTCGCGGACGGCCATTTTGGTGCCGTACCGCTTGGTGACGTTTTTGAATTCAATCACCGGACGGCCCCGCGTGAGAAGGGTGAACCCGCGACAGTCAGTTAATAGCTATACGCCCGGCCGGCGTGTCCGGGCCGGGGGTTAGGTTGCCTTTGCGACGAGTGCGACCGCCATTCCCCTCTTTTCCGCTGGCATCCTTCCCCAAAATCTCGGACAATCTCACCAAAGAACCCGCCCCCGACGTCGTTTGACCATTCGTCGCCCCCTCCGCCACGGAGACTTCCCCATGCGCCGCTTACTTATTCTCGTACTCCTCGCGCCTTTGCCGGCCATCGCGCAAGAGAAGACCGGGACGAACTACGCCTTTCTCGTCTCGTGCGGGGAGAAGTACAACAAGGCCGAGTTGCACCCGCTGCCGAAGTCGTTCCGGGACATGGACGACTACCGCAAGGCCCTGCTGGCGACCGGGTTCGAGGATGAGCACGTCGTGTTCCTGCACGACGGGACGGACAACCCGCAACGGTTTCTGCCGGAGAAGGCGAAGATTCTGAAGCAGTTGAAATTGCTGCTCTCGGCCGTGGAAACTCGGGACACGCTGGTGGTGGCGCTGAACGGGCACGGGTTGCACTTCAAGGGGGACAAGACGAGTTACTTCTGCCCGCTGGACGCGAAAATCGGCGACAAGTCCACCATGATCCCGATGGAGGGGGAGGACGGGCTGTTCCCGATTTTGAAGGGGTGCAAGGCGAAGCGGAAGTTGCTGGTGGTGGGGGCGTGCCGCAACGACCCGAACAAGACGACGCAGGCGGCCGAGACGGTGGATTTGGACCTGTTCGACCCGGACGAAGTGCCGGAGGGAATCGTCGCCTTGTACTCGTGCAAGGCGGGGCAGAAGACGTACTTCGAGCCGAGTCAGGACCGCAGTTTCTTCTTCGACCACTTGGTGCGGGCGTGGCGGGGGGAGTACCATCCCGGCGAAGAGAAGATCAGTCTGGAGTCGATCTTCGAGAAGGTAAAAGTGAAGACGAGCGCGACGGTGAGAAAAGAATACGACGAGGCCCAGGTGCCGGAGGTGCGGCGTGAGTATCAGGGAGAGTGGCTGGTGAGCCGCAGCGGCGCGCGACCGAAGATCGAGCCGCGACCGGTGCCGATGACGGTGGCCGGCGACCCGAAGGGTGGCGAGGAGAAGGTGTTCGAGGTCGCGAAGGGGGTGAAGATGACGTTCTGCTGGGTGCCGGCGGGGACGGCGCAACTGGGGTCGC
>JAYTTY010000281.1:0-6951 GCA_043744795.1 Zavarzinella sp. | reverse complement strand
TCGTGGGCGGTGTCCGCCGTCGCGGTCGACTTAAAAGTCGCCCCGCCCATTTCCTCCGCCTGCCGCTTGGCCAGGAACAGGCGCGCGTGATCTTTCAGGACGCCCGCCAGGACGAGTTTGCCGTGCTTCAAGTCGGCCAGGCTGCCGGCCTTGCTGTCGTGCAGGACAAGGAGATAAGCCGTCACCGGCTTCGGCCGGGCGACCGAACACACAAGGGGCAGCAGGTCGGGGTATTTCTGCTTGGCCCAAGCGAACTCGTGCCCTTGGAGAACGCCCAATTCCAGCGCGCCGTCGTTCAAGTCGCGGGCGACCCTCGGCCATTCCTGGTCCAGCGTCACGGCCCCATCCACCCCAGGCTTTTTTGGGGCCGTCGCCGACCCCGGCGGCCGGATCAAAGTCGATGTCAACGCGCAAGGGGCGCAAAGTGACGTTGGCCGGCACGCCCTCATCTACCCGATCGGCAAGCTGCCGCCCAACGTCGTGGTGACGGACGCCTTCGGCATCCCCGCGCTCTCCAGCCGCGGCGCCGTCGGCGGCGTGGGCGGCGCGGAAGCCTTTCTGCAGATGACCTTCACCCCGAGCGCGTCGCAGGCCGGGCGGGAGTACCGCGTCCGGTTCGGCTGCCTGGACACGGACACCGGCGTGTCCTCCACGGCCGTGTTCACCCTGCGAGTGACGGGCGTGCGCACCACCCACTCCGTCTCGCTGACTTCCGATTCGCTGAGCCTGCGCCTGCCGCCCGCGGGGACGTACCGGGAAGTCATCCTCCGCATGCGCGGGGGCGTCGGCGACTCGCTCGCCGCGTACCCGACCATTTACCAACGCGGGCCGGGAGAGATTGCGTTCTCGCCGCTGGCCCCGCCCGCCAATTACTTCAGCATCAGCGGCGCGGACTTCCTGTTCTCCCAGCAGTTCACCAGTCTGTCGCCCAAGGGAGTGCACGAGTTCAAGGTGGTCGCCCGGGATGTCCGCACCGGCGTCGAGACGGAGTCGAACGAGATCAGCATTTACGTCGGCGGGCCGCAGGCGGAGATGGACGGGATCGTGACCGACATCAAGGCGGCCGTCTTGGCCCCGGAACGGGCGAAGGGTCTGATCTCCGTGACGCGCCGCCTGTCCGGCAACCCCGGGATCTACCCGAAGCAAGGCGAGGAAGTCCACTACTCGGATGGTCGGGTGGGGATCGTGGCCGCGGGGGCGGGCGGCAGCCTCCAATTGCGAGTCGTTGACAAAATCACCGGCGCGCCCATCGTGGCCCCGGGGGCGGGCGGGAACTTAATCGGGACCGGGGCAAACGGCAACATCATCGCGGTCGGGGCGGCCGGGAACATCGTCTCCGCCGGAGCCGCGAGCGGCTTGGCGCTGGCCGGCATCGTCGCGGCCGGGGCCGGCGGCATCGTCGCGGCGGGCGCCGGCATCATCGCAGCCGGGGCCGGCGGCACTCTCGTCAGTCCCGGCGCGGCCCGGAACATCGTCGCGCCCGGGGCCGCTGGGAGCATCATCGCGGCGGGGGCCGGCGGCATCATCGCGGCGGGGGCCGGCGGCTCGATCATCGCGGCCGGGGCCGGCGGCTCGATCGTCGCGCCGGGCGCGGGCGGGAACATCGTCGCCCCGGGCGCGGCCGGAAGCATCATCGCCCCCGGCGCGGGCGGGAACCTCCTCGGGGCGGCGGCCGGCGGCTTCTCGGGAGCCGGCCGCGGATTGGTCGCGTTCGGACCCAGTCTCGGGAAACCCGCATTGGCCGGCGTCGCCGACACGCCGGACGGGGCGGCGACGGACGCGGACTTGTTCGCCCACTTCCAACTCTGGCACGCCCAACTGCTGCTGGCCGCCGGACGCCCGGACGCCGAGACGGACGCGCGATTAAACGTCAGCGCGGCCGCCTTGGACGCCGGGGCCGCCGTCTTGGAAGGGGGCTTCGCCAGTCTTACGCAAAAGCAACGGGACGCGCTCCTGGCGGCCGGGACGGTCATCCCGCTGACGGTGGCCCCGGCCGTGGCGGGCGGGGTCATCGCCCCCGGGTCGCGGATCGTCCTGACCCCGACGAACGCCGGCGACACGCTGGCGACCGACAGCGAAGACGCCCCGGCCGGCGGGCCGCTGCCCGCCACCTTGGCCGGCTCGCTCGTCACGTTCAGCGGGCAGGAGCCGACCCCGGCCCAAGCGGACTTGGACGCCCCGCTCATCCAACTCTACGGCCGCGCCTTGAGCATGGCCTCGGCCCGGCCCGACCGCATCGAAGTCCGGCTGCCGGACACCGCCCCGCTGGGCGTGCCGCAATTGATCGTCCTCACCACATCCGACGGCCGCCTGGCCCTCGGGGCCGTGACGGTCAGGGCCTCGACCGGGGCGGTCCACTTCAGCCAGCCGGCGTACTCGGCGAACGAGTTCGGCGGGCCGGCCACCGTCACCGTGACGCGGACCGGCGGCAGTGCCGGGACGCTGATCTACTGTGTCGCCGCCACCGACGGCACGGCCGCGGACGGCGTCAACTACACGTCCGTCGGCGGCGTCGTCGTCTTCGCGGACGGGGACGCGGCCCCCAAGACGTTCCAAGTCCCAATTCTGCCCGGCGGGGCGGCCACGAGCGGGCCGCGGACCGTCGTCCTCACGCTGGCCAACCCGCTGAACACGGCGGACGTGGTTGCGCCGCAAACGTCCATTTTGAACATCGGCGGCATCGCGGTCCGGCCGCTGGGCCGGGCGATCACCACGGAGATGGGCGGCCAGTTCCGCTTCGGCGTGCGGCTGACGACGGCCCCCACGGCCGACGTGACCATTGCCGTGGCGAGTTCCGTAACGGCCGAGGGGGTGGTGTCGCAGCCGACGCTGACGTTCACCCCGGTGAACGCGCTGACCGAGCAAATCGTCACCGTCACCGGCGTGGACGACGCCCTGACCGACGGCAACAAGCCGTACGCCGTGACGCTGGGCAACGCGGTCAGCGCGGACGCCGGGTACAACGGCCTGGCGCCCTCGACGGCGCTGTTCGACGTGGTCAACGTCGCCGTCTTGACGAAGAACATCGGCAACTTCGTCGACGCCGACGGGGACAAGTTCACCGTCAAGTTGACCGGCCCCAAGATTGGGGCCGGCCGAGTCGGCGTCCTCCTGGACGACCCGAACGGGGACGGGAAGGGGTCGATCGACACGGTCTTCGTGGCGGGGACGGACCCGCTCAAGAGCAAGCTGGCGGTGACGGTGACGAAGTTTAAGGCGAAGGCCCCGGCCCCGTCGGGCGACGGCCTCGTCTCCGTCGGCGCGGTCGTCGGGTCCGGCCTGGCCGGGCTGACGGCGACGGCGTCCGACCTGGTCGGCGCCGGCGTCTCGCTGAATGGCTACCTCGGCGCGCTGTCCGTCCGCGACATCAAGAACGGGGCCGACGTGACGGCCGTCGGGGCCGCCGCCCAGAAGACGACGTTCAAGGCCCACAACGTCGGGGACGGCACGGCGGTCACGGTCGGCAGCACGGTCACGTCCCTCAAAGTTGCCCGGTTCGGCAACGGGTCCGTCACGGCCCCGGCGCTGGGGACGCTGACCGTGACGGGGGACGCGAAGAACAAGGTGGGCACAGTCTTGACGCCCATCGCCGGCGACTTCCTCGCCGACCTGACGCTGATGGGGACGGGCGACGCGAAGAAGCCGGTCACTTTGACGAAGGCGACGGTGGCCGGTGCCGTCACGGATGCGACGTGGGCCGTGACCGGGAACATCGGAACCGTCACCGTGAAGAAGGCGGCGACGAACTGGGCCGTGGCCGCGACCGGGGCGGTGGCGTCGATCACGGCCGGCGGGTGGGCCGGCGGCTCGCTGCGCGCGGCGTCCGTGGGGACGCTGACCGTCAATGGCGACCTGACGGCGAACGTCACGTTGACGGGGGCCGGCGTCGCGGCCAAGAAGGCGGCGCTGAACACCTTAAAGGTGACCGGGACGGCCACGGGCGTGACCATCGACGTGGCGGGGCTAGTGAACACGGTGACGGTCGGGGCCTTCCTCAACAGCCGGCTGTTCGCCGGCTTCGCCCCGACGGCCTCCGCCGACCCGATGGCCGGCGGCATGTTCAACACGGGCGGGAAGGTCAACACGTTCACGGCGATCGGATTCAAGGGGTCGCCGGCCCCGGCGTTCTTCAACAGCGTGATCGCGGCCGAGACCATCGGGACTGTCACGCTGGCGTCGGCCGACACGACGACGGCCGCCCCCGTCGCGGAGGGCGTCTGGGGCAAGCTGTCCATCGGCGCCGTGACGATCCAGAAGCCGGCCCCGGCCTTCAAGTACGACAAAGCCGGCCCGGCCGTGCAAAACAAGGGGAACTTCTTCGTAAAGAAGGGGTGACGGGGGCTGGGAGCCACGGACACGCGGGCCGCGAAAGACCACCTCACCACCTCTCCGCGGCGGTTAGGGGTGAGGTTGGCTTCGCGTCATCACAACCGGATAGTCAGCCGTCTGCCCTTTCGCTATCCCGGAGCGGTCGGATTGCGAAGAATTCGCCGAATCGGTCGCGCGCAATGGCAGACAATTTGGCAGAGCTTCACAATTCCTTCACAAACGGCTACTTGATTGGCAGTTCGTAGGCGGCCATTTCTTCTTCGTTGCGGACGTAGATCACGTTGCCGACCATCGCCGGGTTGTTCCACGTCTTTTTGCCGCGGGTCAGGGCTTGGACGCGGCCGAGTTCCTCGAACTTCTCCGGCGTGGCCCGCACCAAGACCAACTCGCCGTACTCGGTGAGGACGACGATCAGGCCGGAATCCTGGACGAGCAACAGTTGGCCGTGGCCGTAGGCTTCGCCGCGCTTGGCCCGGCGGTCGTCTTTCCAGACTTCCTTGCCGGTGGTCAGGTCCACGCATGCCATGATGCCGTCGTTGAGGCCGTAGGCGAAATCGCCCTGCACGACGGGCGTGGCGAACTTGCTGCGCATCACGGTGTTCTTCGTGCGCCAGACTTCCTTGACGTTCCATTGCCCGCCCGCCTGCGTCACCTCGATCATGGCGCCGCCCATGCCGTACCCGGCCGAGACGGACACGCGATTCTTGCCGACCACCAGCGGTTGGGCCGTGTTGATGCCCTGCTGCGTCGGCCAGCCGAACCGCCAGAGTTGGGCGCCGGCGGCGAGGTCGTACCCGGCGACGCCGGTCGCGTCGAGCAGCAAGAGTTGCCGCTTGCCGTCCAGCGTGCCGAGTTGCGGGGACGAGTACCCGGCTTGTTGGTTGCCGACGGCCCACGCCGGCTTTCCGGTCGTGCGGTCGTACGCCCGCACGGCCTTGCCTTGGCTGTCTTCGGTCTGCGCGCCGGGGTTCACGATCACCAAGTCGTCGACGACCAGCGGCGACCCGCTCATGGCCCACATGAGGTTGCGGTTCCCCTCCAGCGTTTCGACCGCCCACTTCTCCGCGCCGGTGTTGCCGTCAATGCAGACCAAGTGGCCGGTCGCCCCGAGGGCGAACACGTCGCCGCCGGCGATGGTCGGCGTCGCGCGCGGGCCGTCGCCGCCGAGTTGTTCCTTGAACAGCGCCTTCCACTTGCACACCCACGCCTCGCGGCCCGTGGCCGCCTGGTAACACACGACGGCCTCCTCGTCCCGCCGCTGCTCGATGGTGACGAGGAACCCGTTGGCGGTGGCGAACGCCGCGTAGCCGCCGCCGACGGGCTGCCGCCACAGTTCCTTGGGCGGGGTCTTCGACCAGTCCGCCGAGAGGTTCACGTTTTTCACGACGCCGTCGCGATTGATGCCGCGGTACTCGGGCATGTCGCCGGGTTGAACTTCCAGTTTCGCGGGCACGTCGGCCTTCGGCATGGTCTTGCGGTGGTCTTCCAGAACCGTGTCGGCGCTGCCGCCGAGGAGGAGGTCTTTCACCCAGTCGCGCGGGACGATGATCGGGAAGAAGCGGCCGTCCATGGACGGGATGCGGAACACGGCGAAGAACGCGGCGAAGAGGCCCAGCGTGCCGAGCAGCACGTTCAACCGCCCGAAGCCGGACCAGCGCAGGCCCCACACGAACAGGCAGACGCCGGCGACGATCACCGTCAGCATCTTGGCCATGCTCAGGGCCGACGCATCCGCTTGGTTGCCCGGCCAGTTCACCACGGCCAGCAGCACGGCCCCGGCCAGGGCGACGACGGCCACGGGGAAGACGCGCCGCATGAATCGGCTGGGGGACTTGACGACGACTTCACTCACGGCGATTCTCCGGTCCCGGACGCTGGCGGCGGGGTTTCTTCCAGTATAGAGTGACCGTCACGCCCGCCCCACTCGGCAGCCGATGGCCAAACCGTTCTCCCCGGCCGACCTCGCCCGGTTGCTCATGCGGCACCGCACGGCGCTGTACGGGTACGTCTTCGCCTGCGTGCGCAACCACGCGGACGCCGAGGATATTTTGCAACTGGCCACCATTGCCGTGATGGAAGCCGGGGACCAGCTTCGGGACGAGGCCGGGTTCCTGCCGTGGGCGCGGGAGATCGCCCGCCGCCGCGTGCTGGCCCACCGCCGGACGAGTCGCAAGGAACAGGCCCTCGACCCGGAACTGATTCAGGCCCTCGCGGAGGCGGCCGAGCGCGTGGAAGACAAGGAGCCGGCCAGCCCGCACCAACTCGCCCTACGCACCTGCTTGGAACACCTGCCGCCGGAGAGCCGGAAGCTCATCATCGCCCGGTACGACCCGAAGCACGGGGACGCGGAGCGGCTGGCGGCGGCGTTCGGCCATTCCGTGCAGTCGGTGTACGCCCGCGTCAAGCGGATTAAGGCCGCCCTGCGGACCTGCGTGGAGAAGCGGCTTCAGCAAGAGCCGGGGTATGCCGAATCGCACTGATCTCTTGAGATGCAGGGGGTCAAAAGACCCCCTCCAACTCCCCCTTGCCAAGGGGGAGAGGAAGACAAGCCGCGGGAATGGGCTGCCACTGCGGGAATGGGCCGGTTTTCTCTCCCCCTTGGCAAGGGGGAGTTGGAGGGGG
>JAYTTY010000280.1:0-6960 GCA_043744795.1 Zavarzinella sp. | reverse complement strand
CGCGACGCTCGCCGGTCGTTCGACTCGGGATGTGATCCCTCATCAAAACGAAAAAACACCGGCGAGGTCATCGCCGGTGTTCGGAGATCAGTCGTCCTGACTGGTTGATTTTTATTGCGGCTGCGGCGTGCCGAAGCGGTTGGTCAGGGTCCGGAGGAGCATTTCCAGGACGGCGAACAGGAGGATGATCCCGAAGCCCAAGCCGATCCAGGTCATATTGTTGCTGATGAAGTCGGTCATCACATCTTCCTTGAAGGGAAACTTCTTTTCGGGTTAGGGAAGTCACTCTTGCTTCCCGTTCACACCCAGCGGACGGTTAGAAAAGCAAGAGTTGCGCCACAGTTCGATATGCGGATCAAAATAATTCGCGGACACCATTTGGGGTAAACTCTGCGGATTTTGCGGGGCCTTTTGCCGTCGCGGGGATCTGTAGAAACTGCCACGGGCGGGCAATTCTTACACGACTTGCAAACACTTCCACTCGCGGAGACCATGTTTTCACCCCGCCGGGGTGGAGACATGGTCTCCGCACAAGGCCGACCGTTCGACGTTCTTTCGCGCCGGTTGCCCGGCGATCAACTGGGACGGGCGACCCGGCCGCCCTTACTTCTTCGGGTTGCCAACCGTGCGGGCGAAGCGGTGGATGCCTTTGCCGTTCGGGGAGACCGTCAGCATGTACACTTCGCCGGCCTCGTCTTCGCCGTAGGACACGATGGAGGACGTGCGGTTGGTCAGCGGGTGTTCGGCCACCACGCGCTTCTTCGCCTCGTCGTACTTCATCGCCCAGAGCTTGCCGGTGACGTAGTCGGTGTAGAGGTAATGCCCCTCCAACTCCGGGAACTGCTTGCCGCGGTAGACGACGCCGCCGGTGATCGACTTGCCGGTGTCGTGGTGGTATTCCCACGTCGGCTCGGCGAAGCCCTTGGGCGACCCGGCGCCGTTCTTCTCGAAGGGGTGTTGCCCCTCGCGGCGCCGCCAGCCGTAGTTGGCGCCGTTCTCCAAGAGGTTGATTTCTTCCCACAGGTTCTGCCCCACGTCCGCGAACCAGCCCTGGCCGGTCTTGCGGTCGAACGACATGCGCCACGGGTTGCGGACGCCGCTGGCGAAGATTTCCGGCAGGGCGTCCTTGCGGCCGACGAACGGGTTGTCCTTCGGGATCGCGTAGGCTTTGCCGTCGGCCTTGGCGTTCACGTCGAGCCGCACGATTTTGCCGAGGAGCGTATTCATGTTCTGGCCGTTGTCGTCCGGGTCGTCGAAGGCGCCGCCGTCCCCGAGGACGAGGTACAGGTAGCCGTCCGGCCCGAAGCAGACGGTGCCGCCGTCGTGGTTCCAAAACTTGTGCGTCACCCGCAATAGCTCCTCTTCGGAGGCGGGGTCAATCGTGTCGGGGCTGTCCTTGCCCTTGCTGACGCGGAAGCGGGACAACACGTTCGTCAGCTTGGGTTCCTTAACGGTGTAGAAGACGTAGAGTTCGCCGTTCTCTTTGAATTTGGGGTGGAAGGCCATGCCCAGGAAGCCCTGCTCGTTCTCCTTGTCGTCGTAATGCACCTTCTTCTGGATGTCGAGGACGACCTTCGTCTCCTTGTCCCCCGGCTTGAAGGAGTGGATCACGCCTTGCTCCGTGGCGACGAAAATGCGGCCCGAGCCGTCCCCGGCGTGCGTCAGCACCAACGGCCGCAGCGGGATTTTTTTGCCGCTGTCCTCGCCCGAGTCCCACCCGGTCCACTTCATGTCCTGGAAGGCGACGGCCGTCTCGAGGGGCAACGGCGTGCGGTCCACTTCCCACCCCGCCGGTTGCGCCGGGACGATGGTCAGCGTGCCGGCCAACATGTCCGGCACCAACAGTTCGCCGGGCTTGGCGGGATTGACGCTCAAGTCGGCCGCGCTCTTGAACCCTTCGCCCATGAGGATCGGCTTCTCGCCCGGCCGCGGGATGCACCACAGCTTCCCCTGCGACCACGAGGTGATAAACAGCCGGCCGTTCTGGTCGAAGGTGAGGCCGTCCCCGCCGGGGAAGCCGTCGGCCACTTTCTCGACCGTGCCGTCGGCGATGTTCAGGCGGTTCAACTCGCCACTGGTGAAGTCGAGAATCAGCAAGCGGAACTCGCTGTCCAACAGCAGGCCGTTGGGCGTCTTGATGAACGGGTTCTTCTTCGCGTCGGCCAGCGTTTTGATCGTGCCTGGCACGTCCTTCTGCGGGGCCTTGAACGGGTTCTTCGGGGGATTGCCGGCAATGCGGAAGACCGCCCCGGCCCCGCCCTTGAGGTCGCCCGAGTCGCTGACGTACAGGTGGCCGTGCTCGTCGATGGCCAAGTCGTTCAGGAACACCGGCGGGATCGGGAACGCCTTGGCGTCCGCGTAAATGTCCGCCTTGCCGGTCTTGATGTTGATGCGGCGCACGCGCGTCTTGTCCGCGACGTACAGTGTCTGCTGGTAAGCCACCATCCCCTTGGGGTCGTCAAACCCGTCCACGAACGGCACCGCCTTGCCGTTCTTGATCTCGACGACGCCGCCGTCCCCGTCCTTGTCGAACTCGCCGATGACGGTGACAAACACCCGCCCGTCCGCACTGACCGCGACGGACTCCGGGTTCATCAACCCGGTGATGAAGGGCTTCCACGGCGCGTCGGCAAACGCCGGCGCCGCCAAGCAAATGGCCGCAAGGCCGACAACAAGTCGTTTCAAGACCGATCTCCTGGGGAGGATTCGAGACGGGATCGCGATGGACGAAAGTATAGGGGAAGGTGTTGATGGGGGCGAAAATGAAAGCGGAGCGACCGTGGGTGGAAACTGGGGCCTCCGGGATTCGAACCCGGAACCAAGGGAGTATGAGTCCGCTGCTCGTACCGTTGAGCTACAGCCCCGCCGGGCGGAGGTGATTTTAGCGGGTCGGGTTCGTCGGCGGCGGGGCCAGTTCCTCAGACGCGGCCCATTTGAAGATCCGCTTCACCGTCCCAACGCGGCTGTGGCGCTCCGCCCGGTTCCGCTTCTCGTTGACCCACTTCTGGCGGGCGGCCTCGTGGGCGAGCGGGCCGAACTGGGTGTCGGCGCACAACGCCCACATCGCGCGGATTACGACTCTGACCGCGAAGACCTCACTCGTCGGCCGGCCGTCGGGGTCACGGTAGTGGCGCTCGGCGTGGTCGAGGTGGGCGCACAGGAGTTCCGCCATGGTGATCCCGTCCCGGCCGGGGATGGCGGGGGCGGGCGACGCTTCCAACTCCCATTGCAGGCGGGCGTACGCCGTGCCGGATTCAGAGGTGTTGAACCAGCCGAGCAGGATTTTTTGACGCCGCGTGCCGGAAGAGTCGTACCAGACGGCGCGGCCCCGGCCGGATTGTTTGTGAGTGAGGAAGGGACCGGCTTGCGGATGGGGTGTGGAGTGGGTTCCTCGATGTGATCTGTGGAATCGTTCCACAGATCGCGTCGTTCGGAAGCCGCTCCCGGGGACACCCCCGGTAAGCAGAAACTGCTTCGGCGAAAGGACTAACGCACAATCGGGCTGACAAGACGGCTATTGAACTTTTTATCGCCGGCGTCCGGGGCTGGGAAGCGAACCTCCGGCGGCGTCTGGAGGATGGTAAGTCCAAGCCCGATTGATGGTTGCGATTCACAGATTCTCTAGAAATCCCAGTTGGTTACACACAGCATGTCACGTTTTACAGCAAAAAAACTTGACCTAATCCCGGCTCTGGGCGATAATCTCCTTCATGGGAACCATCGCAACAAAGACTGGATTGGGCTCAGGTGCTACCGCCGAAACCGTCCGCAAGCGAATCGAAGCTGGCGGCGAGCGGGTGTGGCGTCTGGCCGATTTTGAGGGGATGCCGTTTACGGCAGTGGCCCAGGCGTTGTCTCGCCTTACCCGCAGCGGTGCGATCCAGCGGTTGGGCAAAGGCCTCTACTACCGGTCGCGGCCCACGGCGTTCGGGCCGAGCAAGCCGAACACCGCGCAGATTCGCGGTCTCTCAGTTCGCCGGAAGGGCATCTTCGCTTCCGGGATCGCAGCGGCGAACCTGCTTGGCTTCACCACGCAGAATCCGGGGCGGTTGGAAGTGGCAACCGATGGCTCTAGCCTGCCGCGTTTGATCGTCGGCAAGGAAACGGTCATCCACACACGGCGTCCTGAGTCCTGGCGTGAACTTTCGCAAACGGATGCTGCCCTGCTCGACTTCCTTCGCAAGCGCGGGGAATTGAGTGAACTGTCCGCGAAGGAAACCAAGGAGAAGCTGCTCGAATATTTCCGCGAGCAGGGGCGGTTCGAGCGGTTGCTCAAGATCGCCCTGTCGGAACCGCCGCGTGTTCGTGCCATCCTCGGGGCCATCGGGCAGGAACTCGGCCAGCCGCAAGCCCGGCTCCAGGGATTGAAGAAGGATTTGAACTCGCTTTCCCGGTTTGATTTTGGGCTGCTTGCCGTGCTACGACATGCGAAGGAATGGCAAGCGAAGGAGCGCAAAAACCGATGAAGCTGTTTGAACACCCTGATTTCGAGCAGGCCATCATCCGTGCGGCGGATCACTTCCGCCCACGGGGCCTGCGCGAAGCGATCATCGAAAAGGATTACTACGTCACGGAAGCCCTGCGCATCATTGAGCGGGAATCCGGCAGCAAGGTCATCTTCAAGGGCGGCACCAGCCTGTCGAAAGGCTGGAACCTGATCCAGCGATTTTCGGAAGATGTGGACATCTTCCTTGACCCGACGGCGTTTGATCCGGCGCTGGGCAAAAAAGGAATCGACCGCGAACTGAAGAAACTCCGCGATGCCATCGCCACGCACCCCGCACTGACGTTTGTCGTGAAGGAAAGCCAGACCATCGGCGGCTTCGGTCGCAATGATCGCTTTGAATACGCTCAGCGGTTTGCCGGAACCGGCGACATCCGCAATCGCGTACTCGTCGAGGCGGGTTCGGCCAGCGGCAGGGAGCCGACTGAAACCATCAAGCTCCAATCCTACATAGGCCAGTTCCTCGACGAAACCGGCGTCACCCTCGGGGCTGACGACGAAGGGCCGTTTACGATGCGGCTGCTGCATTTTCGCAGGACGTTCGTAGAAAAGATGTTCGCCATCCACGGCAAGGTCGATGCGTACAAATCGACGGGACGGGAGATCGGCGGCTACGCCCGGCACTATTACGACCTCTACTGCCTCGCTGAGCGCCCGGAAGTTATCGCAACGCTCAGTTCGGATGAGTACGGCGTCATCAAGGCGGATTACGACCGGATCAGCCGGGAGCATTTCGACAAAAGCTATGTACCCCCGCCCAGTATGAGCTTCGCAAAAAGCGATGCCCTATTCCCGCCAGCGGAACTGGGGGCTGTGCTTGCAGCGGAATTCGAGAAGCAGTGCCGGGTATTGTGCTTTGGAGCGTTTCCGACATGGGAGCAGGTTCAGGAGCGGCTAGAGGGTGTTCGGAAGTTTCTGTAACGCATTCGTTGCCAAGAAGAACGACCAATCGTCAGTCCTTGCCGTAAGTTACTTGATAACAAGGTGTTTTCTCGAACTACCCACGGGGATGGGGCTTGCTTCCTGTCAGAAAGCCGCTTACGCTTTCCTGACAGGAGCAAGGTAGATGTTCACCGTGCAAGAGCAGATTTTGCAGCGGATACGCAAGCAGGGACAAGGAAAGGTCTTTATTCCGAAGGACTTTCTCGACCTCGGTAGCCGCGATGCTGCCGATCAGGCGCTTTCCCGGTTGGTCAAATCCGGGGATGTCCAGCGTTTGGGGAGGGGCTTGTATCACTACCCCGCCGTAACCGAATGGCTTAAAACGCCCTTGGTGGCCGATCTCGACGACATAGCTGACGCGATAGGGCGGCAAACCGGTAGTCAGGTCGTGCCGTCTGGGGCTGTGGCGGCAAACCGTTTGGGGCTTTCGTCGCAGCTTCCATCGAATCAACTGTACCTGACCGACGGAAGAACCCGGCAAGTGCGAATCGACGGAATGCTGTTCGAAATTCGTCACGCAGCCCCGAAAGAACTCCCGGCAGGCAGCCGCACAAGTGCGATGGTGTTCCAGGCGCTCCGCCACATCGGTCAGGATGCCGTCGATGCCAAGGCCATTGCCCGCCTGCGTCGCGCCTTGTCGCAGGAACAAGTGCGAGAGCTGGTAAAGGATGCCCGCTAAACGACTGGCTGGATTTCGGCGGTGGTTCGTCAAATAGCGGAACAAGAAACCGAAGTGGCGCGGCAAGGATGAGATGTCCCGCTTGCGCGGTCAGCATCGGCGGCAATCGATCTCTTAGGAACTGAGAGTAGCTATGGGATTTCGATATTCAGGCCACGAAACGTTTCCATGCCGCTATGCATGGCTGCCGAAGGCGTTCGCCGCTATCGATTCGGACCGAAACGCCTTCTCCGATGAAGAGTCGGCGATGATTCGCTTGGGCGTCGGCAAGAACATGGTCAGGGCTATCCGGTTCTGGATGGTCGAAACATCCGTTGCCGTCAGGCATGGAGACGGTGGCTACCAGCCGTCAGCATTTGCTCGGGCCATACTCGACAAGAAGAAAGGCATCGATCCATTCCTTCAGGATATTCGCACGCTCTGGCTGCTTCACTGGAACCTGTCGACGCACAACCTCGAAGCCCCGCTCTTTGCCTGGAACTTCCTGATTAACCACTGGCAATCGACCGAAATCAGCAGATCAACCGTTCTTGAAGCGTTCCGCAAGGCTGCCGACAAAGAAGTTCGCCCGCCGTCCGATGTGACTCTTGGACAGCACTTCGACACGTTCCTGCATACATATGTGCCGACTCGAAGCCGCAAGGGTGAGATCCAGGAGGATAATCTCGATTGCCCACTCGTTGAACTCGACTTCATCCAGCACATCGGTGAACGGCGACTGGACGGCACGGGCAAACGCGAACCGATTTATGCCTTCCGCATGGAAGACAAGCCCGACATTACGCCTGAATTGTTTGCCTATTGCCTGGATGATTACTGGAAGCAGCGACGTAGT
>JAYTTY010000279.1:0-26312 GCA_043744795.1 Zavarzinella sp. | reverse complement strand
TCCTGCCGAGGGAAAAAGGGATCAGGTCGCGCACCATACCGCCGAAGTCGCGTGCCAAACAGGCCAAATGGGACAGTTAATAAATTTCGTATCCTTACCAGGCCCTCCCGGGCCTGGCTACATCCGAGCGCCCCGTTGGGGCTGAAATCCAAAACCGTTATCCCTCCGCCTCATCTGGGAATCGGCTCTCGGGCGATGATGTGTTCGACGTGGAAGGCGGGCGACGCGAAGTCGGGGAGGTGGCAGTATTCACACCTGGAGTCGGCCCGGTCGCGGACGAGTTGGCGGAATGGCCGTGGCATCAGGCGTCCGGGGACCGCTTGAGAACGGCCCGCGCCTTCGCTTGGAGGATGGCGATGAAGTCGATGGCGTGGACGCAGGTTTCATACTCGCGCCGTTCGTCGTCGGTCAACTGGCCCGTGTTGCACTTGCGGGCCAGTTTGTCGATGCGGGCATGCGCCCTGGCATCGAAGCGGTAGTCCGCGAGCTTGCGGGCCACTTCCGGCGAGAGGAGGCGGCTGAGCGGGTCCAGAAGTTTGTCGAGGACGGGGGCGTCGAGGGTCTTCATCATGCGGTAAGTGTCGCCCAATTCTCCTCCGAACGGAACGCGAGGTGTCGCCCTTGCCGCGAATCTCCGGCGGGGCGATGATAAGTGACATCACCACTCCCGCCGGGCCGCCGCGATGAACCGCCGATTTCTGATCCCGCTTGCCGTCGCGATGTTGGCCTCGCCCGCGCTGACGGCCGCCGGGACTTACCACGAAGTGACATACCCCCCGTCCGACAAGGCGGGGGAACTGCAACTCGGCGTGACGTACACCGTGTGGATTCCCGACGGCGTGAAGACCCTGCGCGGCGTGATCGTCCACCAGCACGGCTGCGGCACGGGGGCGTGCAAGGGCGGGGAGACGGCCGCTTACGACCTGCATTGGCAAGCGCTCGCCGCCAAGTGGGACTGCGCCCTGCTCGGGCCGTCGTACCACCAAGACGACACGCAGAATTGCCGGCTGTGGTGCGACCCGCGCAACGGGTCGGACGCGGCGTTCCGCAAGGGGCTGGCCGACCTCGCGGTTAAGAGCAAACACCCGGAATTGGAGACCGCGCCGTGGTGCCTGTGGGGCCACTCCGGCGGCGGGTTCTGGGCCAGCCTGATGCAAGTGAAGCACCCGGAGCGGATCGTGGCCATTTGGTTCCGGTCCGGGACGGCGTTCACGTCTTGGGAGAAGGGAGAGATCCCGAAGCCGGAAATTCCGGCCGCCGCCTACGGCATCCCGATCATGCTGAACCCCGGCGCCAAGGAGAAGGACGACAAGCGCTTCAGCGGGGCGTGGACCGGGTCGATGGCCATGTTCCAAGGCTACCGGGCCAAGGGGTCGCCGGCCGGCTTCGCTCCGGACCCGCGGACGGCTCACGAGTGCGGGGACTCCCGCTATCTGGCCATCCCGTTCTTCGACGCCTGCCTCGCGTTGCGACTGCCGGACCCGGGCAACGCCGACCAACAGTTGAAGCCCGTGGACGCCAAGGCCGGTTATCTGGCGCCCGCCTTGGGAGACAAGGCCGAGGCCGCCGCCAAGTACGGCGGCAAGCCCGAAGAAGCCGTTTGGCTGCCGAATGAAGCCGTCGCCAAGGCGTGGGCCGAATACGTGAAGACCGGATCGACCGCGGACACCACGCCGCCACCGGCCCCGACCGATCTGAACGTGACGATGACCCCGGACGGCCCGGCGCTGACGTGGAAGGCCGCCGCCGATTTCGAGAGCGGCCTGCAAGGCTTCATGATCGAACGCGAAAGTGCGGATGCCATCGCGTATCCGGCGAAGCCCGTCGGCCGCTTCGGCCGGCCCCTCTTTCAAACCATGTCCTACCACGACACCCCGGAAAAGCCGCTCCCGGAATCCAAATTCGTGGACAGGGACTCGAAAGGGTTGTCGCGGGCGTACCGCGTGACGGCCGTCAACGGCGCGGGGTTGAAGTCGAAGCCGACGGAATGGGTTGCGCCGAAGTAGTCGTTCTTGCCGAGGATGCCTGCCGCACATTCCCGCGAACCGATTTTATCGGACGGCGCGAATAATCCTTCCTTTCAAAAACGTCCCAACCGCTTGTCGGACCGGGTATAATGGCCGCACGGCCACCCCCCGCGGGCGGTGCGCGCCGTCGGACCCTCCGAACCACATAGCTGACTCTTCCTAGGTGTTCCATGAAGTGGGCTGCCCGGCTCTTTCGCCGCTCCGTTCGTCAAGCCTTGCCCGTTTCCCGCCCCCGCTTGCGGGTGGAATCTCTGGAACACCGCGAAGTCCCGGCCTCCATTGCCGGGAATGTCTTCCGCGACTTCAACAACAGCGGGGCGTCCAACGCCCCGGACGCCCCGATCGCCGGAGTCACCGTCCGCGTGACGGGCGGCGCCCTCACCGCCCCGGTGACGGTCACGACCAACGCGACGGGCAATTTCACCGTCCCCAGTTTGGCGGCCGGCACCTACACGCTCACCGCCATCGCCCCGACGGGCACGGCCGCCGGGAAGTCCACGGCGGGCACGGCCCTTGGGACAGCCGGGACAGCGAATACCGTCACCGGCATTACGCTCACGGCCGACCAAGCGGCGACCGGCTACACGTTTGGCGAAGTGCCCAACGCCCTCTCCAGCGGCGGCAAAGTCTTCAACGACGCCAACGGCAACGGCACTCAGGACACGGGCGAAAAGGGCATTGCCGGGGTGACAGTCACGCTCACCGGCACGTCGGCCCTCACCGGCTCGGCGATCACCGCCAGGACGGCGACCACCAAGGCCGACGGCTCTTACTTGTTCACCGGGCTGACTTCCGGCACGTACAACGTCGCCGAGACGCCGAAGGCCGGCTTCGTCCGCGGCACGCTCAAGAACGGCGCCCCGGCGGCGGCCTCCACGGCCAACGGCACGTTCACGGGCATTGACCTCACCGCCTCCGCGGCGGCCAGCACGGGCTACGCCTTCGCGGACGTGAAGGCCCCGGTCCTGACGCTCACGCAATCCGTGAACAACCCGCGGGCCAAGGCCGGCGAGCAAGTGACGATCACCTACACGGCCAAGAACCCCGGCGCGCAGGCGATCAACAACGTGGCCGCGTCCGTCAATCTCGACGGCCTGACGTTCGTCTCTTCGGCCGGCACGGGGTTTGATTCCACGACCAAGGAGTGGACTGTCGGCACGCTCGCGGCCGGGGCGTCGGCCACCATGTCGATCACGGCGACCGTCCCCTCGGCGGCCGTCTTCCTGCCGGCCTCGCGCCTCGTCTCCACGGAAACGGCGGCCGGCGTTGCCGGGGATACGGCCTTTAGCCGCGTCAACTCGGGGGCCGTCACCGGCGTCAGCCTTCAAAACTTCCTCACCTCCACGTTCCGCACGCAAGCTGTCGGCGTGGGCGGCACGCCGACGTTCCCGGCCGCCCCGACGGGTTCCACGCCGACGACGCCGACGGCCCCGACCGTCAACTTCTTCAACGCGGCCGGCACCACCGCCCTGACCGGCAACTCGACCGCGGAAGCCACCGCCACCATCAAGGGCACGACGTCGGCCACCACGGCCGTGACGATTGTCGAAACGGGCGCCACGACCACGTCCGACGCCACGGGGGCGTACACGTTCTCGGCCGTGCCGGTCGTCGTCGGCTCCAATCAGTTCACCGTGAAGGCCGGGACCGGAACCAACACCAGTCAGACCGTCGGCACGGTCACGCGCACGACCACGGACACGACCATCCCGGCCACACCGGTGCTGTCCCTGTTCAACGCGGCCGGCACGACGGCCCTCGTCAACGGGGCCACGACGGATGTGACGGCCGTCATCAAGGGGACGACATCGGCGAACACGCCCGTCACCATTGTGCAGACCGGGGCGACGGCCACGTCCGACGCCTCCGGGGCGTTTACGTTCTCGGGGGTGCCGCTGACGACCGGGGCGAACACGGTCACCGTCAAAGCCGGCACGGGCGCGAACGTCAGCCAATCCATCGCCACGATTACGCGCAGCGGGGCCACAACGCCGACGACGCCGGTGTTGACTTTGTTCAACGCCGCCGGGACGACGGCCTTGGTGAACGGGGCCACGACCGAAACCACCGCCACCATCAAGGGCACGACCTCGGCCAACACCGCCGTCACGATTGTTGAGACCGGGGCCACCGCCACGGCGGATGCCTCCGGGGCGTTTACCTTCTCGGCCGTCCCGCTGACCGTGGGCGCGAACACGCTTACGGTGAAGGCCGGCACGGGGACCAATACCAGCCAAGCGGTCGCCACCATCACCCGCAGCGCGGTGACGACGCCGACGGCCCCGACCGTCAACTTCTTCAACGCCGCGGGCACGACCGCCCTGACGGGGAATTCGACCGCGGAGACCACCGCCACCATCAAGGGCACGACCTCGGCCACCACGCTTGTGACCCTCGTGCAGACCGGGGCCACGACCACGTCCGACGGCGCCGGGGCGTACACGTTCTCGGCCGTCCCCGTCGTCGTCGGGACCAACCAGTTCACCGTGAAGGCCGGCACGGGCGCGAACACTAGCCAGACCGTCGGCACGGTCACGCGGACGACCACGGACACGACGATCCCGACGACGCCCGTGCTGTCGCTGTTCAACGCGGCCGGCACGACGGCCTTGGTGAACGGAGCCACCACGGAGACAACCGCCACCATCAAGGGCACGACTTCCGCGAACAAGACGGTGACCATTGTCGAGACGGGGGCCACGACCACGTCCGACGGGGCCGGGGCCTTCACGTTCAACGCCGTGCCGCTGACGGTCGGGGCCAACACGGTCACCGTCAAGGCCGGCACCGGCACGAGCGTCAGCCAAGCGGTCGCCACGATCACTCGCGGTTCGGCGACGCCCACCACGCCGACGGCCCCGACCGTGACGTTCTTCAACGCCGCCGGCACGGCCGCCCTGACCGGCGGTTCGACGGCCGAGGCCACGACCGTCATCAAGGGGACGACCACGGCGAACACGCCCGTGACGATTACCCAGACCGGGGCCGCCGCCACGTCGGACGCTTCCGGGGCGTACACGTTCTCGGCCGTGCCGCTGACGACCGGGGCCAACTCGTTCACCGTCAAGGCCGGGACGGGCACGGCCACCAGCCAGACGACCGCGTCCCTCACGCGGACCGGCGCGGCCACCACCCCGACCACGCCGACGGTGACGTTCTTCAAGGCCGACACGACCACGGCCGTCACCGGCAACAGCACGAACGAGGGGACCGTCACCATCAAGGGGGTGACCTCGGCGAATACGGCCGTGACGCTCGTCGAAACCGCGGACACCGTCACGGCCGACGCGAGCGGGGCCTACGAGTTCAACGACGTGCCGGTCATCGTCGGGGCGAACACGTTCACCGTGAAGGCCGGCACGGGCGCGGCCACCAGCCAAGCCGCGGGGACGCTCACCGGGACGGCCACCGCGGCCACGCCGACCGCGCCGACCGCCAATTTCTTCAAGGCCGACACGACCACGGCCGTCACCGGCAATAGCACGAACGAGGGGACCGTCACGATCAAGGGGACGACGACGGCCGCCGCCACGCTGACGCTGAAAGAAACCGGCGACACCGCCGTCGCGGACAATGCCGGGGCGTATGAATTCAACGCCGTTCCCGTAGTCGTCGGGACCAACACGTACACGATCCGGGCCACCGGCGACGACGCGACGACGCGGCAAATCGTCAAGACGCTCACCGGCACGGCCACGGCGGCCACGCCGACGGCCCCGACCGTGACGTTCTTCAACGCGGCCGGGGACACCGCCGTCGTCGGCGGGACGACGGCGGAGAACACCGTCACGATTAAGGGCGTCACCTCCGCGAACGCCGACGTGAAGATTGTCGAAACCGCCGACACGGCCACGGCGGATGCGTCTGGGGCGTATGAGTTCGCCGCCGTCCCGGTCGCCGTCGGGGCCAACACGTTCACCGTGCGGGCGACCGGGACCGACGGGACGGCCCGGCAAGTCGCCGGGACGGTCACGCGGGCCGACGCCGCCCCGGCGACGCTCCCCCTCTCGCCGACCGTGACGTTCTTCAACGCCGCCGGCGCCACGCAACTGACCAGCGGCACGACGACCGAGACCACGGCCACCGTCAAGGGGGTCACGTCCGCGGCCACGCCCGTGACGCTCGTCGAGACCGGGGCGACCACGACCTCGAATGCGTCCGGGGCCTACACCTTCTCCGCCGTCCTCGTGCCGACGGGGACCAGCACGTTCACGGTCAAGGCGGGCGCCGGGGCGAACACGAACCAGACCGCCGCGACGCTGACCCGCGGGACGGCCGCCCCGGCGATGCCGACGGTGAACTTCTTCAACGCCGCCGGCACGACGGCCGTCACCGGCGGGACGACGACGGAGACGACGGCCGTCATCAAGGGGACGACCTCGGCCAACACGCCGGTGACGATTGTCGAGACCGGGGCCACGACCACGTCGGACGGCGCCGGGGCGTTCACGTTCAGCGCCGTGCCGTTGACGGTCGGGTCGAACACGTTCACCGTGAAGGCCGGGACGGGGACGAATACCAGCCAAGCGGCGGGGTCGCTCACGCGGACCTCCGCGGGCAACACGGCCCCGACGATCGCCAGCCAACAGGCGGCCGTCGCCCTGTCCTCGGCGACGACGACGCAGACCATCGACTTGTCCGGCAAGTTCACGGACGCCGACCTCGCCAGCACCAAGTTGAAGTTCACCACGACGCTGGGGGACGTGAACGTCGATCTGTTCGACAAGCAGGCCCCGCGGACGGTGGCCAACTTCCTGAACTACGTGAACGACGGCGACTACACGAACTCGATCTTCCACCGCTCGGTGTCGAACTTCGTCATTCAAGGGGGCGGGTTCAAGTTGGACACGACCGGCACGCCGAGCATCACGACCGTCCCGGCCGACCCGGCGGTGCAGAACGAGCCGGACACCGTGACCCGCTCCAACCTGCGCGGCACGGTCGCGATGGCGAAACTGGGCGGCGACCCGAACAGCGCCACGGACCAGTTCTTCTTCAACTTGGGGAACAACTCCGCGAACCTCGACGCCCAGAACGGCGGGTTCACGGTGTTCGGCAAGGTGTCCGCGGCCGCCGACCAAGCGGTGGTGGACGCCTTGGCCGCCATCCCGACGCAGAACAAGAGTTCGACGAACTCCGCCTTCGACTCGCTGCCGCTGCGGAACTACACGGGGACGGCCTTCCCGACCGACACGACGATCGCGAACTACGCCGCCATTACCGCGGCGGCCATCGTGAGCCAGCCGGAAGTCTTGAGCTACACGGTGACGAACAACACCAACCCGGCGGCGGTGACGGCCACCCTCGTCCACAACCGCCTGACCGTGGCCCGCGTCGCCGGCCAGACCGGCGCCGCGACCATCACCGTCCGCGCCACCGACAAGGTCGGGGCGACGGTCGATATGACCTTCACGGTGACGGCGTCGTAAACCGCAAGACCGGCTGAAGCCGGGACTCCAACGAAGACGAAACCCGTGCGGGTGTCAGTCTTCGGATTGCGTTGGAGTCCCGGCTTCAGCCGGTCTTCGGCGAACAACCGCACCCCCCGTCACGAAACGCCCCTGCCCCGCTCACCTCCCCTTGCAATCTTCCCGCCCCACGCTATCCTGCGGCTCGGCCCGGTCTCGGGCACGGGGGGAGGGGCCATGCGCTCGGGTCCGCGACGGCGATGGGTCCACTGGGTTCTCGGCTTCGCGGCCGCCGCCGGCGGGCTGCTGTTCGCGGGGGAACTGTACCTGCGCCACTTCCCGCCGCGGGAGTTGCAATCGCACCTCGGGGACGCCTCGCCGCTGGCCGGGCCGTTCGCGCCCGACCCGGTGTACGGGGCGCGGTACCGCGACTGGGACGCCTTCGCCGCCGACTACCGCGAGCCGCTGGCCAAGTACCTGCCGTTCGGCCCGCCCGACGCGCCGCCGAAGGGCTGGGCGATGTTCGGCAACTCGTTCGTGCAGGCCCCCGGCATGTTGGCGGACACCGCCCGCCGGGAGATGCCGGGCTTCCCCGTCTTCAACCTCGGCCGCAACGAGCCGCTCCCCGTCCGGCTGGCGCAAATTGAATTGCTGCTCGACCGCGGCCTGAAGCCCGAGCGGATTCTGGTCACGTTGCTGCCCATCGACTTGCTGCAATTCCACTGGTACGCCTTGGACCAAATGCTGGTCAACGACAAGGGCGCGCTGACGTACCGGGTGCGGGACCCCGGCGGGGCCGCCGGGTGGTGGGTGGCCCGGTCGCGGCTCGCGCTGACCGCGTGGGTCCGCACGGGCATGCACCACGCCCACCCGCGTTACCCGCGGAGGAAGTTGGAGGCCGCCGTGCCCGAGGACACGCTGGCCGACCTGCGCCGCCTCTTCGCGGCCCTGCGCGGCGTCACCCAAAAGCACGGCGTCCCGGTCACGGTGATCCTGATCCCGAGCCACGAGCAAGTCGTGAAAGGGTCGGACTTCCGGTGGCAGGAGCAACTGGCGGGCGCGTTCCGCGGCCTCGGCTTCGACGTGTGCGACACCCGCCAAGTCTTCATGGACGCGGCCGACAAGGACGGGCTGTTCATCCCGGACAACCACTTCTCGGACCGCGGCAACCACCTGTTGCTGTCGGCGATCCGCGGCCACCTCGACGCCCTGCCGACCGCGGGCCGGGGGGCGCCGTGAGCTTTGAAGAAAAGCCGTTCCTGATCCTCTTCGTCATCACCTACGGCCTGTGGCTGCTGGTGCGCCGGAACGAGCCGCGCGCCGTGGCCCTGCTCCTGTCGGCCAGCCTGCTGTTTTACGGCTGGCGGCACTGGCAACTGTTGCCCATCCTGATCGCCTACTGCGTGATCGACTGGCTGGTCGCCCGCTGGATCGAAGCGGGCCGGCGGCCGCGGACGGCGCTGACGGTCGGCGTCACGTTTAACCTCGCGGTGCTGTGCTTCTACAAGTACACCCCACTGGTGGCGAAGACGCTTTCGCCGTGGCTCGGCGTTCGGCTGATGACGCGCGCGGACTACGAGGCGTGGAGCATCCCGTTCGGCATCTCGTTCTACGCCTTCACCGGCGTCGCCTACTTAGTCGATGTGTACCGCCGCGAGACGCCCGCGGAGCGGAGTCTGGTCCGGTACACACTGTCGGCCGTCTTCTTCCCGCACCTGGTGGCCGGGCCGATCCTGCGGGCGAGCGAGTTCCTGAACAAGCTGCGCCCCGGCCAGATGCCGCGGAAAGCGGAAGCCCTCGCGGAGGCGTGGTGGCTGATCGCCCGCGGCTTCTTCAAGAAGGTGGTGATCGCGGACCGCTTGGCGTTGGCCGCCGACCCGTTCTTCGCCCACGTCGCCGACCCGACGACGGCCGGCGTGTGGGCCCTGCCGTTCGTGTACCTATACGCCCTGCAAATCTATTTCGACTTCTCCGCGTACACCGACCTCGCCCGCGGCCTCGGCCTGCTGTTCGGCTACCGGTGGCCGGACAATTTTCACCTGCCGTACATCGCCACCAGCGTCGCCGACTTCTGGCGCCGCTGGCACATCACGCTGTCGCAGTTCCTGCGGGACTACCTGTACATCCCGCTCGGCGGCAGCCGGCACGGCTGGCTGCGCACGAACGTCAACCTGATGGTGACGATGCTCCTCGGCGGCCTGTGGCACGGGGCGAGTTGGTCGTTCCTCCTCTGGGGCGGCCTGCACGGCTCCTTCCTCGTCCTGCACCGCGTCTGGCGGGCGACCCCCATCGCCGGAATGCTCGACGCGATCTCCGGCCCCGCGCGCTGGCTCTGGACGGCATTCTCGGTGGCCCTGACGTTCCACTGCGTCTGCCTGGCGTGGTGCTTCTTCCGGCTGGCCGCGTTGCCGGACAGCCTGACGTGCGTGAAAAAGTGGGTCGTCTTCGACCGCGACAAGATGTTCAGCGAAACCGTTTTCGACCCGTCCCTCTGGGCCGTCCTGCTCGGTTACGGGCTGCTCGTGGTCCTCGTCACTCAAACGGCTAAACTGGCGGCCGCCGACCGCCCCTTCGTGAGCGGCTTGCAATGGGGCATCCGCGCCGCGCTGCTGCTTCTGGCCGTCGTCCTGACCCCCGGCGGCACGGCCCCGGCGTTTATCTACTTCCAATTTTAACCGGGCCGCCCTTATTTCGGCTTCCACTCGGCCGCCGCGACGCCGACGCCGCTGAGGAGTTCCTTCCCGTTTCGGCCGTCCGCGTCGCACACCCAGAGCGCCCACGGCTTGCCCTTTTCCATGCGGGTGCAGGTGATCATTTTCCCGTCCGGCGACCACCGCGTGTAGGCGTGCAGGTGCGTTGACGTGATAAACTTCGCGTCGCCGCCGCCGGCCGGCATCACGGCGGTTTGCAGCACCCCGTCGACCAAGTCGCCGAACGAAATGTGTTTGCCGTCGGGCGACCAGCGCGGGTAGACGTTGCCGTAGGTGTTCACGGTCGTGGTGAGTTGCTTCTTATCCGTCCCGTCCGCGTTGACGGTGTAGAGCCGCCAGCCCTGCTCCGCGCCGTAAACGGACACATACGCGAGCCTCTTGCCGTCCGGCGACCACGCGGCGTCCAGCCCGCCGTTGCCGTCGGTCAGCATTGCCTTCTTGTCGCCGTCGGCGTCCATGAGGTACGTCGAGTACCGCCCGGCGTAGGACGAGTACGAGAGCTTCTTCCCGTCGGGCGACCACGCCGGCTGGCGGCTCGCCGTGAGCACGTCGGTCAGTTGAGCCGCCTTGCCCGTGGCGACCTCCGCGGAAAAAATTTGGTCCACCCCGGCATTGGGGCCGACGTAAGTGATTTTGGAGCCGTCCGGCGCCCAGCGGAGATTCGTGCAGCCCCCGCTCTTCTTGGTGAGCGGCTTCGGGTCAGAGCCGTCCGCGTTCATCGTCCAGATGTCCGGGCCGCCGTCGCGGTCGGAGACGAAGGCGATCCGCTTGCCGTCCGGCGCCCAAATCGGCTCCGTGTCGCTGGCCTTGTTGTCCGTCAGTTGCTTCGGCTCGCCGCCCACCGGAACCAAATAGATTTCCCAGTTGCCGCTCTTGTTGCTGGACACGACCAGCGCTCGCGGCGGGCCGTCTTTCAGCGCGGGGGCGGCAATTGACACGGGCACAACGACTGCGAAGACGATGCTGGCGAACAAACAGAAGCGCATGGCGGCGGCCCCCGAATAGTGGGAAAACGTGAGAGCGGGCATTGTAGGCCGAATTGACCCCGCGCGCTCCCTTCCTACCATAGCCCCACATTCCATTCACACTCTGAAAGGGTTCTCTCCGATGGGCCACCAGCAGACCGCCACCCACCGTTACGGCAAGGGGTCGTACCACCAGATCGGGCTTGTCCGCGGGCAGTTCGGCAACATGCCGTACGAGCCGTGGGTCAAGTTCGTGCAGGACTCCGGGTTCGACGGGTGGGAAGAGGCTTCATGGGAACTCGACCTTCGCAAGTGTGACACGGACGCCGGGGCCGCCGCCTACGCCAAGGAGCGCGTGGACCTCGCCAAGAAGCACGGGCTGGAAATTTTCACCGTCGCCACGCACCTCCAAGGCCAAGTGCTGGGGGACGAGCCGACGGCCAAGACGCTGAACTTCCTCGGCTCGCACACCGACGCCCGCAAGGCGTACAAGGCGTGGCGGGACGCCGGCAACAAGCCGCCGCGGACGGACCCGTACTTCGTCCCGGAGAACGTCGGCAAGCTGATCCACGCGCAGGCCAAACAAGACCTGCTGGCGTGCGTCCGCCTGGCCGGCCACCTGAGCAAACTGCAAGACCGCAAGGTCGCGCTGCCCGGCTTCGTCGGGTCGCCGGCCGGGTGCTGGAGCCACTGGTTCCTGTTCCCGCCGCTGCCGACCAACATTGAGGGGTACGCCCTCGACGACGTGCGCGAGACGAGCCTGCAACTGATCGTCGAGCGGTTCGCCCCGGTGTGGGACCTGTGCAAGCAGTACGGCGTGACGTTCGACCTCGAGTGCCACCCGAGCGAGCGGGCGATGGGGGACATCGAGTCGGCCTCGGATTACATCAACGCCATGTGCAAGGCCGGGTACGAGGGCGTCGTCGGCTTCAACCTCGACGGCTCGCACATGGAATGGCAGAACGTCAGCGTGGTGCAGTTCATCCGCGAGTTCGGCCCGTTCATCCACTGCGCCCACGTCAAGGGCGTGCAAGTGGCCCGCGAACACACGCGGGCCGGCCGCCTCGGCGGGCACCGCCCGATGGGCCACTGGGCCAACGGCTGGAACTTCGTGACGGCCGGGACGCAGCGGGACGCGAATAGTCTGGAAGAAATCTTCATCGAACTGAACCGCGTCGGCTTCGACGGAGCCGTCAGCATCGAGTGGGAAGACAACGACGCCGAGCAGCACGCCGGGGCGGTGACGGCGCTGGCGAATTGCCGCAAGGCCGACTGCCCCCCGAGCGGCATGCGGCACGACGACATGCTGAAGGGCTGACGCCTTAAAAAAGCGATAACCACAGAGGACACAGAGAGCGCAGAGGAAAACCAAATACAGAGTAGGAGTTACGCAGTTGGTTGAGTTAGGGTATTGCGCTTTCGGCCGCGGCCGTGTATGTTCAGGGCCATGAACGTGACGCGGCTCAAGTGGGCCGAGTGGCGTCGGGGCATCGAGGAGTTGCACCGCGGGCGGAGGCAGAACACGGGCGTCGACGGGCGCCAGCGCCGGTCAACGCGGGCGCACGTCAACCACATCGGCTTGTGCCTCCGGGCCTTCGTCCGGCTGGAATGGCAGCGGTTCACGACCGGGATCCGTTGGTTCGCGGCGAAGCAGCGGATCATCCGCGACGCCGTCCGGCGGTACATCGAACGACCGCTCGACAACCTGCCGGACATGGCGACTGCGTAAGTCCTAATCCTTATAAAAGCGAAACATGGCGCCTCATTTCAGAAACTGAAGCCTGACATGGGATTGCTCGCCCCCGCATTTTTGTTCGGCTTTCTGGCCCTGGCGATCCCGCCGTTGGTTCACTTGTTGAACCGCCGCCGGTTCGACACGCTCGACTGGGCGGCGATGCGGTTCCTGCACGTCTCCGAGCGGACTCGCAAAAAAATCTTCCTTGAACAGTTCTTCCTGATGCTGTTGCGCATGGGGGCCATCGCCCTCCTGGTCCTCGGCGTGGCGTCGCCGTGGGTGAAGTCGCCGTGGCTGGCGAAGATCAGCCCGCGGCCGAACCGGGCCGTCGTCATCGTGGTCGACGGCTCCTTCAGCATGGGCTACCGGCACGACGGGGTCACGGCCCACGACACGGCCAAGCAGTGGGCCGCCAACTTCATCGGGCAACTGCAACCGGGGGACGCCGTCGCCGTGGTGCAGGCGAAACAGCAGCCCGTCTGGGTCGTCGAACGACTGTCCACGGACCTGCCGCTCGTCGCCGGGGCGGTGCGGGACATGCCGAAGCCGCGCGGCGGCATCAACCTCGCGGCGGCCTTACGGGAGGCGACGCAATTGCTCGCCGCCAGCGGGATGACCCAGAAAGACATCGTGATCCTGACGGACGGCCAGCGGCACGGCTTCGCCGACCCGAAATCCCTTTCCCTCTTGGAACTCCTCTCCAGCGCCATCCCGGAAGCGGACTGGCCGAACGTGTGGGCGGTGAACGTCGTCCCCGACCGGCCGGAGACCGCCCCGAACTGGTCGCTGACGCCGATCGTGTCCACGCGCGGCGTGGCGGCCGTTGGCCGGGAGGTGACGTTCAAAACGGAACTGCAACTGCTCGGCGCCGACCCCGGCAAGGGGCCGCCGAAAGTGCGGTTCGAGATCGACGGCCGGCCGGGCGGGGAGCAGGCGCCGCCGACGCTTGTGGGAAGTGGCCGCATTCCGCTGACGTTCCCCGCCCGGTTCACGACGCCGGGGTCACATTTGGTCAGCGTGCTGATTGACGACGACGCCATGCCGGGCGACAACCGACAGGACTTCGCCATCGAGGTGATGCCGACGGTGCCGCTGCTGCTGGTCGGCGGCGACGGCCGGGGCGGCGGGGCCGACTTCCTGCGGGACGCGCTCGCCCCGCCGCGGGACACGGCGCCGAGCTTCCTGCTGAAAATGGTCTCCCCGGCCGAGTTCACGCCGGACATGTTGACGCGCCCGGCGGGCCGGGACGCCAACACCGTCCCACGGGTGTTGATCCTGTTCAACGTCCCGTCCCTGCGGCCGGACCAAGCGAAGGCCGTCGAAGAATTCCTGACCGCCGGCGGCGGCGTCCTCGTGACCCTCGGCACAAAGACGGACGGCGCCGCCTTCAATCGGGACCTGTACCACGACGGCCGCGGCTGGCTGCCGGCCCGGCTGATCGAACCCGTGGGGGACGCCGACGACGTGGCCAAGGCCCCGCGCGTGTCGGCCGCGAGTCTGGAAAGCCCGTTCCTCGATTCGTTCAAGAGCGAAGACCCCGGCACGCTGGCCGGCAGCGCCTACTTCCCCCGCCACTGGAAAGTGCAGGCCACCGGCGACGGCGCCGGCCTGCCCGTGGCCGTGCTGACGAACCGCCAACCGCTCTTGGTGGAAAAGCCGTTCGGCCGCGGGGACGTGATTCTTTCAGCCGTGCCGCTGGACAACTCCTGGCGCACCAACCTGACCGACCTCGGCGACTACGTGCGGCTGACGCACGAACTCGTCTATTACCTCGCGGCCGCCCGCGGCGGGGACGCCAACTTGGAGGCGCGCCAGCCGATCGTCTTCCGGCCCCGCGACGGCGAGCGGCCCGGCCCCGTCACCGTGCATCCGCCGGACGGCCCGGCCCAGCGGATTGCCGTGGCCGAGTGGCCCTTCACTTACGACGACACGAAGGACACCGGCGTCTACCGCGTGACGACGGACACCGGGCGGGTGCAGTATTTCGTGGTGCAGCCGGACGCCGGCGAGTCGCAGTTAAAAGGCCTCTCTGACGACGACCGCATTGCCATGCGGCGGCTGATCCCGACGTGGGAGCCGAAGAAGAACCCCGGCGAGGTCATCGCGGTCACGGGGGACGCCGAGCCGCAGATGGAGTTTTGGTGGCTGCTCTGGCTGCTGGTGATCGTGGTCTTGGCCGGCGAAGTGTGGATGACCCGGCGCATCGCCGGGCAATGAGACGTTACTGCACGTCGATGTGAATTTTGTTCTCGTCCGCGTGGACGCGGGTGACGGCCCCCACGCGGCCCGGCCCGAAGCCGGCCTTCTCGACGCGCAAGCCGTCCGGCCCGCCGACCTCGACGCGGGAATAGCTCGGGTTCAGGACCGCCAGCGCCGCCAGCACGACGGCCCCGACGATCACCCAGCGCGTTTGCTTCTTCGTTAACGTCATGAGAGTTGCTCCCCTCCGGGATGAGTTGATTGTCCGGCGGCGGCGGGACGGTGTCAAGGAAAATGGGTGGCCAAAGGCAACCGGCCCCGCCAGCCCCGCCGAAATGTCTTCGCCGTGGCGATCATGGCGAACGCCAAGACCGTCGTCGCCGCCGGCGGACGCCGGTTGTCCCACGCCGTCGGCGAGGCCGGTTTCGCCGCCTCCCGCGTCGAAATCACCGCGATTTTCAGGTCTTTCCACCCGTCCCCCGCGTGTTGACTTTACCCGCGTCAACGGCGAACGCGACCTCACCCGGGGCCTTCCGGAAGGCCGCCGCCATGACCGGGTCGGACGGCGGGAACGCGGCCATCGCCTTGCCGTGCCGCCCGACGGCGGTGCGGGTCGTCTCCGCGCACGCCCGGACGCCGGGCATCTCCCGCAGGTGTTCGCTCGCCGCCGCCAACGACGTGTCCGCCGCCAGCCGACAGGCGTGTTTTTGCACGACCCGGCTCAGCCAGCCGTCGAGGCCGCACACGTCGTCCGCCGCGTACGCGCCGGGCTGGCCGCACCGGCGCTGCCAGTAGCGTCGGGTGACGGCGACGACGCCGACGGCCGTCACCAGTTGGCGCCCCTTCGGCCCGCGGTTTTCGCGGCCTCGCCCGCACGGACATTGGCGGACCGGGGCCTTTTTTTTTCGGCGGCCGCGACCCGGCGCGCCACGGCGTCTTCCAACAGATTGTCATCGCGGCCTGTGGAATCATCCGTGGCTGTCCGGGGCCGACGGCGATTCACCGCTGGTCGACTCTTCAGCAAGGACGGCTGAAACGACTCCTGGCCCTGCCAAACGGATTGCCGTCGCGTGACTGCCTGCGGCGATTGCTGATGGTCCTGAAGCCCGAGGCGTTTCAACAAGGCATCCGCCGCTGGGCCGAAGCGGTCTTTCCCAGTTCTCCCGAGGGCAGACGCCGCCTGGCGGCCATCGACGGCAAGACCTGCCGCGGCTCGCGCGACGCGGGCAACAATCTCGGCCCGTCGCACGTCGTCAGCGCCTGAGCGAGCGAGGCGGGCGTCGCCCCGGGCCAGGTCGCGACGGCGGCGAAATCGGACGACATCACGGCGATTCCCGCGTTGCCGGCCCAACTCGACCTGACCAACGCCATCGTCACCATTGACGCGATACCCCTTCCCGTCGTCCGCCGGCGCCTGGAACAACACCTGCCCCGTGTAATCCCCGACCGCGACCGTCCCGAGGGGGACCATTTTTTCCGCCTTCTCGGCCGGAACCGCCGGCTCGGCCGCGAGAGCCAACGGCGAGGAGAGCAGGAGGACGCCGAGCAATACCCATCTGGCCATGACAATGCCCCTTCGTGTCCGGGCGACGGCTCACACCCTGTTAGACGAGCGACGAGCGCGGGATGATGGTTGGAAACGAAGCGACGGAGAACGTCGAAAGAAATGCGAACTGGGGAACATGGATTCGAACCATGACTAGCCGGTTCAGAGCCGGATATGCTACCGTTACACCATTCCCCAAAATGTCGAACCCGCGGCGGGGCCACGGTCCAGCATAGGATACTTTAGCGGCTGGCCGGGTTCGGGAGAAGGGGCTTTTTCGGGCCGGCGGAGTGTTATGGCCGACGTGACGCGGTTGATCGAGACGGCCGCGGCCGGCGACCCGGCCGCCCAGGCGGCCCTGTTGCCGGCGGTGTACGAGGAGCTGCGCCGGCTCGCGGCCGTGCGTCTGGCCGCGGAGAAGCCGGGGCAGACGTTGCAGGCGACCGCGTTGGTGCACGAGGCGTACTTGCGGCTGGTCGGGCCAGACGCGGGGCCGGCGTGGAACGGGCGGGGGCACTTCTTCGGGGCGGCGGCCGAGGCCATGCGGCGCATCTTAGTGGAGAACGCCCGCCGCAAGCGGAGCCAAAAGCACGGCGGCGGCTTGGCCCGGCACGACGCCGACGAGGTTCCGCTGGCCGCCCCGGAGCCGCGGGAAGATTTGCTCGCCTTGGACGCGGCCCTCGACGCGCTCGCGGCGGCCAACCCGGAGGCGGCGAAATTGGTGCAACTGCGTTACTTCGCCGGGCTGACGACGGAACAGGCCGCGGACGCCCTCGGGATTTCCGTCCGCTCGGCCGGCCGCCTGTGGGAATACGCCCGCGCGTGGCTGCGGGTCGAGACGGCCGTCGCCGAGTGACATTTCCAAAAATTCCTGGCCGACTTCGCCCGCCGATTTCGCACGGGATGGTGAAGCCCGATCTTCCCTCCCTGCACGGGGCCGGCCCATGACCGAAGCGACCATCTTCCAGACCGCCCGCGACATTCAAGACCCGGCCCGGCGGGCGGGCTACCTCGACAGCATCTGTGCCGCGGACGCGGCCCTGCGGCGGCGCGTGGAGACATTGCTGGCGGCCGGGGACGCCTCGGGCGAGTTTCTGGACGTGCCGGCCGTCGAGCAGATGGCCCGTCAACCGGGGTCGGACACCGTTGACGCCGACGAGAACGACCTGAACTTCCTCGCCCCGCCGACGCAGCCGGGCCACCTCGGCCGGCTCGGCCATTACGACGTGCTGGAAGTCCTGGGCCGCGGCGGGTTCGGCATCGTGTTGAAAGCCTTCGACACTACCCTGCACCGCATGGTCGCCATCAAAGTCTTGGCCCAAGCCTTCGCGGCCACGTCCCCGCCGCGGAAACGCTTCCTGCGGGAGGCGCGGGCGGCGGCGGCCGTCCGGCACGAGAACGTCGTGGCGGTCCACGCCGTCGAAGAGGCGCCGTTGCCGCACTTGGTGATGGAGTACATCCCCGGCGAGACGCTGCAACAGCACATCGACCGCGCCGGCCCGCTGGACGCCGGCGAAGTGCGGCGGCTGGGCCGGCAAGTCGCGGACGGGCTGGCCGCCGCCCACGCGATGGGGCTGATCCACCGGGACGTGAAGCCGGCGAATGTTCTGCTGGAGGCCGGCCCGGAGCCGCGCGTGAAGCTCACGGACTTCGGGCTGGCCCGCACCGCGGACGACGCCAGCGTGACGCAGAGCGGACAGATCATCGGCACGCCGATGTACATGGCCCCGGAGCAGGCGCTGGGCAAGCCGATCGACCAGCGGGCCGACTTGTTCAGCTTGGGCAGTTTGCTCTATGTGATGACGACCGGCCGCCCGCCGTTCCGGGCCGACACGACGTTGGCCGTCCTGCGGCGCGTGACGGAAGACACGCCCCGGCCGATCCGCGACATCATCCCCGAAGCGCCGAGGTGGCTGTGCGACGTGATCGCCAAGCTGCACGCCAAAGACCCGGCCGCCCGCTACGCCACCGCCCAAGAAGTGGCGGAGGCGCTGGCAAATGGCCAAGGCCCGATCATGCCGAAAACGCCGAAGCCGCGCCGCTGGCCTCAGTGGTGGGGCATTGGCGCCGCCGCCATCGCCGGCGCGGTGTCCTTTGGCTTGTTGCGATTTGTCGAAGACGTGGGGGAAAACCGGGCGATCGGGGCCGTCATCGGGGTGGTGGCCCTCTTCTTATTAGGGGTCCGCGGGTGGAAGAGGAAAGACCGGCGCAACGCCGACATCCGCGTGGTCACGGCCGCGATCCGGCGACGCCATTGGACGTGGTGGGCGGTGATCGGCGTGGCGGCGCTCTTCGGGGCCTTTGTCTTTGTCGTCGGCAGCGGGGTGATCGCCATGTATTGGCTGCTCGAATTCAGCCAGCCGGCCGTGCGCCCGGTCACGGTCCCGGAAGGGGACAACGTCTCCGTGACGAAAGAGGCCGACCCCGCCGCGGCAAAAGTGTTGGAGAAGAAGTGACGCGCCGCCGGGTTGATCCCGGCGGCTGGTTGAACGAGACGGGCGTTTGGAACGATGTGGCAAGTGGCTCGGATTTTCGGTCCAACGGACCGATTAACATAGCCCAGCCCGAAAGGGCTGGGTCAACCACACGCCCATAGCCTCGGTCTGAAGGACCGATTAAAACTCCCCGATCACGGGGGCTGCCCCAACAGGCCGCAGCTTTAATCGGTCCTTCAGACCGACGACTCTAGATGGTTCGCTAACCCAGCCCTTTCGGGCTGGGCTATGTTAATCGGTCCGTTGGACCGAAAATTCGACGAGGCCGCTGCGTCCTTTCGAATGCCGCCGTAGCCGTTCGCGTCACACCAGTTGCAGCGTCCCGCGGGTGACGCCGAGTTGGTTCATCGCCCGCAGGCGTTGCCATGTTTGCCGGCCGTCGTCGGCTCCGGCCAACACCCGGCGGTAGGTTTCCACCAAGGCGACCGCTTCGTCCGGCGTCTCGCGCACTAAGTCGATGCGGAAGCGGCGGACGCCGAGGGCTTGCATGCGTTGCACGTACTCGGCCCCGGACTGCGGCACGCTGTTGAACACGGTGTTGCGGCAGCCGGCGTCCGGCGTCACGGGGAAGACGGCCCCGACGCGGTCGCGCAGGTCCACGGTGTGGCGGTCGCACGGGCGGCCGCAGTCGCGCCAGTCTTTGCCTTTCGACAGGTACGCGGCGAAGACGCAGTGCTCCATGTGAAACATGGGCATGTGCTGGTGGATCACCGGCTCGAACCACGCGGCCGGGGCGTTCTTCAGCAGCGCGGCCAGTTGGTCCCAGTTCAAGTCGTAACTCGGCACGAGGCGGGTCAGTCCCTCGGCCATCAGTACGTCGGCGGTGATCTCGTTGGCGACGTTCAAGGAGAAGTCGCCCACCAGCGGCAGTTCCGGGGCGTGTTCGCGGAAGTAGCCGACGGCCCCGAGATTGCGGACCAGCACGGCGTCCGGCTTCGCCCACAGGATCGGCTTGAGGAACCCTTCGTCCCCCGGCTTCAGGATGCGCAGCGTGGCGAGGCCGATGGGCACGCCGGCCGCGTTGGCCAGCGGGACGGCCTCGCGGTAGCGGCGCACGTCCTCGAAGTCCGCGTACACCATCGCCGGCTTCAACGGCAGCACGGCCTTCAATTGTTCGATCGTGTGAACCTGCACCGTGAGGACGGATTCAACCAATGTCGATGTCACCGCCCGCGACGCGATCTCGGCCCGCAGATGGTTCAGCGCGTCCACATCACCGACGGTGACTCGTTTCCCGGCCTCGCGCTGGGCGATCAGCGCCTCGGCCAGTTGTCGGCGCAGGTCGTTCAACACGCTCTTCGGGATCATCGCGGCCGGCGGGGTGTTCGCCGTCACGCCCGCGAGTTCAAACGGCGTGTCCCCGAGGCGCGAGAGTTGTTCGCGGACGGCGTCCCCGCCCGTCGGCTGCTTGGTGGCAAGGACCAGCGGGCCGGGCCATGTGGCTGTCGCGGCGTGGCCGGCGGTGTCCGTCGCCGTCGCCGTCAGCGGGCCGCCGATGTCGCCGGTCAGTGTTACCGTGATCGGCGTGCGGCGGACAATCGGGTCGCGGGCGTAGGTCTGTTCCAGCCGCTTGCGCGTGGCCGGGTCGTCCGTCTTGTACACGTCGCACCCGGTCGGGACGGCCGAGAGGTCGAAGCTCTCGGCGTCGAAGGCCACGTCCACGAAGCGGCTGCCGGGCTGGGTTTCCACCCGCCAGACGCGGCCGCCCGGCTCCTTTTCTTGCGGCGTGCCGATGTCGAACAACAGGCCGTCGCCGGGCTTCACGAGTTCATCGACGGGGCCGTCCAGTTGCAGGTTGATGCGCACCGCCTTGCGGGTAAGGCCGGCCACTTTGCCGATGCGCAGGCCGCGACTCTTGGGGAACCGCCCGCGCACCAGTCGCTGGTGGTTCGGCCCGTCGAGGAAGCCGGGCGTGAACCCGCGCGAAAAAGTCTGTTCCATGTCCCGCAGTTGCCGGTCCGTTATCTGGAACGCGGCCCCCTTGGCCGCTTCGTCAATCGCCTGCCGGTACGTCGTCGCGGCGGCGGCCACATACTCCGGCCCCTTGAGCCGGCCTTCGATCTTGAAACTGGTGACGCCCGCGTTGAACATGTCCGAGACTTGGGCGTACCCGGCGAGGTCGGACGGGCTGAGCATATAGGCCCGGTCCCCGAGTTCCCGGCGTTCGCCGTCCACGTACATCTCGTACGGCAGCCGGCACGCCTGGGCGCACTGCCCGCGGTTGGCGCTGCGGCCGCCGAGGGCCTCGCTGGTCAAGCACTGTCCCGAGTACGCGACGCACAGCGCCCCGTGGACGAACGTCTCAATGGTGACGCCCGTCTCTTCCCACACGCGGCGAATCTCGGCCACCGACAACTCCCGCCCCAGCACCACGCGCTCGGCCCCGAGTTTCTTGGAAGCGAACATTACCCCCCGGCTCTCCGTGAGGGTCATCTGCGTCGATGCGTGGATTTCCAACTTCGGAACCAGCCGGCGAATCAGGATCGCCAGCCCGAGGTCTTGCACGATGACCGCGTCCGCCCCGGCCGCCGCGATGACTTGCAAATACGCCGCGATGTCCGGCAACTCATCGCTAAAGATCAGCGTGTTCAACGTCACGAACCCGCGAACATTTCGCGCGTGCAGGAACGCCATCACCTTGGGCAGTTCGTCCTCGGTGAAGTTCGTCGCCCGGTGCCGGGCGTTGAAGCGGTCCAACCCGAAGTAAACGGCGTCCGCCCCGTTGGCGCACGCCGCGCGCAAGGCGTCCCAATCCCCGGCGGGGGCGAGCAGTTCGGGCTTTCGGCGGGTGTTGGTCATACCTGACATCTTACACAAACACGGTTCAACGCCCTAACCCGGCGAGAACCCGTTTAGCCGCGACGCGACGCTTCGGAGTGGAGCGCGGCCTTAAACCCAAAACCGACTAACCACAGAGGCACAGAGGACACAGAGAAAGCAAAACCGAGTTAAGACATTTCTCGGACTGCTTCTTCTCGGCATTTCTCTTCTCTGTGTCCTCTGTGCCTCTGTGGTTAGTCGGTTTCATTGGGCGTCGGCCCCGCGCTCCGCTCCGGTGCGTCGCGTCGCGGCTAAACGGGTTTTTGATGGGTGGTGATGTCGTGTACAATAACCCCCGTCCCCTCACCCGCCGAGAAATGTCCCCGATGGCCGAGCCGTGGTTCAAGGACGGGCTTCACTTCACCTGCACCCAGTGCGGCGACTGCTGCGCCGGGTTCCCGGGGTACGTGTGGGTGGACGACGCCGAGATCGCCGCCTTGGCTGACCATCTCGGGGAGCCACTGGAGACCGTCCGCGGGGTGTACACGCGCAAGGTCGGGTCGCGGCGGTCGCTGCGGGAGAAGGCCAACGACGACTGCATTTTCTGGGAGCGCGGCACGGGCTGCACGGTTTACGCCGCACGCCCGAAGCAGTGTCGGACGTGGCCGTTCTGGGAGAGCAACATGAAGAGCGAAGCCACTTGGCAACGCACCGCCGAAGGTTGCCCCGGCTGCAATCACGGAGAGTTGATCCCGTCCGAAGAAATCCTCAAGCGCATTGCCACGGTCCGCGTATGACCGCCGACGTGGAAGCCCGCGTGCGGGAGATTTACGCGGCCGCCGACAAGGCCGTGGCCGCCTTCGGCCCGAAGTGCGACGCCTCCGGCCGGTGTTGCCGGTTCACGGAGTACGGGCACACGCTGTTCATCAGCCAGCTCGAAGCGGATGTGCTGCTGGCCCACGCCCCGTCGTACGCCAAGCCGGTCACGCGGGACTTCTGCCCCTTCCAAGTCAACAATCTTTGCACCGCCCGCGACCCGCGCCCGTTGGGTTGTCGCGTGTACTTCTGCGACCCGGCGTATGAAGGGACGGGGCAGGAGATCAGCGAGCGGGGGCTGACGGAATTGAAGAGTCTCGCGGACGAGTTGGGCCTGCCGTGGCGGTACGCCCCCCTGCACGTGTTTTTGAACGAGGGCGAAGGGAACGGGCCGGCTGGGGCGGAGACGGGCCGAGTGCGGTTGCCGGTGGTGGATTGAGAAAGACATTTTTTAGCCACGGATCGAACACGGGCGAAACACGGATAAAGGCGGAAGACCAGAGAAGCAAAGAGAAGAACTTCACCACAGAGGACACAGAGACCACAGAGGAAAGACAGAGGCGGAGAAGACATTCTTATAATGCCTTTTTCTCTGTTTTGGCTTTCTCTGTGCTCTCTGTGTCCTCTGTGGTGAAGTTCTTCTCTTCCGCCTTTATCCGTGTTTCGTCAGTGTTCGATCCGTGGCTAAAAATGGTTTTGGATCTCAATCAAACCCCTCGTCGCCGTCTCCCGTGGGCTTCGGCAATTTTTGGCACACCGCCCGCAATTTCTCGGCCACAAACTCGGCCTGTTTCGCGGACACGTCCAAGTGGGTGCAGGCCCGCAGGGTGTTCGCGCCCAGCACACTCATCAAAACCCCCTCGGCTTGCATCGCGTCCACGAAGCCGCAGGCTGAAATCAACTTCGGGTCGGCTTCGAACCACACCAGATTGGTTTCGACGTAAGGCGGGTCCAAGCGCAGGCCCGGCGTGTCGGCCACGGCTTGGGCGATGGTCTTGGCGTTGCGGTGGTCGTCGGCGAGGCGGGCGACGTGGTTGTCCAGCGCGTACAGGGCGCCGGCGGCGAGGATGCCGCCTTGGCGGATGGCGCCGCCGAAGAGTTTGCGGATGCGCCTGGCCTTGGCGATGAAGTCCTTCGGGCCGACCAGCGCGGAGCCGACCGGGGCGCCCAAGCCTTTGCTGAAGCACACGGAGACGGAGTCGAACGGGGCCGCCCAGTCGGCCAGCGCGACGCCGCTGGCGACGTGGGCGTTCCAGAGGCGGGCGCCGTCGAGGTGCATCATTAAGTGGTTGGCGTGCGCCCAGTCGGAGATGGCCCGGATTTTGTCGATGGGGTACACGCGGCCGCCGCCGCGGTTGTGCGTGTTCTCCAGCGAGACGAGGCGCGTCTGGGCGTAGTGCTCGTTCGTCGGCCGGATTTTGTCGCGGAGCTGGGTCACGTCCAAGACGCCGTAATCGCCGGGGACAGTGCGGGAAGTTACGCCGCTGAGCGTCGCGGCGGCGCCGGCTTCCCATGTGAAGATGTGGCAATGATCGTCGCACAGCATCTCGTCGCCGGGCCGGCAGTGGACGCGGACGGCGATTTGGTTCGACATGGTGCCCGACGGCACGAAGAGGGCGGCTTCCTTGCCGAGCAGTCGGGCGACGCGGTCCTGGAGCAGATTGATCGTCGGGTCTTCCGCGTACACGTCGTCCCCCACGTCGGCGGCCGCCATCGCCGCCCGCATGTCCGGGGTCGGCTTGGTCACGGTGTCGCTGCGGAGGTCGGTCATCGCGGGGTCACTCTTTGGCGGGTTCCTCCCGGCGGTTCTCGAAGACCCACCGGGCATCCACCTTTCTTAGGAAGACGGTGCGGTCCTTCACGTCCTTGAGCGTCACCGTGGCCGTGTCGCCGGCTTCGGTGACGTCGCCTTCCCGCGAAAACCGCTTCAGCGTCTTCAGGTTGTCCGGCTCGTCGGCCAGCTTCGCCTTGACCGTTTCCGTGAGCCGGCGGAAGTTCAGGGCTTCGGCCTTCTCGCGGACGCGGACTTGCAGTTCGGCCCCCGAGAGGCCGGCGACTTGGGCGGTCCCGTTCAATTGCTCCGCGGCGATCTTCTCGAAGTACGCCGCCGACTTTTGCAGACGGCCGTCCACGAAATCCTTGGGCATCAGGTAGGCGGCGAGGTAGTCGAGCCGGTCCCGCTCGATGGCCAAGATCACCGAGCCGAGCGCCTCCTTCGGCGTCTTCTGCTTGTACAAGTCCTCGTTCACCAGCACGCCGAAGCGCGTCCCCTCTTGGGCCGAGGCGGCGGCGGCGGAGACGAACCCGGCGATCACCAAGAGGAAGCGCTTCATCCGATATTCTCCCGTTTCTACGCCCCGGCGAGCCGGCGAGCCGGGGCACCGTTCATCATACCGCCCGCCGACACACCGCAAGCGATCCACGGCCGCCGGTCGCTCAAGCGTCGCCGCGGCGGGCCGTATAATCCGATTATGCCAGCAAACACCTTCGGCGAGCGGTTTCGAGTGACCACGGCGGGCGTCAGCCACGGGCCGGGGTACGTGTGCATCATCGACGGCTGCCCGGCCGGGCTGCCCTTGGGCGTGGACGATTTGCTGCCCGACTTGGCCCGCCGGCGGCCGGGGCAGTCCAAGATCACCACCCAGCGGGACGAGGCCGACTTGCCGGAGATTCTGTCCGGCGTCTTCGAGGGTAAGACGGACGGCACCTCCATCGGCCTGCTGTTCCGCAATTCGGACCAGCGCAGCGGGGACTACGGGGACATCAAGGACAAGTACCGCCCCGGCCACGCGGACTACACGTTCGACGCCAAGTACGGCTTCCGCGACTACCGCGGCGGCGGCCGGTCCAGCGCCCGCGAGACGATTTGCCGCGTGGCGGCCGGGGCGATTGCCAAGAAGCTGTTGGCCACGGTCGGCGTTCGCGTGTTGGGGTACGTGAAGCAGGTCGGCGAGATCGTCTGCCCCGTGCCGGACCCGACGGCCGTGACGCTGGAACAGGTGGAAGCCAACATCGTCCGCTGCCCGGACGGTGCGATCGCCGAGCGGATGATCTTGCTGATCGAGGAAGTCCGCAAGGACCGCGACTCGATCGGCGGCGTGTGCGAGATGGTGGCCGTCAACGTCCCGCCGGGCTTGGGCGAGCCGGTGTTCGACAAGGTGAAGGCCGATCTGGCGAAGGCGATGCTCTCCCTGCCCGCCGTGACGGCTTTCGAGTACGGGGCCGGCTTCGCCGTCGCCACGATGCGCGGCAGCCAAAACAACGACCTGTTTGTTAGCGACCACGGCCACATCGCCACCCGCACCAACAACCACGGCGGCATGTTGGGCGGCATCACCAGCGGCATGCCGATCATTTGCCGCGTCGCCATCAAGCCGACGAGCAGTCTGCCACGCTCCCAACCCACGGTGAACCGCCACGGCGAGCCGACCGAGATTCTCACTCGCGGCCGTCACGACCCGTGTTTGTTGCCGCGCTTCGTGCCGATGGGCGAAGCGATGTTCGCCATCGTGCTGGTTGACCACTGGCTGCGGAATAAAGTGGCGAAATTGTGAGGGGCAAAGGCAACCTCACCCCCCGGCCCCCTCTCCGCGGCGGAGAGGGGGAGCAAGCGTACACCACATACAGGCGGCGACCTCTGGTCCCCCCTC
>JAYTTY010000278.1:0-7030 GCA_043744795.1 Zavarzinella sp. | reverse complement strand
TTCGTGAAACTTCGTGTGACCTTCGTGCCTTTGTGGTTAATCTTGTTTTCAACCCCGAATCAGCCGGCGTTCGTCCCCGTCGCCGCGAAGTCTTCCATCTTGCGGGCGACGGCCAGCGGCAGCACCTTGCGGAGCTTGCGCGAGCGGCGGACTTCCGTCCAGTTCTTCAGGATAGCGGCGGCCTGCCGGCTGTCGGTGCGGGCGTGGTAGGCAATCACAAGCGGGTGGATCCACTCGTAATCGACGTAGTTGCAGTCGATCACCGCCACGCTCTTGCCGTGCAGCTTGAGGGCCAAGTCCCCCTCCTCGTCGAGGACGATCAGCTCGCCGCCGGTCATGCCGGAGCCGACTTCGTTCTCGATGGGGCCGAGGATGACGACGCGGCCGCGGGTCATGTACTCGCAGGCGTACTTGCCGGCGGCCTCGGCGACGATGGTCGCCCCGGAGTTGCGGATGCCGAGCCGGTGGCCGGCTTGGCCGCCGAGGAAGATCGTCCCGCCGGTGGCCCCGTAGCCGATGTTGTTGCCGGCCACGCTCTGGATCACGCCGCCGTAGTCGCTGGCCTTGTAGTCGAGCGACACGACGACGGTGCCGCCGGAGATGCCCTTGGCGACGCCGTCCTGGGCGAAGCCCTTGAGTTCCAAGTCGAGGCTGTTGACGCACCACGCGCCGAAGCTCTGGCCGGCCTCGCCCGTGAAGCTGGCCTTCACGCGCCGGTTGCCGGGGATGCCCTCGCGGCCGTAGGTCTTGGCGATCAGCCCGGCGAGCGTCGCCCCGACGGAGCGGTCGCTGTTGCGGATGCGGTACGACAGGTCGGCGCTCGTGCCCGCGTCCACGGCGGCCTGGGCGTCGTCCGTCATCGTCTCGTTCATCGTCTTCGCGCCGAGCGGGCCGCACACGCCGGCGTTGCCCGTGGTCTGCGGGAAGTTTTGGGCGAGGGCGTCCAGGGCCATGTCCGGCCGGATGAACTTGCTCACGTCCGCCAGCGCGGCCCGGCCGGGCAGGCTGGGGTTCTTGATGAGCAGGTCGCTCTTGCCGGCCAGCTCGCGGATGTGCTTGAAGCCCATCTGAGAGAGCAACACGCGGACTTCCCCGGCGACTTGGTGCAGGTACGCCTTGGTGTGTTCCGGGTGCCCCTTGTACTCGCCCTGCGTCCCGGTGATGCCGGTCGGGCAGTTCGGGATGTGGCAACTCTTGCAGACGATGCACCCGACGGACACCATCAGGGCCTGCCCGAAGCTGAACTGCTCGGCCCCGAAGCACGCGTACTTGATGACGTCGTGCCCGTTCTTGATGCCGCCGCCGACGCGAAGGACCACGCTGCCGCGCATGCCGTTCGTCACCAAGGCTTGGTGCGCCTCGGCCAAGCCCATCTCGCTCGGCAGGCCGGCGTGCTCCTTGCTGGAGAGCATGGCCGCCCCGGTGCCGCCGTCGATGCCGTCGATCTCGATGATGTTGGCCCCGGCCTTGGCGACGCCGACCGCGATGGTCCCGATGTTCTCGACCGCGACCAGCTTCACGCTGACCGGCACGCCCGGCTTGACGGCCTTCAAGTCGTGGATGAGTTGGGCCAAGTCCTCGATGGAGTAGATGTCGTGGTGCGGCGGCGGGCTGATGAGGTCGTTGCCCGGCCGGCCGAAGCGGATCTCGGCAATCTCCTTCGTCACCTTCTTGCCCATCAACTGCCCGCCCTCGCCGGGCTTGGCGCCTTGAGCCATCTTGATCTGGATCTCGTCCGCGTTCATCAGATACTCGGCGTCCACGCCGAAGCGGCCGGACGCCACCTGCCGGATGCGGCTGCGGAACCGGCTCTTGCGCAGGTCGCCGTTGAGGGCGTACACCTCCGGCTGGGCCTCCCGCTCGGCCAGCGTCTTTTCCCAGAACGGCCCCCACGGCCGCTCGGGCGCGTCGTTGCGGTTGCGGGCCTCGCCCCCCTCGCCGGCGTTGCTGAACCCGCCAATCTCGTTGAACGCGGCCGCCAGCGTCTGATGCGACGCGGCCGTCAGGGCGCCGTGGCTCATGGCCGCGCCGCGGAAGTGGTTGACGATCAGGTCGAGCGCGTCTTGCACGTCGCCCATCGGCGTCGTCGCGTTGGTCTTCTTGATGAGGAACAGGTCGCGCAGCACCGTCGGCGGGCGGGTGTTCACCATGTCCGTGAACTTGGGCCACTTGTCCGCGACGCGCTGCGGGGCCGCCGTGTCAATCTCCTGCGGCGGGGCGGTGTACGCGATCTCGCCGCCGGCGCCTTCCGGCTCGGGGTGGGCCTCCCGCACGCTGTCGCGCAGGGCCATGCGGACCTTGGCGTTGAAGGCCATGTAGTCCTTGTTGCGGCCGAGGACGGTCATCTTCTCGGCCTGCTCGACGCGCCACTGGGCGTCTTCGACGAGTTCCTTCAAGTTCAGCCCGGCGATGCGGGAGGGGAAGTCGCCGAGGAACTCCATGATCTGCGGGCCGAAGCCGACGGCCTCGAACAGTTGGGCGCCGCGGTAGCCCTCGATGGTCGTGATGCCCATCTTGGCGATGATCTTCTTGATCGAGTCTTCCAGCGCGGCGAACAGGTTCTCCAGGCACTCGTGGGCCGAGATGGTGACTTCCTGCTTCGTCTCGGCGTCCTTGTACGTCAGGCCGTTCTTGATGAGCCGCAACATCAGGTACGGGTGGACGGCGTCGGCCCCGAAGCCGACGAGGCAGCAAATGTCGTGGCCTTCCTGCACGTCCATCGCCTGGACGATCAGGCTGCACTTGTCCCGCAGCCCCTGCTGGCACAGGAACGTGTGGACGGCCCCGAGCGCGAGCTGCGACGGGATCGGCACGATGCCCCGGTTGACGGCTTCCTTGTCCGAGACGCACAGGACGGCGTACCCGGCGTGGACGGCCTTCTCGGCCTCACTGCGGATGCGGTGCAACGCCTCCCGCAGCGACTGCTCGCCGCCGGCCATCAGGAACGTCGCGTCGATGGCCGTGTAGCCCAGGACTTCGTTGCGGCGGATTTCCTCGACGACGGCGTCCGAAATCACCGGGGAGGCCAACTCCATCTGCCGCACGGGCAGGGCGCCGGCCTTGTCGTCCCGGTCGCGGAACCCGCCCGGCCGGCCGAGGTAGGTGGCCAGCGACATCGCCCCCCCCTCGCGGTACGGGTCGATGGGCGGGTTCGTCACTTCCGCGAAGGTCTGTTGCAGGTACTTGAACAGGGTGGGGTGGTGGTTGCTGAAGATGGTCAGCACGCGGTCGTACCCCATCGACCCGAGCGGCTCCTTCTTGAGCTTGGCCATGTCCTTCACGAACACGGCCCGCTCGAAGTCCCACCCGGCGGCCTGCAGCAAGTGGTCGAGGGACCACTTGCGGGCCGACAGCATCCCGCCGACTTGGTCGTCGATCTGCGTGGTGAAGTCGAAGCCTTCCGGGACGAGGATTTCGTTGCGGTTGACCTCGTGGACGTTGCCGAGTTCGGCCTTCGCCTCGTCCGCGACGCGCTTCATCGTCTGGTGGTGGTCGAGCCGCTCGCCCGTCAGCGTGTCGAGGGCGATCATCTGGCCGGGCTGGAGTTGCCCGCTGGCCACGATGTCGGCCGCGTCCACGCCGAACACGCCGGACTCCGACCCGATGTACAGCCAGCCGCGCTTGTCGGCGCTCCAGCGCACCGGGCGCAGGCCCATGCGGTCCACGGCCCCGACGACGACGCGGCCGTCGGTGGCGATCAGGCCGGCCGGGCCGTCCCACGCGCACAGGCTGCCGAAGGTGCGGCGGCAGTAGCCGAACAGGTCCACGGCGTCCTTGCCCCAGAACCCGGCCTCGGTGTCCCACACCGGCGGCACGCTGAGGCGGATGGCCCGCAGCAGGCTCCAGTTGCGCTCGAGCATCAGGTGCTCGACCCACTCGTCCAGGCTGGCCGAGTCGCTCATCTTGGGGGAGAGCAGGTCGCCGCCCGGGATGGCCGGCTTCAGGCCGCGCGAGTAGGCGTGGACCGCGTTGCGGTTCGTGCGGACGGTGTTGATTTCGCCGTTATGGCAACTGTACCGGAACGGCTGGCCCAAGGCCCAGTTCGGGTAGGTGTTCGTCGAGTACCGGCGGTGGAAGATGGCGATGCCGGACTCGAAGTCGTCCCGCGCCAAGTCCGGGTAGAAGTCCGCGAACTGCGGGGAGGTCAGCAGCCCCTTGTAGCTCACGAGCGTCGGCGACAGCGACGGCATGTAGACGCTCAGGCCCTCGTCCACGAACTGCTGCCGCAGGGCGAGCCGCTGGCGGTACAGCCACTTCTCGACGGCCGGCACGTTGTCGTTGCAGCGCAGCAACAGTTGCTCGAAGCTCTTGGGCCGGACGGCCAAGGCGCGGGCCGGCAGCGCGTCGTCGTTGACGGGGATGTCCCGCCAGCCGAACCAGTGGGCCGGCCCGCCGCTGAGGGCCTTGTGGATGAGGGCCTTGGCCCGGTCGTACTTGGCCTGGTCGCGGTCGTTGAAGAAGAAGACGCCGACGACGAGCTTGTCCTCGGGCTTGAGGTACTTCGCCTGGTCGAACTTGAGCCGCTTGGCCTCTTCCTTGAAGAAGTCTTGCGGGACTTGGCACGTCAGGCCGGCGCCGTCCCCGGTGTCGGCGCAGACGCCGCCGCGGTGTTCCAGCGCCTTGAGCGCGACGACGGCCTTGCGGACGACCTCGGCCGTGGGTTTCCCGTCTTTGGAGGCGACGGCGCCGATGCCGCAGGCGTCTTTGCCCACGTCGTCCGAATAGAGGAGTTCCCCGGACCGAATCAGCGCCAAGCCGTCGTTCATCGCCCTAAGTCCTTCTGCGTCACACAGAGTTGGATAAGAACCGCCCCGGCGCGCCCAAACGCGGCCGGGTACAACCTACAGATTTTACTGACCCGGCGGGGGGGCACAAGGTTGAGACGGGAATTCGGCGCGGAATGGCCACGCCGTGAAATCCGTCCCAATCCCTTCACCCGGCAAGCCCGGCAAAACCGATAATGTCGGAAGAGTTGGGAGTGGGGGCGCCGTGAAATGACCGTCGTGGGGCCGTGGGCCGGACGATTTCGACCGCTTCGCCTCACCCTGATGGCCGGGTGGGCCGCGGCCGGCTGCGCGCCGCTGGCCACGCACCGGACGGACTTCGCGGCGGGGTTGCCGGCCCGGCCGGCGGACTTCGTGCGCCTAACTGATGCCCCCGCCCCGCCGGACGGCGTCGTGCCAGTCCAAGCCGTCGTCACGCCGCCGCCGCTCGCGTTTGCCGAGGAGCTTACCCCGCAGGCGGTCATCGAGCACGTCCTCGCCCAGAACCCGACGCTCGCCCAGATGGCGGCGGCCGTGCGGGCGGCGGCGGCCCGGCGGCCGCAAGTGACTTCGCTCGACGACCCGACGTTTTCGAGTTGGGTCGCCCCCGCGAGCCTCGGGTCGAACAAGGTGAACGACGCCGCCCGGTTCGAGGTCAGCCAGAAGTTCCCCTACCCCGGCAAGCGGGAACTCCGCGGCGACGCGGCCCAAGCCCAAGAAACGGCGGCCGGGTTCGACTTGGAGGACACGAAGCTCCAACTCATCGAGAGCGTGCGGACCGCCTGCGCCGACTACTACCTGGCCGAGCGGGCGGCCGAGGTGAACGCCGAGGGGCTGACGCTCTTGGCCGAGTTCAAGCGGAACGCCGAGACGCGGTACAAGACCGGCCAGGCGCCGCAGCAGGATCTCCTGCAAGCGGACGTCGAGATCGGCCGGCGGCGCGAAGCCCGGCTCGGCGTGGACCGGGCGAAGACCGTCGCCGTCGCCCGCCTCAACACGCTCATGAACCGGCCGCCGGAAGCCCCCCTGCCCCCGCCGGCGAAGGAACTGAAACGCCCGGCGCCGCTCCCCGCCGTCCCGGCCCTGCGGGACGCGGCCATGGCCCGCCGGCCGGACCTGCGAGCGCTCCAGGCGCGCGTGGCCGCCGACACGGCGGCCCTCGCCTTGGCGCACAAGGAGTATTACCCGGACATTGAGACGATGGCCGCCTTCGACTCCTTCTGGCAGGCGGCCGACAACCAGCAGCGGCTGCGCCCGCAAGTCGGCGTGCGGTTGAACTTACCCTTGCGACTCGGGCGGCGAGACGGCGCGGTGTCCGAGGCCGAGGCCATGCTGATGCAGCGGCGGGCGGCCCTCGCGCAGCAGCAGAACCAAGTCGCCTTCGACATCCAGCAGGCGTACGCCCAGGCGGGCGAGAGCGCCCAAGCCGTCACGCTGTACGCGGAGACGATCCTGCCCGCCGCGACGGAGAACGTGAAGTCCGCGCAGTCGGCGTACGTCACTGGGAAGGCGCCGTTCCTGACCCTGATCGAGGCGCAGCGGAACTTGGTGGAACTCCGCGACCGCGCCTTCGCGGCGGGCGCCGACTACGAGCGCCGACTGGCGACATTGGAGCGCGTGATCGGCGGGCCGCTGCCGGCCGGGCGAGAGGCGCCGGCGCCGGCGCCAACGCCGGAGGAATAAGAAGCGTCCAGCCTCCACTGCCCGCGCCCCGGACCGACGCCGTTATCGCGGACTTTGAACGGCCGAAGCGGACTCGGCGGGTTTTCGGTCCAACGGACCGCTTACCATAGCCCAGCCCGAAAGGGCTGGGTTGGCGAACCATCGAGAACCGTCGGCCTGAAGGGCCGTTTATCCACTCAAGGCCAGCCAGAGAACCGCAGACTGAAACCCAAAGATAATCGGTCCTTCAGACCGAGGTCGTTGGCGGGCGGTTGACCCAGCCCTTGCGGGCTGGGCTATGGTAAGCGGTCCGTTGGACCGAAAAATCCCGATCATGTTGACCCAGCCCTAGCGGGCTGGGCTATGGTAAGCGGTCCGTCGGACCGAAAAATCCCGATCATGTTGACCCAGCCCTTGCGGGCTGGGCTATGTTAAGCGGTCCGTTGGACCGAAAAATCCCGAGCGGCCTGTGACATCGTCCCGAACTCTGCTCTCGAGCAGTTTCCGTTTCCGTGTGGTGGGACCGGCGTGTGGTGGGACCGGCGTGTGGTGGGACCGGCGTGTGGTGGGACCGGCGTGTGGTGGGACCGGCGTGTGGTGGGACC